>NZ_OY734020.1:1594065-1912878 GCF_963455295.1 Candidatus Thiodiazotropha sp. CDECU1
GGGCCCGGTTGAAGAACCGGAAAAGGCCTTTGCACCCAGCTATGCCTGATGCACTCATTCCATAGCGACTCCTCTCCGTTCTTACCGCAGCCTTGGCTGCGGTTTTTTTATGGAAAAAGCGGGCTGCATCCATTGTCACTGGAAAGCGATACTCCAGGCGTCGATATAGCCTTGACCATAAAAGCCAAAGTCTGTCACCTGTAACGTCCACCTGCCTGATGCTTGAATGTCGCCCAGGCTGAGGGCGAAGGTTTGACTGAGGTTTTCACCCCGATGACCATGACTGAGTCTGAAGCTCTGTCCATTGGGTGTAATCAGTCGGATATAGACTTCCTGCATAACGGGGTGATTGATCTCGACCTGTACCTCGACTGTGCCACTGCTACCTGATATCGGTACATCGATAGGACTCCTGGCTCCGCGAAAACTGAAGTTCGGAATCTGGTAGTCATCACTGTTCTCAAATCGCCTGCTGTCCGGGTCCGGAATTGAGCTCTCAACATAGGAGGCCACCAATGAGAGATCGGAGAAGGCGGTATAGCCATGAATCAATACAAAATACCTGCCCTCCCGGGCATGGGATATTCTGCAGGTCTCAGCGTTACCCTGTAGGTAGGGCCTGCAATCGAAGCTGCTCAAAATGGGCTCGGATCCGAATTTCACATACAGATCGGCATCACCACTGCCGCCGCTTATGATGAATTTCAGATGCTCGGCGTCGGCTGGTAGATCGATGGCGAACAGCAAACTTTCATCCCCTGTACCAGAGAGACCGCTTTGGACAACACCATTTTCCAGCATCACCAAATCGGGTTGGGGATCAGGGTCCGGGATGGTATCGATGGTGGCTGCCACGGCTGCCGCCGCATCCAGGAGGCCGGTGCCGCATCCACTGCATGAACCTGGAAAGGGTTGCGCGGTCTCCTTCAGAATCTGTTCAACTTCGCCAGGGGATATGTCGGGTCTGATGGAATAGAGCAAGGCTGCCACGCCACTCACATGAGGTGTGGCCATACTTGTGCCCTGATAATACTCGTAGCTGTCGTTCTCCGGTGTGGTGGCGCCTGTGTTCGAAGAGGAAAGTACTCTTACCCCAGGCGCAGCGATATCGACCAAACTGCCATAGTTGGAAAAAGAGGCACGGTTACCAGCCCTGTCGGTGGCGGCAACGGTAATCACACCGCCACAGTTTCCGGGTTCGGTTCCCGCGGCATCCGAATTGGTATTGCCGGCAGCTGCTACGATGGTGGTGCCCAGTTGCAGGGCCGTATCGATGGCCTCCTGCATGAAGAGTGAACAGCTACTGGAGTTAGCGCCACTGCTAATGTTAATGACCTGGGCAGGGTTTTGATTGATCGGCATATCACTCAGACTGCCACCGGCAGCCCAGATAATGCCGTCGGCTATATCCGAGAGCCAGCCGCCACAGGTGCCAAGTACACGCACAGGTAGTACCTTGGCATTGAAAGCGACACCGGTGACGCCAATGCCGTTGCCCTCAACCGCGGCAACGGTACCGCCGGTGTGGGTGCCGTGCCAGGTGCTTTCGTTCCAACCGCAATTCGGTGACCAGTCACCTGGGTCTTGTGCATCCTGATCACGCCCATCACCGTCGTTGGATACATTGGTGTCAATTATCAGGTCAGCGCCCGGGAGTTGTAGATTGTCGACCAGGTCGGCATGGTCTGTGTAACCGGTATCGATGACCGCGACCATCACATCCTCGCCGGTAGCCCTATCCCATGCTTCGGGCAACCTGACGCCAGCGGGGGTTTCGTAGTAGTGCCATTGTTCGTTGTAGCGTGGATCGGATGGTACATAGAGTGGAAAAACCCACTTGTCAGCTTCCGCATACGCGATACCGGGTTGCACTTCAAGATCATCGATAATCCCCTCCACCTCCTCCAGTGGAAGCATCTCGTCAAGCTTGAAGAGCTGTGCACCAGTGCCGGTAGTGCCCAGGTGGGTTATGTCATGGCCGGTGGTTTGCAGCACCTGCTGGGAGATTGCACTGACGGCGGCAGTGGCGTCGGTTGACTGGTGATATTTGACGATTATGCGATTGGTTTCATTCGCGAGCTGAAGCATCTGGGCCTGGGCGCCGCCCTGCAGGGGGATTCCTTCAGGCATGCCCGCAGCCTGTGAAATTCCAGATACTCCCGCGCTTATGAGCACGAGGTAGGCCAGCGTTGCACGAGCAAGAGGTCGTAATAGTTTCATTTTGGTAACTCCATTTACAGGTAATACTTCCATGGGTATCCGCTCTCTTAGAATCGGGAGAGCATCGATAAGAAGTGGTTGATTATTGCGCTTTTTGTTGTGTTGTTTAATTACAAAAATTAAACAACAGATTATTTATGGTTATGCAGAATCCATGCAACCCCGATTGGTATCACCTGCGACGCTCCAGCGTAGATCAACTAAACTTTGAGTAGACCCGGATCGATTCGCTACATCTCATTTCGGTCTACACCGAAACTGATACCGTTCCTAGTGGCCTTTCATTTGATTAACCATTTGGAGGTGAGCCATGAGTATTTCCAACACTGTAAGGTCTTTCATCGAGCGGCAGGCCATACCCTTCGAAGTACTAACCCACAAGCATACCCAATCCAGCAGGGAGAGCGCCGCCACCGCCCACATCAAGAGTAGCCATCTTGCCAAAGCGGTGATTGTGAAAGAGGGAGATGACTATATGATGGTGGTCGTGCCCAGTGACTACCATGTCCATTTGGGCAAACTGCATCAGTTGCTCGAAAGGGAGGTGGGTCTTGCCACCGAGAGTGAGTTGGCGCAACTCTTTCCCGATTGCGATCTGGGGGCCATCCCACCCCTGGGTACGGCATATAAACTGATCACATTCGTGGACAGATCCCTGTTGAATCGGCCAGTGATCTATTTCGAGTCGGGAGATCACGAGCACCTGATAAAGGTTTCAGGGAATGAGTTCGCTCAACTTTTAGGTGATGCGGAGGCTGTGAATATAAGTCGGTATCACTAGGGCCTGTTAACACTAATCCAATGCACTCTGCTGGGACTGTTTTTGCGCCCAGCAAGGCAGAATGAGCGTGGTGTAGCCCGGCTACATGAGCGAATGATAACGCCGCTGGGCGCAAAAACAGCCCCAGCCCTTCGGGTTGCGCCTGAAAAAGCGCCACTCAGCGTTGCTCGTCTTTCATTTGGAGTAACCAAACTTCTCTCCTCGCGCCCGCAGGAAGTGCCCTTGGGGTGCGCCTTGATTGGCGCTTTTTCAGGCACAACAGAGTGCATTGGATTAGTGTTAACAGGCCCTAAGGCAGTGACCGGTAGTCTCATATAAGCTGTAGATACGCTTCAACATTGCAATATAATGGTCTCTATTGCCGTATCTGTGCTGATGCTTTTGGATCTACGCTACTATGAGACTACCAGTTCTACTCTCTGTTCTCACCGGGATGGTCTATATCTCCGATCTCTCTGCAATGGATACGCTGATAGAGGCCAGGGCAGCCGTGCAGAGTGAGATACAGTCAGGTTTCACCCGCGCCCATTCCAGGTTGATCCTCTCCGCAGAACAGGCGGGACGCGTCCTATCCGTGACCGGTGATGTTGGTGACACCATCAAGGAGGGAGAGCCATTTGCCTGTCTGGATGATACCTACCTGACCCTGGAACTGCGGGCAAATCAGGCAGAGCGCGATGCATTGAAGGTGGATAAGGCCTATTTCCGCAAGGAGGTGGTTCGCTACAGTAAATTGTTGAAAAAGAATAGTTCTTCCGAAAGCCAGTTGGATACCGCGCAACGTAATCTGGATAAGACCCGGACCCAGATCAAGGCGCTGGTTATCGCCGCGGAGATATTGGAAGAGCGTAAGCAGCGGCTCTGTATCAGCCCACCAACTGGTTGGTGGGTTACCAAACGTCATGTGGAACCGGGTCAATGGGTCAACGCCGGTGAACCGGTGGTGGAGGTTGGGGATTACAGTCGTCTGGTGGCGCCTTTCGCCCTCAGCGTTGCGGAGTACGAGGCCTTGCAGGCACAACGGGAGTTGGGGCTGAAGGTCAATCTACCAGAATTCCAGGCCCAACTGCCGGCCAGTCTGATCAGGATCTCGCCTGCCTTCGATGAGCAGTCACGCAAGATACATTTTGAGCTCGAACTCTCCAGTGGGCTGCCTGCTTACCGGGGCGGTATAAGGGTGGACCTGCCGTTGCAGATTCCCATGCGCTCCGGCGCAGTACTGGTGCCTGAGCGCGCGGTCCAGCAACGCTACGAACAATACTGGATGAAACGTCCCGATGGCAGCGAGATTGCCGTGGTCTATCTGGGACGTTCCAATGGATCTGATGCAGGCTGGGTGCGAGTGGTCTCACCCGATATAAAACCGGGTGACCGGTTCCAGGTGATGGGTGAGTAATCCATTTCGATCACTCGGCAACGGCCTCAGCCCGACTTGAACAGGGAAGGGCGTTTCATCCTTTTCAGCATATCGGCGCCGATGAAGCTCGTCCTCATGCTCCGTTTTATGGCGACACGGCTAAGACTCATCTGCAGATCGACAGATTGGATCGCCATGGCGCGAAACAGATCATAAAAATGGTACAGGTGTTCCGGCGCAGAGGGGGGACTCTGGGGGATCTGGCTGGGCAGGTCGGTCTCTGCAATGATGATCTCGCCGTCAGAGCGGGTCTCGACCACACGGCAGACCTTTTTCACCAGGTGTTGCATCTCCTGATTATGCGCCAGGCACTCGAAACGAAAGCGGGTGATGCCCCGTTCGACAGCGGCGGTGACCAGTCGCTCGAGCAGGGCCCGGCCGACCCCATTCCCTTGCATGCGGTCGATAACGGTAATCGCCACCTCCGCGCATTCGGGGTCGTCATTCAGTCGGATGAAACGGGCAATTCCAAGTCCATCTCCTTCCCGGCCGTCCTCATCGATGACAACCGCGCCCAGGGCGAAATGGTCCCAGCCATCGGTCTCGGTGAAATAGCGTAGATCGTTCTCGGTGAGAGTCTGTTTTGCGGCAAAGAAACGCTTGTGGCGTGACGGCCCGGAGAGCTCGGCAAAGGCACGCAGCATCGCCGCCTTATCCGAGGGGCGAACCATCCGGAGACAGACATTCTCCCCAGAATTCAGGGTGATACGTTCACAGTAAGTGGCATCGATCATCAGTCGGCTGCTCATCGCTATACCTCCGCGGAGCAAAATTACTCAGCAACGAGTATAGGTGATTATTGTGCAGCGCAACATGACATTTGTCTGTCAGAATGTGAATTTAATTCGGAAAGCGGAGGGTGGTCGCAAAAATCGATCAAAAAGGGCTGATTTGGGAATCAGCCATCCGGTGTATGTGACAAGCGCGATGACCAGCGCTACCGACATACTGATGCCTAAATAGATTAGTAAGGCTGGAATAATCTTTCGCATATTGGTTTTCATTGTTTATAGAGCTGTAGGGTTAGTCCTTGTCTTGTTCGTTCTTTTGCGCTTTGATTGCCTTTGCCCGCTCCAATATCTCTGCAATGGCTTTGCTTATGAGAGGATTATCACTATCGGTAAATCGCTCGCATGTTTCATGGACCAGCTCATGTTGCACCGCATTCGAGGAGAGGGACCACTTCGCGGCTCCCACCAGGAGCATATTCTTGATTCTGGTCTGCTTCTGACCTGTGTCGGTTGGCAGATCGAGAACGCCGATGATGCGCTCCACATAGAATGGATTGCCCGATGCAAAAAATGTCGCCCATAACATATCCAGGATCTCTGGAGAATCCACATTAGTGGTTTTCAAATCAATCGGTGGTGTCTGCTTTACCTGTTCGATAATCTTCCCTGTATTTGTATCTGGCCAATGGGCTAATACCTTTAAGGTTTCTTTGGTGTTGGCCTGCCAAAGGGAGCGCAGAAGGATCTGGTCCTCTGTTTGTGGAATTTGCTGCAGCTGTTTCTCCCAGCTAGGGATCCGGCCTTCATTTTGGCGAAAAAACTCTGCAAGAAACATGGTCATGGGAGTCGAATTGGATGCGTTGAACAGGCCAATCTGAAAGATCTCTGTGATGTATTCAATGTCTCGATCAGAGTGAGGGGTTTTGTAGTAATAGGTGAGCCACTGACTGAGCCTGTGGGGTGGTTGCTGTGCAGGCTGATCAGTCGGTTTGGTTTTATCCGGCAGCTTATTCCCCTGGATATCTGTCGATTTTGCCTGGGAAAACCCCGGGAACAGAAGCACAAGTACTATGAAAAGGTGAACAGTTTTGATCATACAGGTTTTAGGTATCCTTCAAATTGTAACGCTTGAGCTCATTGACAGTGACGCCCCTGATGGAGAACATGATTAAACAGCCTATGATGTTACCGCCAGGAATCAGATTTATGATCGCCAATATTGTGATGTGTCCTACATTTCTTTTTACAACAGCCCAGTGTGTCCAGTAGGCAAACCCCAATACGAGCGCGGCAAGACCGATTGTGAATGGAATATCAGCCGTATCTGACTTGGTTATTGTCGCAACGAATACGACTGCCATCACTATACTGATAGTCCACAAAAATATCAGATATAGTTTTCTCCAGAAGTTCAGTGAAGAAAAGCTTGTGCTTATTGAAATAGCATCAGTATCTTTCACCAGCACTGATTTGGGTGTCGAATAGGGGTTGGTTTCCATGATGACTCCTTACATCTCCTGAGCGATATTCACCACAATCTAAAAATTTGTTGCTTAACCATTTAGAAAGCGCTGTCCTGTACAATAGGTGCCATCCATCGCGAGACAACTCATAGATTCAATGCCTTATGTTTGCTGCTTAGCGGAGTTTGTTTCTCCATTTCGTGCAACGCAGATCACTGTATTCGTCCTTGTACCGCGCTCGATGTTTTTTCCAGGTTTCCATTGTCCCGGACGAACCACCGGAACGACGTAGCTCTGTGAAGTGCTCGATGCGTTTTTTTATATATTGGCATTCCTCCAGAGTGCCTTGTTTCTTTGCAGCTGCTGAAGCAGGGGAAATTACCACAGAAATGATCAATAGGTTGCACAGTAAAATTAACCTGTTTTTTACTTGCATTATTTATCCTGATACCCGATTTCGATAAAAGTTATTCTTAATGTAATGTTTAGATGAAGTGATTTTAATCTTAAGGTTCATTAAACTCATGGCGGTACAGAGTAAACCTGAGTTCCAGTGAGCGAAGCGGACAATTGATTGCTTACTTGTAAGAACACTATTAAGTATGTGCTGTAGTGGGTTTGCAGTTCATGGGGCTTGACTCGAGATACTCATCATTACTCCATATACCCTCCAAACGTTCCTCAGTGTCACTATAAATAAAAACACCTTTGCCGTTTTTCATCCCGTTGGAAAATTGTCCTTCGTACCTGTCGCCGTTTTCATACTCATAAATGCCGTATCCTTGCCAAAAACCTGCTTTGTATTCCCCAACGTATTTGTCGCCGTTTGGTAAAAGTGTCATACCATTTCCTTCGAGTATGCCTGCTTTGAACTCTGCGATCACTTTGGTGCCGTCTCTGTAGATACAAGTAGCCTTTCCATGCTGGATGCCGTTTTTATATGCACCAACCACTTATCTCCATGGATATTTATAAATGTCCCATTCCCATGAAATTGATCGTTCTTGAACTCTCCCTCGTAAGTACCAATCGTTGGGTTTATGTGAATTCCATTACCGGTTAGAGATCCTTTATAATAAGTGCCTTCACTACTCCATCCGGTAGTGTGTACATATTTACCCTGTCCATGAAGTAAACCATCAATAAATTCACCTTCATAGTAGGTTCCATCACTCCAAACGAGCTTTCCCTGTCCATTAAATAGCTCGTCTTTACATTCACCTGTATAGATTGAGGAGTCAGGCAGCTTAGCTTCGCATTGTTCAGCATTTACCTCAGTAGTGAACAAAGCTATGAAAATAAGTGCATATTTACTATTTCTCATTAATTCTCCCTAGTGACCAAATACCACTTTAATATCAGGAACAAGCACAAGCTTGTGGTCATTCCATCAGACCTACAGCGACTACGACTGAAAATTACTACAGTCAGTTTGATAATCTTGTTGTAAATCTATTTTTGTACGTCAAATCCGTTCAAGAGTGAATATATTTTGTCTTTGTACTTCGGTACGAGATTTGTACCTGTATAGGTTAAATACTGCGTAGACCCGGAGTTGTTTGAGTGGTAATACCCAATGTAGGTAAAATCGATACTCTGTATCGTTCCACGCATGATCATATGTATCACTTTGATACCATTCACAATACGATACTCCTTCTTGACTACTCTCATATCCGCAGCAACGTTCCTTGCATTTTCAAACGCCAACTTAACAAGCTCCTCGGGCTTTACCTCCAATCCTTCGGATATGACCATACCGTACAGGTCCGTATCAGGTGCTTTGAGGGAATATTCACTGGTTTCACTGCTATCATCGCGTTTAAAACTCCACTCTTTCGGATCTATCCAAAAGGAGGCGCCGGTGATCTTGCTTTTGAGGTTGAATGAACTCTTTTCCCCTTTTATAAAGTGGGTCTTATTAGTTTCAATGGTTTCATTTACGACTGTATTCGTATCTTTATAGTGCCACGACCCATCCTCTTTCAAAATAACGGTGTCGCCATTTTCAGTGATCGCTGTGATCGCCCCATAAGAGAGTGAAGAAGCCGCAAGTAGAAGGATTAAGTAAAATATCTTATTCATTGGTAACACGTTTCCTGTTGATGATGCTTTGTAACTTCAATCTTAGCGGCGTATATCATTGGAGGCCTGCTGGAGTTATTTGTTAACTTTTTATTGACCTGTCGTATTGTTAATTACCCAAAATCCTATAGGCCATAGTACAAGTAGAGTGTATGTAATAATGTTTGCATTGCGCACCACCACCTTTACGGTCTGTGCTGGATGATCGTGCAGAATCTTCTTTGTCACCAAATATTCTGACCACCAAGAGACAAAAAAGAACGGCACCAAAAGTACCAATCCAGCCACAGGTATCATCCAATACAGCTCGGATTCATAGGGAATCAGCCAAGCAGCCTGAAAAGTAACAGACAACACCTTGCCTAGCATCGTATCCAGACCGAAGGCGCCACCGCCGCCTGCAACCATTTGGACTAGAACCAATAACAACCAAGTCAATGGCACGCCTGCTAAGGTTGATACGAGATTGGAAATAGTGGTGGTCTTTACAGCACTGGCAGTTTTTAGCCCCAGTTTCCTGCTCAGGTACATTGCCTCGATGAGGATTATTGGAATGATTGATAATCCTAATGCTGGCATAACGAGAAAAATCATGGGTACGCCGGCATTTGCTGAAGCTATGTTGGGTATGCACAAGAGTATGCAGAGCGCTGATAGTGATTTCCCTCTCAATATATTCATGGAACTATGTTTGTTCACTTAACGAATTGTTGTGCGTTGTAAACTTCGATGAAACGGACGAAAAATAGGCCATAAATATTATAGCGCCATCACATAGTCCAATAATATTACCCAAAATACTGTCTATGGTAGTGGACACCGAGAGCCCTGCTAATGATGATAATAAAATGGAGGCTATAGTTAATACGATAAATAGGGTTCTCGCCCAATTCAAATATATGAGCATTCCAATAGCTGAGACTATATAAAAAATAAGAAACAGATATGAAACATAGAAAAGATAGTAGTAGTTCCCTCCAAAACCTACCCATTCAAGAGCTGTTAAGCTGTCTTGATCAAAAATGACATCTGTGTTGTATGGTTGGAAGAACCATAGCGTATAGGAAATAGTGGAAACCAAAATTAATGATTTGAATAACTTGTCCATATCTAATTAACGCAGTGAAGGAGCGCAGTTTGCATCTGGCTGGCTTTGTTATGCATTTATTCTCTACTTCTTAGCTTTGTGTAATGATGTTTGCTGCAAAACAGTTCAATATTCCTGAGCAACAGCGTCGCTGAACGTTGCTATATGTCTCTTTTGTATTTTTCCGTGCAAACCAGTTTACCCCATAACCTCTTTGAAAAAGTGTAGCCTCACCTTTCGCAGATTTGAGGAAGTTGTGTGGCTCTACGTTCACGGAAAGCAATTGATCACGAACATGCCCTGGGTCCATTGCGGGTGGGTTTAAAGGATGACATAGGTGTTTCAAATTATGCGCCCGCCATTTGGCTTCCACCACCAGCCCCGCCGACTTCCAAAAATAGCAAGAATTACGCCTTCAACGACTGATCTTGCTACCCTTGCGACAATGTCTTCCGTAATAATTATTTATCTCGATGATGTCTATATGCACAACAGCTTTATTAACGAGACCCATTGTCTCAATGGTATGGACTCCTCCACCTTAAGCTGAAATCTCGCTAAAGTGACAGGTCGACCAAAACCAACGGAGCCCATACCATGAAAAATATTACCACAATCACCATAGACCTCGCCAAAGACGTGTTCCAAGTTGCTGTTTTTAATAAGTATGGTAAGAAGTTGATCAATAAGGGCATGAATTCGAAGCGATTAGTACAACTGGTATTGCAACATCCAGAAGCTTGTATCTATATGGAAGCCTGCGGATCAGCTCATTACTGGGGAAGACGTTTCACGCAATTAGGCTACAAGGCGCAGCTGATTCCACCCCATCTGGTTGCTAAATACCGTAGTGGCAACAAAAGTGACAAAAACGATGCCGTAGCCATTTACGAAGCATCCAAGAATCCCAATATCTACTTTGTTACCATACGTACCTTGGAGCAACAGGATCTGGCAATTCAGCATAAACTACGCAGTGGCTATATCAAACAAAGGACACAGTTAGGTAACCGCATCAGAGGCTTTGCCATGGAATATGGGATTAACTTCTCCAAGGGTTTACATCGACTGCGCCAGCAGATTACTTCAGCTTTAGAAGATGCAGAAAACGAATTAACGACCGTCGCAAGGAGCGCTTTGTGGCATTTATACAACCAGTTATTGGTCCTGGATAAAATCATTGAGGAGACGACCAGCACACTTGTCAATCACGCAAAGAAAATTGATGCCTGTTTACGACTCGAAAAGATACCTGGTGTCGGTTGGCTGGTAGCAAGCATGCTCTATGCTCGCTTAGGTGATGGCAGTGCCTTCCGTCGAGGTCGAGATGCCAGTGCAAGTCTGGGCTTGGTTCCATCCCATTCCGGAAGTGGTGGAAAGAATAGGCTTGGAAAAATCACTAAGCGGGGTGACAAGTATCTTCGCTGTTTGCTGGTGCATGGCGCGCGGTCTACCCTGCATAGAGTACACGGCAAGAAGGATGGATTGAGTGCTTGGGTACGCCAACAACTTTCTACAAAACATGCAAATAATACGGCTGTGGCATTGGCCAATAAGATAGTCAGAATGGCCTGGTCTATTTTAATCAGCGGGGATGAATATAGGGCGCCTGTCGCGCAGTAGCACTTCATTCATCTCAAAAGACACAGTTGTAGGCCGAGTTTAGGTAATGTACTAACGGAAACTGACAAAATAGTCAGCCGGATAAAACCTGGGTATAACGACGGCTCTTGAAGCCACCGTCTCGATAAGGCATCTGGCAAACGGTGTATTGTACCGTTGAGGTCAGGGGTAGCTCCCCATAAACAAGACCGGATATACGTGAACCAAACTATTTCGTTTTTCCACAAAACACATTGCCAAACAGGAGGAGTCCATATACGTTATACATTTTTAGAAACATGTTGTCATTTAACCGTGACGTCTTTTCCATAACCATGACTTCCTTGAAGCAGGCAATCGCTTTTCGTGAAGAAGCGCATCGCAAAATACTTACTTAGCCCACTTAAGGAGTCTGTAGCGAGTACACGAAATATTAGATATGCACCTTGTTTCTCATTCCAATCAGTTTCCAGGTCCTCTCTACAGACAAAACGCCACGCATACTTTGCATCTTCGTCCCTATCATCGAATTTATCGATCATGAACACTTCTTCTCTTTCAAGTTTTATTCCTCGGTTGCTGTAGATAAGGCCGCCAGGAATAGATTTAGGCTGCACCAAGTTGAGCCGGCATCGAATATTTATGATTGGTCTCCGAGTCTTATTGACCAGCTTTATTACGTAGTACTTTCCCGTTTCATTCTCACCGATAGAAATAAAGGGAGAGATTTCAATATTTGGACGAAGACGTGCAAAAAAGTAGAGCCAAATTGCTGACGCGACAAGACTAGATACTATTCCAAGTACAATTGCAGATGCGTAAATAGCTAGTTGATTTTCCATTGTGTGTTTCTAATAGTGGATTATGTGGACGTCACAAATAATGACTTATGCCGACGGCACAAATATTGTGTTATGCAGCGCAGATGCGGTGAGGCTGAATCCATTTCTATGTACATCCCTATCTCCGAAAGTTGCGGTTCCTGAATATCAATCCATAGCGTATTTGATCACCATAATATATAGACATCAGGAATTAACACCAACTACCTGGAATCCCTAAGCCTTTTCCACTATTTGAGTAAAAGCCGCTCTTCAGCCTGTTTTACCCATTCACTGAAGCAGTCACCCATGCATTTCGAGCTCAAACGACGATTGTCGCATATCCGACAATTTCCCCGGAGACGACATTCATTCGATCCACATGAGGATCATAACTCCTTAATTAATAGAATAAAAAGCTCATGGCACAGGGATTGCTATTACCCTTGTAACAAGGAGACAGCAATGCCCGAGACAGTAACCAAGGCCACAATCAACGACACCACCCTGAGGGATGGCGAGCAGTCCGCCGGGGTCTCTTTCACCCTGCAGGAGAAGCTGGCCATTGCCCGCTCCCTGGATGAGTTGGGGGTGCCGGAGTTGGAGGTCGGCATTCCGGCCATGGGCGAGGAGGAGCGGGAGGCCATTCGGGCTGTCGCTGCGAACGTAGATAACGCCCGCCTGATGGTCTGGTGCCGCATGCATAGCCAGGATATCGGTCACTGCTGTGATCTGGGGGTGCAGATGGTGGATCTGTCAATGCCTGTGTCCGATCAACAGATAGGTAAAAAGTTGGGGCGCTCACGGCAGTGGGTGCTTGAGCAGATCGCGCCTTGTATTGACGAGGCACTCGATCTCGGTCTGGAGGTGTGCGTGGGCGGTGAGGATGCCTCCCGGGCCGATCCGGAGTTTCTCTGGCAGGTGGTCGAGGCGGCGGAGAAGGCAGGTGCGCGGCGTTTTCGCTTCGCGGATACGGTGGGCATCATGGAGCCGTTTCAGGTCTACGATACCATCCGCGATCTGCGGGCCATCACCGATATCGAGATCGAGATGCATGCCCATGATGACCTCGGTCTCGCCACCGCCAATACCCTGGCCGCGATCCGTGGCGGCGCCACTCACGCCAACACCACGGTGCACGGGCTCGGGGAGCGGGCCGGGAATGCGCCCCTGGAGGAGGTGGTGATGGGACTGCGCCGTTTTCACGCCCAGGGCGGTGACATCGATATGACCCGTTATTCCAGGCTTTCTCAACTGGTGGAGCGCGCCTCCGGCCGCAGTGTCGGCTGGCAGAAGAGCCTGGTGGGCGCCGGGGTCTTTACCCACGAGGCGGGGATCCATGTGGACGGGCTGATGAAGGACCGTCTCAACTACCAGGGTGTGGATCCGGCGGACCTGGGTCGCGATCATGAATTCGTCCTGGGCAAGCACTCCGGCAGTCATGCGGTGATCCAGGCCTACGCCGACATGGGCATGGCCCTGAGCCGGGAGCAGGCCGAACTCCTGTTGCGGCGGGTCCGGCAACATGCCGTACAGACCAAACAGTCGCCGGCGGTAGGGGATCTGCGCCGCTTCTACCTGGAAATCTACACCGAGTCGTCGGAGTGGATGCGTCAATGATCAACAGTGAAGCCATCGCCGAGGTGGAAAGATCCGCCAAGCCACTCTCTCTCTGGCAACAGGTAGGCGAGGATATCCGCTGTGTCTTCGAGCGCGATCCGGCGGCCCGCACCCGCTTCGAGATCATGACTACCTATCCCGGGGTCCACGCCATCCTGCTCTATCGCATGGGCAACAGGCTGTGGCGCCGGGGCTGGCGCTATCTGCCGCGCCTGATCTCCTATATCGGCCGCATCTGGACCAGTATCGACATCCATCCGGGGGCCACTATCGGCCGCCGCTTCTTCATCGATCACGGTGCCGGGGTGGTGATCGGCGAGACCGCCGAGGTGGGTGAGGATGTGACCCTCTATCACGGGGTCACCCTCGGCGGTGTCTCCTGGAACAAGGGCAAGCGCCATCCGACCCTGGGTGACCGGGTGGTGGTGGGCGCCGGGGCCAAGATCCTCGGCCCCATCGAGATCGGCGAACAGGCCCGGGTGGGCGCCAACTCGGTGGTGATCACCCCTGTGCCTGCGGGCAAGACAGTGGTCGGGATCCCGGGCAAGGTGGTGAAGTCGAGCAGCAGTATGACCGACGGTATCCACGAGATCGACCTCAACCACCACCTGATACCCGATCCTGTGGCCGACGCCATCGGTTGCCTGCTGGAGCGCATTCGCCTGCTGGAGCAGGAGGTGGGGGTGCATGGCTGTATCCCCGGAGGCGAGGCCGCGGATGACGAATGTAACCGCTGCGATGCCAAGCTGGTCTGTGAGCCACCCCATCCAGAGACAAGGGAGGTTGACTGATCATGAGTATCGACCTATTGGAGTTCGACAGCGAGGAGCTCTACTTCGATGAGCCGATCGATGCAGATGCCAAGGCGTGTCTCGATCGGGCCGCTCAGGAGTACGGCACCGAAGGGGCGGAAGCAACCCTGCTGCGGGCCTACTTCCTGGAACCCGAACACCCGATGGTGCTGGTGGCCCTGTATCGCTTCTACTACTACCAACATCGACTCAAGGAGTCGCTGCTGGTGGCGGAGCGGGTGCTGAAGGTGATCGGCAAACGCCTGGAGTTCCCGGAGGATTGGCGGGACCTGAGCGAGCCGGGTATCGGCAGCGGGGTGATGATCTCCATGACCATGATCCGCTTCTATATGCTGGCCCTGAAGGGCGCCGGCTATCTGGAACTACGCCTGGGGCGCTATCAACCCGCCCTGGAACGCCTGGAGAAGGTGGCGGAACTCGATGCCAAGGACCGCCTGGGTACACAGGCTCTGCTAACAGTGGTTCGAAACGCCCTCAGCCAAGAGGGCGGTGTGACAACCCATTAATTGATGAACGGGAGACGACCATGAGTGAGACTGAATTCGAGCTGGATATGGATGAGCTCAGCAGCGCCGAGGATTTTCTCGAGTACTTCGGTATCGATTACGATCCATCCGTAGTGCATGTGAATCGCCTGCATATCCTGCAACGCTTCCACGACTATCTGGATGGGGTGGAACAGATGCCCCAGAGCGACAAGGAAAAGCACACCCTGTATGCCGGGATGCTCAGCAGTGCCTATTACGATTTCGTCGAATCGGACGCCCGGACCGAGAAGGTGTTCAAGGTCTTTCACATGCATGAGCCGGTGACCGTCACGGTGCCGTTACTCGATCTTACCCAGCAGGTGGCCCCCGTTGCGCCCAAAGTTTGAATATGGTGCACAGGTGCGGGTGGTGCGCAATCTGCGCAACGATGGCACCTATCCCGGCGAACCCACCGGCCGGCTGCTGGTGAGACGGGGCAGTGTGGGCTATGTGCGCGACGTGGGCACCTTTCTCCAGGACCAGCTGATCTATTCAGTGGATTTCCTGGATGACAACCGACGGGTCGGCTGCCGGGAACAGGAGCTGCAACTGGCCACCGATCCCTGGATTCCAACCCGTTTCGAGTTCAGGGAGAAGGTGACACCGACCATGCCTTTGGGCATCCAGGGCGAGGTCATTGCCAATCCAGGTGATCCGGGTGAGATCGAAAAGGTGTTGCAGCACCATCCGGGCGGCCCCGCCTACCATGTACGCTTCAGTGGGCGGACCCTGCAGGTGCCGGAAACGGCCTTGGCGTTTTTAAGCCCAGACACGATGGAGGTTCCATGACCTTGGCTGAGCAGCAACCGGAAACCCTGCCTGAGTTCAACTACCATATGTTGCGCAACGCGCTCAATGACTATCAGAAAAATCTGAGTCAGCTTGAGCCGATGCAGTACCAGGAGATCTATCGCAAGGCGAGCAAGAGTTACGAACTCGAGTCCTTGGTAATCGCATCTCCCGAGGCGGAGGGTGTGGTCGTCTCCCAGGAACAGCTCGACAGGGAGGTGGATGAGGTGGCTGCACGCTATGGCAACCGTGATGAATTCATCGAAGATCTGGAGGGAAATGGCCTGGATGAAAGCAGTTTGCGTAAGGCGCTCTATCGGGAGCTTGTGTTCGATGGGGTGATGCAACGTGTCGCCGCCAACAGTGCCGACGTGAGCGACCTGGATATCCATCTCTTCTATGAGATGCATCATGACCGATTCTCGACACCGGAAACCCGCCAGGCAAGGCATATCCTGGTGACCATCAATCCGCAGTATGCGGAGAATACACCGGCAGCCGCATGCCAGCATATACAGCAGTTGCTGGAGAAGCTGGCGGGAAGGGGCAATCGCTTCGAGCAGTTCGCCAAACGCTATTCCGAATGTCCGACTGCCATGGAGGGGGGCAAGTTGGGGGATGTGAAGCGGGGTCAACTCTACCAGGAGCTGGATGGGGTACTCTTCAATATGCAGGAAGGCGAAATCAGCGACATCGTGGAAACTGAGCTGGGACTGCATATCCTCTACTGTGAAAAGATTAAGCCGGCCAAACGCCTGCCTCTGTCAAAGGCCTATCCACGCATACGCCAGCATCTGCAGGAACGGCATCAGCGCAATTGCCAGAAGGCCTGGCTGGCCAAGCTGCAAAAAGTTGCCCATACATAGGAGGGTGCGATGACCACAAGCAAGACCTTCTGCTCTTTTTGCAATCAGGAACAGACCGCCGATATCCCTTTGATTGCCGGAGTGGATGGTCACATCTGTGAGGATTGCGTGCGCCTGGCCTCGCGGGTCGTATCCAGCTGGGGACGCCGCCGTGCCGCCACAAAGCCCTTTAAACAGATACCCAAGCCGATTGAACTGAAGACAAACCTGGATCGTTACATCGTCGGTCAGCAATTGGCGAAGGAGACCCTGGCGGTTGCCGTCTACAACCACTACAAGCGCCTCAATATGGAGAGTGAGCGCACCGGTATGACGACGACCGACGATCAGGTGGAGATAGATAAGTCGAATATCTTACTCCTGGGTCCTTCCGGTACCGGAAAAACCCTGCTCGCCAGCACCCTTGCCAGGATCGTGGGTGTTCCCTTCGTCATCGCCGATGCCACGACCCTGACCCAGGCGGGCTATGTGGGAGAGGATGTTGAGAGCATCCTCGGTCGTCTGCTGGACAGCGCGGATGGAAATATGGAGCTTGCCGAGTGGGGCATCATCTATATCGATGAGATCGATAAACTGGCACGATCCGGAGAGACCTCACATGGTACCCGGGATGTTTCCGGGGAGGGCGTTCAACAGGCGCTGTTGAAGCTGGTTGAGGGATCGAAGGTCAAGTTGAATGCCAAGGGCCGCAAGGATCAGAATGATGAGCATGCCATGGATACGCGAAATATCCTGTTTATTGCCGGTGGTGCATTCGAAGGATTGCAGGCTATCCTGGAAAAACGCTTTAACCGGGGAAAAAACGGCATAGGTTTCCACGTGGATCCATCCCAATCCGATGCTGAGCATGATCCGCTGCAACTGTTTGAAGAGGTGCAACCGGAAGATCTGCGCCACTTCGGTCTTATACCCGAGTTCATCGGGCGCTTTCCCGTTATCACCGCATTGCATGACCTTGATGAACAGGCATTGGTGCGGATTTTGACTGAACCCAGGAATGCACTTCTCAGGCAGTATCAAAGGCTGTTCGAATTCGAAGGCGTGAAGCTAGAGTTCACCTCGGAAGCCTTAACCGCAGTGGCAAGAGACGCCATCCAGCGGGGCACGGGTGCGAGAGGATTAAGGTCGGTCATGGAGGGTCTGCTGCGGAATGTGATGTTCGAGATGCCTTCGCTTGAAGATGCCGTCCACTGCCAGATCGACGAGGCACATGTGAATGGTGAAAAAACGGTTAAACTTATGGATAATAAGGAAAACCAGCCGTTGCCCTTGAGCTGCAAGCTTTGAATCCTCAAATACTTTATTAATAATCCACTCTATAAGCTATCCATATCATAAGAAACGAAATCTCACTGCAGTACGCTGTTTTGACGACAAGTCGGGAAGCGGGCATCTATTGATGGCTCGATTGTTGTGGTAGTGTCTATTACTCTGGCCTTGAGGCTGCAGTAACCTATAATCCAATATCATAAGAATCCACAAATAATTTGTGGTGAATACTTTTGCTTACCTTTCGGGGGACATTGACGGTGATGTCACAGGTTTGCAAAAACATATAAGCAGGACGCAGCAATTGTCATGCAGATTAAAACTGTAATTAATCGATTGAAGAGCTCCCCTGGCCGGGAATGGGAGCAGTCGATTGTGCGCGTGGTGATTGCAACGCTAATGATTGGTTACTGCCTGTCATTGCAACTCCTCCCACCTGTGGATGAGGGGATTAAACAACTTTGCATTATCAGTTCACTATATCTGCTTATCGCGTTCTGTATTGTTGCTGCCATATCCATCGATCCCAAACGTTATCGATTGCGTCGTCAGCTGACCATTCTGTTCGATGTGGGCATGGTCACCTGGGCAATGCTGGTAGGTGGGGAATATGTGGCAATGCTCTATGTATTCTTTCTCTGGATCAGTCTGGGTAATGGTTTTCGTTTCGGTACGCCTGCACTGCTTCTGGCCAGTGGACTGAGCATGGTCGGGTTCGGCATTGTAATAACGAACAATGAATTTTGGCAGCAACACCCGCTTATGAGTAGCGGCCTGCTAGTCGGGCTCTTGATAACTACCCTGTATGTCACCCTGCTATTGAGACGTCTCGAACATGAAAAGTTGCAGGCAGAATCGGCGAGTAGGGCAAAGAGCCGTTTTCTGGCGAATATGAGCCATGAAATTCGCACCCCGCTGAACGGTGTAGTCGGCATCACTGATCTGTTAGCGGGAACCCCGATGGGCATCGAACAACGGGAGATCGTGCGTACTCTACAGGCATCAACCGAGACTTTGCTGAGTCTGATCGAAGACATTCTGGACCTTTCGAAAATCGAAGCAGGCAAGGTGGAGGTTTCCCTTAAAGATCTCGACATTCGTCAATTTATTGAAGATATTCTTGCCATGATGCGGCCCAGCGCCGACGCTAAATTGATTAAATTGAAGAGCTGGATCGATGTGGATATCGCCCCGGTGGTGCGTACGGATCCACAACTATTGAGACAGATACTGATCAATCTTCTTAACAATGCCATTAAGTTCACTGACAAGGGGAGCGTGACATTGAAACTCTCTCCCGGCATTGAAAAGCCACATCAGGTTGGCGATTCCTGGTTAATGTTCGAGGTGATCGATACTGGGATTGGTATATCGGAATCTCAGCAAAAACAGATATTCGATCGTTTCAGTCAAGCTGACGATGAAACGGCGCGTCGCTATTCAGGTACTGGATTAGGTACATCGATCACAAAGCAGTTGGTTGAGCTACTGGGGGGGATGATCGAAGTCGAAAGTCAACTTGGTTCAGGTAGTCGTTTCTGGTTTGAATTACCGGCACTGCCCGGAGATCTGGCGAACAAAGGGATACGTCTGGATGAAGTCAAGGTGCTTTTATTTGCAGATCTGCAAGCAGACGAGATCCATGTTCTCGATCATCTGCAAGAGCTGCAGATGATAACGAAAGTATGCACCAGTGTTACTGATGGCTTCCTGGAGTTATTGAATGCGGAAAAGATGGATTCTCCCTTCGATATCGCGATTATAGACAATAATTACACTGGTCTTGCAACCGATGAACTGGTCAGTGCAATCAGGGCAGAAAAAAGCCTGGACAGCCTTTCAATAGTTTGTGTAAGAGATGATGACAAGACAAGTGATGGTGATGGTTGTTGCGCGGTCGTTTCACTTCCCATTACCACAGAAAAGCTGAAGCAAGCATTCAATTATGTACTCAATGCGAAACGCAGAGGCGTTGGGGGCGCTGGGACCAAGGTGTTTAAGTCGTTACAACGTAAAACCATACAATCAAACATATTGTTGGCGGAAGATAATATAATAAATCAGAAGGTGGTAACGAAAATATTACAATTGCAGGGCCATGTCGTTGATGTTGCTGCTAATGGAGAGCAGGCGATAGCACTGTTGGATACAAAGTCATACGATCTGGCAATAATAGACTTGCAAATGCCTGATGTCAGTGGCATTGATGTTATTAACCACTACCGTGCCATGCATGTGGATCAGGCTCAGATGCCATTCATGATTCTTACTGCGAATGCAACAACAGAAGCAATAAAACGGTGCGATGAGGTTGGCGTGAGTGCCTATCTGACAAAGCCGGTCCGTTCATCCCATCTGCTTGAGGTGGTAAATCGTGTGTTGGGTATAGAGGCGATGAATATTCCTCCCGACACATTGATGGAACAGCCAATAAGAGATGCTGGCTCAGTTAAGAGTCTCCAGGTACTCGATCATAAGACGCTTGCTGATTTAGAGAAGTTGAGTAGTGATCCGGGCTTTCTCCAGAGCATAACAGATAGCTTTTTGCGTGACAGCGATGCTTTGCTGGTAACGATGCAGAAATCTTTAGAGAACGGAAAGCTTCAGCAATTTCGTGATTGTGCGCATGCAATCGCAGACAATGCTTCCGGTATGGGGGCCTTCTCACTCAAGACAGTCTGTTCTGCGGCGTCCTGTATAGAGCAGCCAGAATTCGAAAACAGCGGGGTAATGATGTTGGCGAATATTTCCTCGACCTATTCAGTGACCTGTCAAGCCTTACATCACTATCTGCAGCACAGGCCCTAAAATGTCCAAATGACAAATCTTGAATCGGTATTGAATGCTGTTGGATCTATACGCGGTTGTTTTGCAACGCCGCAGCACGCTGCGAGAGATAATCGGAGTAGGCTTGTAAGGTGAGATTGAATGTTTTCTCTATTTCTTCCAGTACTTCATGGCTTCTATACTCGAACTCATATGCCCGTAATTTGGTTGCGTTACGGTTCAGTTCATACAGGGCAAAAGCACCAAGTTGGCCTGCGCTATCCAATAGAATTTGTGCCTGATCGAGAAACAGGCCAAATTGTTTTCTCTCCACCGCTTGATGCATGGTGCGTAATATGACAGACCCTTCAGCCTCAAAAATCTTGAACAAGTCATTAATGAAAGAAACGCCACTATCAAGACGCTCTAACCGCAGGAGTGTCATGTGATCCAATAAGCTGGTGTTTTGAAACTGTCTTACATTGTTTTGGTCTGACGGCCTATGGTAGTTGCCGTGGGTGCGATCAGTTAACTGTTGTTGGGTGAGTATTGTGGGAATTATCTCCAGTAAATCATTCTCAACCACAGGTTTAAAGAGGCAGGCATGTACTCCTATCGAGCGGCACTGTTGCAATGTATCCGCATTGTTCTCATCACTGAGAAATAGAAAGGGTACCCACTGTTTGTGAGGTGTGGTAAAGCGATGTAGTTTGAGAACTTGGGTGCCGCTCATGATTGGAAGTTTGATATTAACAATCGCAAGATTGATAGGCAGCGCTTCAAGCGCATCAAGGGCTTGATCACCATCATCTGCCATGCGCACATGATATCCGGCCTGAATGAGTATTTTGCTAAGGTTTGTCCGTTCAGACGAAACGGCGTCGGCAAGAAGAATAATATCCTGTTTCGCCTGACTCTCTTTAAACGCTCTATGCTCAGAAAGGCTGAATACGTTGGCGTAGTCCGGATACTGCTGTTGTACACCATGGAGTGTACTGAACAGTTGGGCCTTATCAAGCGGGCTGTCGATTAGTGCATCATAGCCTGCTTGAAATAATTTTTGAGAAGGTTGATGGAGAGCGGTAGGGCCTTTAAAACAGATCAATCGCATGCCATCAAGTTTAGGCTCATCTTTGATGAGTTGTACCAGCGAGATTGGATCAAGGTCCAAACCATGCTGATCGACGATCAGGGTCGAGTAGGAGACAAATCTATTGACCTGAAAGCGTGAGAGCATGTGTCTAAATGCCTGAACGCAGTTTTTACTGGTGGTGTAGTCGTAGTCCCACTCGTTGAGGTAGTTGGACAATAAGTCGAGCCGCTTGTCATTATTCGATATTATCAGGATTCGCGGCCCACTCTTCTCCAAGACTGGGGATAGGTAACGGGGCTCCTGTTGCGGAATATAATCAGAATCCAAAGGTTCTCTATCTTCTGGATTGCCGGTTGTTGAATGGTTATGTTTGCGGATTGCCGCCTTTAAAAGCGGCAAGGTTGAATTGAGGCTGGCGGCTAAAACTATCAATAGGGATAGTGCGACCGCTGTTGCTGTGTCCAGTTGTAGCTGGGACAAGCTGGTGATGGCAAAAAGCATTGATATGAAAGCTGCCGGGATAGCGATAAGAGCATATCTCTGTCCCAGGGGTCTTGTCATAAAAAGCAGCCATCCACTCAGAAATAGCATCAAAGCGACGGGCAGACCGGCCAATACCATGACCCCCAGATAGACTTGATCAAGAATGACCAGCGGTCCATTCAAATGCAGAGGGAGATGGAAGGGCTTGCGAATGGTGATCAGCTGGGTCATCCGTATCAGGCTGTAAAACGAGGCAAGAGTAAGGGTTGCTACCTGATCGGCCGACGGCGTCAGCCAGAGAAATTGACCTCCCATGTAACAGATCACGATGCAACTTACGATAAGCGCCGTAGCGTGATAATAACTTCCTGTAGTGGATGGCTCTGCTGTAGCTGGCATGCGGTTATCCCTGGTTATGCTTCTGCATCGGTCCTTCTGGGGGTGGCTTTCAATGCATGATGAATCAACTCTACCTCATGCAGTTCACTGAGAAAGGCTTCGGCGCAGTCCGGATCAAAGTGCTTTCCTCGCTCATCACTAATATACTCAATCGCCTTTTCAATAGGCCAGCACTTTTTGTAGGGCCTGTCGGTTACCAGGGCGTCGAAGACATCTGCTATGGCGACAATTCGTGCCTCCAGAGGGATGTTATCCCCCTTCAGCCCGTTTGGGTAGCCATCACCATTGAATTTCTCGTGGTGATTGAGTGCTATCACTGCTCCAATCTGAATATACTTTGAAAGGCTGTCTTTGAGAATCTCGTAGCCCAACAGTGTATGGCGTTGCATGATCATGAACTCTTCCGCGGTCAATCGACCAGGTTTCAGCAGTATGGCATCCGGTATGCCAATCTTACCAATATCATGCATTGGTGCCGACTGGGCGATCAAATCGCAACGTTCATGAGTTAGGCCCAGACGATGGGCGATCAGCTTTGAATAACGGGATATGCGCAGGATATGGTTGCCGGTGTCCTCGTCCCGGTACTCTCCGGCTCTCGCCAGCCGCATCAGGGTCTCCTGTTCCCGGTCATGCAGTTCCTGGGTTGTTTTGCGTATTTCCCGCTCCAGCAACAGTGCCCGGTCCTTTATCAGTTTGCGTTGCAGGCTCATGGTGAGCATATTGTGACACCGGGCACGGCATTCCGTGTGATCGATAGGCTTGGTAATGAAATCGTTTGCGCCGGATTCCAGAGCAAGGTAGCGAATCGATTGATCCTCCACGCAGGTGACGATCATCACCGGGACATCATTGCAGCGGGGTATGCGCCTGAGCCACTTGATAAATTCAATGCCATCCATCTGCGGCATCTTGTAATCTGTGATGACTAGGTCGATATCATGGGTTTTGGCCCATTCGAGCGCCTGGGTGGGGTCTGCAAAGCAGGTTGAAGATACATCCTTATCTATAGTACCAACCAACTCCTGTAAAATCATACGGGTAATGGATTGGTCATCAATGATAAGTACTTGAGACATAATGACAAGGTTTCGCTTAATTATTGCTCGGACCCTAGGGTCATCTATACCACATTTGAATCCATCAGTTGTGGCAATGGTAGATATATTTTGATGGACAGGCCCTACTCGTTAACGGCATCATTGTGCAATGCTTGACTTATCCTTGATGAATCTCGTCAATCTGCGTAGATATAATGAACCCTCATCAGTATGCCTCAGGAAATTCAGCACTCCTTGCTTGTTACTGTAGTTAATCGATGGCAAATCCATCAGACATAGACAGTATGGTATTTTCGTTCCTGAATATTTCTAGAGTGATGTGAATTAACTTCCTGAAATGTTAACTTATTTTTGATTTTAATGCGAGTGGTAAAATTCACAAATCCTGCAGAATCTGTTGCAGTATTTGTTGAATGGATTCAGTTGTGAAGGGCTTGTCACAAATTGCTGATACCCCGGATTTCTGTACTGCCGCCAGTCGGTTTTCATTGGACTCACTGGTGACCATTAGGATTGGGAGACCGGGTTGACCGCTCTTGGTGCGAATATAATCGATCAATTCCTGACCATTCATCACTGGCATGTTGTAATCGGAAATGACCATGTCGTAGTAGTGTTGGCTGATCAAATCTGCAGCTTCAGCACCATCGCAGGCCTCGGAGATATTTTCAATTTCCATGGCCTCCAGGATGCGACGAATATGCTTGCGGGACATGCTGCTGTCATCGACTAGCAGAATTCGCAAGCCCTCGGTATCGATATCCTGGAGTTCCAGATTGGGCGTCTCTACGTAGTCAAGTGTGGCCTGCATGGCCAGGTAGAGGTCGTCACGGGTGAAGGGTTTTGGCAATATGGCGACGGCACCAGCCTGGCGGATCGGATCCAGGTAGGAGAGGCTGGTTTCACTGGAGATCAGCATAAATGCGCTCTGTAAGAGCTCTTCATCATCGCGCATCTCGAACACCAGGTCGGTCCCGGTCATATCAGGTAGGTAGAGGCTGCTGATGACAACGTCCGGTTTACTTGAGGGCAGGGCTTGCAGGGTGTCGTAACCATTGCTGAAGGTCTCGATATGACTGATTCCCAGTTCTGCGAGTTGCTTGGCAATCAGTTTGCGCTGGGTCTGTGAGGGTTCAACCAGGATGACTGACAGGTCTTTGATATTCATCCGCTTGCAATCAGTGTCTGGGTTATGCCTTGTGCAAATATATCTCGAATCATAGCAAGCTATTGGGGTTGATGTAGCAAGTGGTTTAGTGGTGCCGGGTGAATGGCAACTTTCCTAACACCCTGCTTGTCCGTAGAATTGGCAGCTAACAGCATTGGAGCGTAGCTATCGTGAGATTGAGTGTTGAACAATTTCGTGCCTGGGACCGGAAATGTATAACCCTGCTGGGTATGTCCGGTGTCGGCAAGACCCGTTTATCGAATCTGCTGAGGCGGAAGGACTGGTTTCACTATTCGGGAGACTACCGCATCGGTACCCGCTATCTTGACGAGCCCATTCTCGACAGCATCAAAGAGCAGGCCATGCAAGTGCCCATGCTGCGTGATCTTTTGCGCTCGGATTCTATATTCATTCGCAACAATATCGCCTTCAACAACCTGAAATCTGTCTCCACCTTCCTCGGCATGCTGGGCAATCCGGAGCTTGGCGGGATGTCGCTGAGCGAATTCAAGCGACGTCAGGGTCTACATCGACAGGCTGAGATCGCCGCAATGTACGATGTGCCGAGCTTCATCCGCAAGTCGCGCATGATCTATGGTTATTCCCAATTCATCAATGATGTGGGTGGAAGCTTGTGCGAACTTGATGAGCCAGGTTTATTGGAGTTTCTTGGCGAATATTCGCTGATTCTCTATATCAAGGCTTCCGAGAAGGATGAGGCGGCATTGATCGAACGCTCTCTGTCCCGTCCAAAGCCCCTCTATTATCGCGAGGCGTTCCTCGATGAACAGTTGGCTGAGTACATGCGAATCAACGCCTTGGACTATGTCTCTCTGATCGATCCATATGACTTTACACGCTGGGTTTTTCCGCGCCTGTTTCGCACTCGAATACCGCGTTATGAGGCAATCGCTCGGGATTATGGCTATACAGTGACGACGCAGGAGCTGTCCATGGTCAAGAGTGAATCCGATTTCCTGCAGCTGCTGGAAGCAGTTATCGATAGGGAATCCAATGCTCGCTCTGTAGCGCTTTAACGGGGAGTAGCCATGCCATTGGTCGCACATACTGAGTTACCTAGCTTCAATCGCCTGCGTCAGGAGGGACAGAATGTCCTTTCTCCTGACAGGGCGACCCATCAGCACATACGCGAGCTGCATATCGGCTTGTTGAATATGATGCCCGATAGCGCAATCGAGGCGACTGAGCGACAATTCTTCCGTTTGGTGGGGGAGGCCAATCCCATTGCACAGTTTTTTGTCCATCCATTTACCCTGGATGAACTGCCGCGGGGTGAAAAGGCCAGGGCGCATATCGATGCCTTTTACGAGACCTTTGACCAGATCAAGCGGGATGGCCTGGATGCATTGATCATTACCGGGGCCAATGTTTCGCACCCGAATCTGGCCCAGGAGGCGTTCTGGCAGCCCTTGACCGAGGTGGTCGACTGGGCCCATGACAATGCCACCTCCGTGCTCTGCTCCTGCCTGGCCACGCATGCGGTTATACAATCCCATCATAACCAGAAACGTACCCATATGGGGAACAAACTCTGGGGTGTCTACAGCCATCGGGTGATGGACCGGAAACACCCCCTGGTGAACGATGTCAACACCCGTTTCGATGTGCCCCACTCCCGTTTCAACCAGATTACCCGGGAGCAATTCCGACAGGCCGGACTCAAGGTCCTGGTGGAGAGTGAAGAGGGGGGTGTCCATTTGGCAGTCAGCCAGGACGGCTTCAGGGTAGTCTACTTCCAGGGTCATCCCGAGTACGACACCATCAGCCTGCTCAAGGAGTATAAAAGAGAGGTTACACTCTATTTCAACCGTATCCGCGAGGACTATCCTCCTTTTCCGGAAAACTATTTCAGCCTGCGTAATCAGGCGATTTTCAATGAGTATCGCGAGCGTCTCGAGTCAGCGAAATCACGCCAGGAGCCAATGCCCCCGTTTCCCGAGGCATTGGTCACCGATACCCTGGACAATACCTGGCATGATACGGCTGAGGCGGTGATCGGAAATTGGATAGGATTGGTCTACCAGATCACCCACCACATGCGGAATATCCCCTTTATGGAGGGCGTGGATCCGGACAATCCTCTCGGTCTGGAAGAGTAAACAAACATTGTCCGTAGCCAGGGTTGCCGGAGGGAAAATGAATGGATCCCGGCAGGTTCGCTAACTCACTGCAGTCCCTAGACAAACAGATCGGCATAGGCCGAATCGAAATCGGCCCCGGTCTGGAAATTCACCAGATTCGGGAACAGTGATCGCATCAGGGAATCGTCGACGCCGAACCAGCGGGCAATCGCTGCGTTGACCTGATCCTGGGCAGTAGTGGGAATGTAGCGTCCCTTGTCAGCGTAATCATCGACACCGCCAAGCCGCAGATCAGGCAGGGTGCCGAACAGTTTGCCCCCGTCCAGGCTACCCGCCGAGTGATTACCGACTCCCCCCATCACCAGTTGGTTCGAGGCCCAGGCATGATCGGTGCCATCCCCGTTATTGGTCAGGGTACGGCCGAAATCGGACATGCTGAAGGTGGTGACTTGCTGGGCATATCCCAGCTCTTCCAGCGCCTTCTGAAACTTCCACAGGCCAATACTCAGCTCCCGCAACAACAGGGGATGGTTTTGGGCTTGACTGGCGTGGGTATCGAATCCATCCATCCGGACTAGGAAAATCTGCCTGTTATAGCCTGGTCCCAGAACCCCGGAGGCCCCCATATGGATCATCTTTGTCACCGATTCAAGCTGCTCGATCAGGGTTCCTTTGATATTGCTGGAAAAGCCCAACTGCTCATTGGTAGGAATGGAAAACAGTGCCTGGCCATAGGAATCGGTGGTGGCAAAATCGATCTGGGTTGCCTGCCAGCTGCTCTCCAGAAAATCGAAGGTGGATACGGATTTGAGTAACAGGCGATTGTAGAGATCCTTGAAATAGTCACTTGTGGTCGGCGTATTGGCAGCGGTGAAATCGAGTCGACCGGTATTGCCTTGCACGCCGGACAGGGCATTGAACAATCCCCGCCGATCATCTCTGTCATTGCTGACGCCTGTTCTCAGGTGACCAATACTGGGTGGGCTGTCGGTCTTTAATACCAGCGGGGAGCTGTTTCGGCCGACCAGCATGAGGGCGCTGTTTAAATAGGATAGGTTGAGTCCAATTGGATTACTGTTGTTGATATCATTCCAGGCATCCGCGATACGTCCTGCCCAGCCAATATTGCCGAGATCATCGGCGCGCCCGGTTTGCAACTCCCGCTGCTGATGGTCGTGAGCGAACAGGAACTTCGGCAGTTCAGCACTCCCGGCGTGGATGTCTGCGCGGCTCACCGGTTCCACCAGGGTGCCGGTGTTCGCCACGATGCTTACCCGGTCATCGTGAATCAACTGGGCCAACTCCGGCATAATACCGTTCACCGCCAGGTCGATCCCCTTGGCCGTCAATGGATAGAGGCCTCGTGTATAGGCGGAACTATGACGTTGATTCAGGTTATAGGGATTGGCGCTGCCAGATCCCAGACTACCCTGATTCAGATTGGTATTGCCGCTTGTCACCGAGGAGAGGCCAAGGTCTGTGTCAGCGACTGCCAGACTCCCTCTTACAGAGGCATAATCCGTATAGCCTCTACCCGGCGCGCTTGCATAGGGTATCAGCATATTGAATGGGTCATTGCCACCATAGAGGAATACGCAGACCATTGCCTTGTAGTCTGAAAAGGCCGGTGCGGCGGCCTGACACGGCCTGGTGTAGGCGAGCTGGCCGAGAGGGCCTAACAGGCTCAGGCCTCCCATGGCTGTGGTACGTTTAAGAAAATCCCTGCGTTTCATTGCAATATCCTGATCAGTTGCATCGTATCCTGGTTTATTTTTGAATCATGTAGCTGCTGGAGGTGACAATCATGGTGATGGCATCACGAATCAGAGCGCGGGCCTCGGTGAATGAATTACGGTGGTTGGTGCCGGCACTTTCCAGCAGATAGTGCTTGAGTGCGGACCTGTAGTCAGATGACATCTGCCCGCCCAGCAGTAATAGGTCGAGATGATCGAGTAGGGCGTCAACGGCATTCGCCTTGGGCGTATCACCCTGGCTATCCGTGGATCTGTCATTGATCGATGCGAAGTCCCGGTTGCTGTCACCCTCCAGGGCCTGCTCGAAAATGGCCAACTCGGTGTCGAAATTGGTCAACAATATCTTTTCTGAATAGGTGTAGAACGAGCTGCCGTACTCGGCCAGGGTCTCTCCTGCCAAGTGGAGGACATAATTTTTTTCAAACCTGTGCAGGGTGCTGTAGATCAGGTTGTTGTATTCGATCAACATCTGATCTGTCTGTATCTGCAGCTCCGGCGCCACCAGGTTATGCGCCACAAAGCGGTTGTCTCTCGGAATGTGGTCCGGGCTGTAAAAGTTGAACACTGAAGGGGAGCGGAGAGGACCCTGCCCCAAACGTCTTTGCGGTGCCCTGATCCAATACACGCCGTTCATCGCCACACCGCCTTGACTGTTCCAGCCGTTCAAGGGTGTGGTGTGGACAGCCCGAAGCAGCTGGGTATACGCCAGCATTGGCTCCTTTGCCTTGCCATAGGACGGATCGATCAGATGACGATCGTCCCGGGCTTCCGGGTCGAGGAGTATGGCCCGCACCACCGCTCTCAGGTCACCCTTTACACCGTTGCCGTTGTTGTTGAAGACCTGCGCCACCCGCGCCAGATAGGCGGAGGATGGATTGGAACTGACGAGTCGCTGGATCAGATGCCTGCTCACATAGGGGGCGACATTCGGATGGCTGAACAGAACATCCAGTGCCCTGTCGAGACCGCTCTGGTCGCTGCCTGCATTGAGGGCGAAGGTCTGCCCCAGTAGCGTGACAGAGCCGTCGCCCCCCGCGGCAGCCTCGTCTTCATGGTGTTCCGAATGAAACACCATGGGTTGCGTGTAGTCGCCATCTCTACTGTTCAATCTCCCAAACCTGCTGTTTCTCGCCAGGTCCCAGCCCGTCATCACCTTGGCCAGCTCTTCTATATCGTTTTGCGTATAGGTGGGTACCAGATCGTTACCGGGATCGGGATAGCTGTTGCTGTCACCATCCCGGTTCGGACTGCCATCCAGGTTCAATTCATACAGCCCGACGGAGAATAGCTGGATCACTTCCCGGGCGAAATTCTCGTCGGGTCGGGCACCGGTTGCGAGGTCTGCCTTGCGGTTGCCCTGGTGCGAGAGGTAGACGCCCATGGCGGGACTTCGTGCAACCTCTCCCAGCAATCTCCGGTAGTTGCCGAATGCGTGCTGCACCAACAGGTCATAGTAGGCGGCCAGGGCTTCGCCACGGGATGCCAGAACCGGTACGCTATCCGAGGTGACCAGCAGCTGGCTCAGTGCATAGGCGACACGCTGACGCAGTTGATCGGAACCGATCTCGTTACTCTGGTTGGATGATCCCAGGGCATTCTCCCACCATGCGGCCATCTGGTAGTCCAAGGTTGTTCGGTCTGCGGTTGACTGGTTGAAAACACCGTTGGTGAGCCAATCGTTATCGGGTTCCGCCCGCAGGGCGATCTGGCGGGTGCGTTGCAGGTGGCTCAGCCAGCCATCGCCAGCACTGGAGTATGCGGATCTCATGGAGAGTTGACTATCGATCCAGCCAACCACACCCATTTGCTTGACCCGTTCGATATCTTCCCGGGTTGGCCCGTAGGTGGCTTGTGTCAATAGGCGGTGAGCCATGTTATCTGTCACTGGCCGCTGCTCCACGACGGTGAGGACAAAGCGGTTTTCGATACTCAACTCACCATCGGTGGCTGTGATTGTCAGCGGGTATGAATTTCCCAGCTCAGCCCAAGAGGGTTGTCCGGACAGGGTCTGTGTATCAGCCGAGAAATGTAACCAATAGGGAAGTTGCGAGACAGAATATCTCAACTCATCCCCATCGGGATCCTCAGCTTGTACGGTCAATGCATAGAGTGTATCAATGGGTAGTTGGGCATTGTTACCGGATTGGGTAAATCTGGGGGGGCGGTTGACCGACGTTATTGTAATAGTGACATTTGCGCTTGCCGACAGGGAATTCCCATCGCTGATGATATAGCTGAAACTGTCTGAGGTTGTAGCAGAACCGTCGTGACGATAGGTGACCCTGCCGTCGGCCTGCAACGTCACATCCCCATGCCTGGGGTTGCCTAGGGATTCGATTCTGAGTACAGAACCCTCACCAGCAGAATCATTATTCAGCAGGTGGAGTGTTACAGAGCCGCCCAGTTCCACACTGGCTTGGTCATCCACAGCAACGGGTGCCTGGTCCTCATTGACATAGGGTGGAATCAATATGGTGAGATCCACCTGGGCAGGGGCTGAGTAGGAAGCACCATCATAGGTAAGATAGGTGAAACTGTCAGTTGTAGCGGTCGAGCCATCATGCTGATAGACGATCAGGCCATCATCTTGGACGGTTATGGTTCCGTGTGAAGGAGCGGTTTCGGTCACTATTACTAATGGATCGTGATCCTTATCCCGATCATTCTGCAATACATCGATGACCGTACTTCTACCCTGTTCCAGGGTGGTGCTATCGTCAGTTGCAACCGGTGCTGTGTTTTCATCCAAACATCCGGACAGGACAAGGGATAATAGGACAGGTAGGATTGATGAGACAGTTTTCGACACTTCCATTTCTCGTTGCTCAGTGGATTCTGCAGTGGTTGCCAGGGCAACCAGGAATCGTGTTGTTGTTTGCTTGTTGGCGCTAAGAATAGGTTGTTGTTGTCCTGGAAATTGAGTAGTGCTTCATATTTTGTCTGTTTTATTATTCACTCAGCCAGTGAGTTGTGTGTGCTGCACAAATGCCACTAAAAAATGACATTGTTCATTCGACACCGGGGATCTGATGGGAAAGCTCTCATCTGAGTTATATCCCCCTCTGATCAGTCCGTAAGATCAGGAAAGCTGATTTGGCACGCGAATATAGTTCCTGAAATGTGATTTAGAATACTAGGGTCTGTTAACAGGCCCTAGTTCAGGCATTAGCGAGGGCTGGGATGCTGGAGGCTGGATCTGTCGCCAGTCTGGCGGGTGGGATCTTGATCTAAAAAAAAAATGGCGGAGCGGACGGGACTCGAACCCGCGACCCCCGGCGTGACAGGCCGGTATTCTAACCAACTGAACTACCGCTCCGTAGTTGAGAGCGCGATAGTTTAAGGTTTTTCGCGCTCAGGTCAACCCAAACCTTGCAGCCAGGAGTGCCAGGCTTCAAACAGCCTTTGGTTGGCCGCGCCGACTGCCATCTTTGGTTCCAGTCCGAGGCGAGACGAATCTGGCTGTGTGGCGGTTTTATCGCTCAGAGTGAAGCGGCCACCGGCTTCGCTAAAGATGAGCGTGCCCGCGGCATAGTCCCACAGCCTGGCGCCACCGTGGAGATAGAGCTGGAGTCGGCCCGCCGCCAGCCAGCACCAGTCGAGGGCCACACTGCCGATACTGCGTTGGGAGCGGTAGGGTGGGGCGGTTGCCAGGCGGGTCGCCAGGGGGGGATCGAGGCGCTTGAAATCGACCATGGCAACGCACTCTTGCAGTTGATCGAGACGACAGTTGATGCTCAACCGCTGTTGATTCAACCAGGCCCCAGACCCCTTTTCGGCGTGGAAGAGCTCATCTCTGACAGGGTCGTAGATAATGCCGATCACTGCCTCGCCATTTATCATATAGGCCAGGGAGACGGCAAAGCAGGGCATGCCGGATACAAAGTTTGCGGTGCCATCCAAAGGATCAAGACACCAAAAACCCTGATTTCCGTTATTTATGATTGCCATTTGATGCTCATATGACATCTCCTCACCCAATAGTGGAATCTGTGGGTAGTGGTGCTTTAATTCGATCATTATGCGTTGCTGTATCGCCAGGTCCGCTTGGGTGACGAGGCTCCCATCTGCCTTGACTTGGCGTTCACAGCTGTCGAATCGCGGTATCAGTTCCGAGCGTGCGCTCGCAACGAGCAATTCACACAGTAGCTTGGTGTCAATAGTCATGGTTTTATTATTTACCGCCCCTATTCGGTTTGCGTAATATCAACGCCAACCTCGGTTAATCGTGTCATATTCGATCACAGATCGATCGCATGCCTGGGAGAGAGCATACAATGATTTTCGACGTAGATGAGTCGGTTCGCAAGCGGGCCAAGACACCCCATGAGTTGTCGATGATAAATCTGGTGGGATGTCACCTGATTGCCGCACCTGCGGCAATCGTGCTGGATATCGGATTTATGGGGTTTTTGATTCCGCTGCTGCTGTCGCTCTCTGTCATCGGTTTTATCTGGTTTCGTGCCGGTGCTGAAACTGCATCCGGAGACTGGTTCGTTGCTGCACACTGGCGCCTCTCCGCCAATCGTACCCGTATCTTGATTATTGGTTATCTCATCAGTGCACTCATCTTGGGTATGGCAATGCTCGCCACCAGCGGCGATTCCAAAGGCGATATCATGATGGTGGCCATATCGCGGGTTGCGGTTGTTCCGGCGCTTATAACAGTCATGATCTGCTTTGTACTGGAGTCGGGGTCTATCTATCAGGCGGGGAGAGGCGAGGTGCCTGATGGTATCGTGAAGCGGATGCCACCACCTGATACACTATCCGCGGTTCAGGATGGAGTCGTTGGACAAAATCAAAGCGGGTGAGCCTGGTGCCGCTATTCAGTGGAGTCGCTTTGCACACTTATCCGCTGTCATCGGCCTTCCATAGCGGTAACCCTGCGCCATGCGATAGTCTGAAAGAATCAGATAAGTTTCCTGCTCGGCGGTTTCCACGCCTTCCGCTATCACTTCGATTCCCAGGCGATGGCCCAAGTCCTGGACGGTTTGAATAATCGCCTGATTGGCTTCGTCTGTGGTAATGTTTTGTAAAAATATCCTATCCAGTTTCAATCTGTCGATTGGCAGCTGCTTCAATCGCGCCAGAGAAGAGTGCTCGATACCGAAATCATCGATAGCAATGGCGATTCCCAGTTCCTTGATCTGTTGTAGTATCTCAGCAGCGCTTTCGATTTGATCGGTATAGAGACTTTCAGTGATTTCGATAGTCAGCCACTCTCCCTGGCAGTTTGTCTCTTTGAGGATATGTTGAATCGAGTCAACAAAATCCTTATGCAATAATTCACTAGCAGAAATATTTACTGCCATTGGTGGCGGGGTCAGGCCCATGCTGCGCCATGATTGAATTTGGCTGCAGACGTTGTGCAGTACCCACTGACCGATGGGGAAAGCCAAACCCACATCATCGGCCAACTCTAAAAAGTGGATTGGTGACACCAGTTCACGGCCCTCCTTATTCCAGCGTAGCAGGGCTTCCACACCGATCAATTTTCTTGAATGCAGTTCATATTGAGGTTGGTACAACAATAGGAAGTCGTCATCATTGACCGCGCTCTGCAGGGCTGCGATCGTATTCATCCGTTCTTGAATCAGCAGCGTCATGCTGGGATCGTATAGTTGATAACTGTTATGGGTTTGCCTTTTTGCCCGATACATAGCTGTATCGGCACTCTGCAGCAGTAGTTTGCTTGTCTTGCCGTCATTGGGAAAAAGACTGATGCCGATGCTGACGGATGGGTGGAGGCGTTTACCCTGGATGATTACCATCTGGTGAACTGACTCTATGATGTGTTCTGCCACGAAGGTGGCATCATCAGGGCGCCTGATATCCGCCAGCAGGATCACGAACTCATCCCCACTGATGCGCGAGACTACATCACCCTTACGGACAGCCTTGAGCAGGCGCCTGGCAACCACTTCGAGCAGTGTATCCCCCGCGTCATGACCAAGACTGTCGTTCACTTCTTTGAATCGATCCAGGTCGAGAAAGAGCAGGGCGAGCATGGAATGATTTCTTGCTGCCCGTGAGACTGCTTGATCCAACAGGCGATTAAACATGAACCTGTTGGGTAATTGTGTCAGGGTATCTTTTTCGGCAAGTTGCTGCAGTTGTTGTTTATTGCTGCGCAATTCATCCAGCAGTTCAAGATGTTCAGTGAGGTCCCTATAGGTAACGACAATACCTGTGTTGCGATCATTGCCATCCGATAACGGACTTGCCTGAAGTTCCATACGTAGGGGTTTGTCGCTTTTCTGAGGTATGTTATGGATGCTTTTTACTGGTCGGTTTGTCCTGATTACATCGCGAACCAAGCGTGCCGAGGGATTGATATATTTCTCGAACGCTTGCTCCTCCATACCATGATTGGAGAGGGTAAGTTTATGTGCGGCTTGATTTTGCAACACCAGTGACCTATCCGTGGAGTAGACATACAGTGGATCAGCTACACCATCTATTATGGATTGCAGATTAGATTCGTTGGTGCGCAGCTTACGCAGGAAATTTTCAATCAATAACCAGGCAAATAACACAATCAATGTAACGATAGCACCGGACCACCATAGTATTTCCCGAAAATCATTTTTCAGTACCGTGAGAAAGTTCCTATTCAGATGGATTCGTGCGCTGCCAACAGCATCACCTGTCTGTTCATTCAGCAAGGGGATTTCCGATATCAAGCAGTTCTCGCAGTATGATAATCCACGGGCTAAGTCGAGCGTATCGGTTCCCTTAGTTACAGTTGCACTGTTAATGCTGACCTCTAGGCGCTGCACTATCGGTGTCTGCGTTGTGGGATCGCGCAACAGCATTATCGAATCCATTGCCTGCTCTAATTTTTGTGTACTGGACTCTGTTTCATTACTTAAAAATCTTGCCAAAATACCTGCCTGTGCTTCAGCGATCGCATTGGTTTGGGCAGTCAATCGAGGTTCCAGACTGAATTGCCAATATGCAAAAATCAATAGGTTTAGAATTATCGCCAAGGTAATGAATACAGTTGCAAGCACGTGGCTGTGAGCCAGCATATCGAGACTGACTCGTAGGTGTTGGCTGCTATTCATATGAGAGTTGAGCCAGGCTATAGCATCTGTGCCAGTGCCGTATCGCATCTTGGACAGTGCTTGTCTCACGCCTGTTCAAATGGATTGATTGCGAAGCGCCATAAGGTGAATTGGTGAAAAGCCGAGCCTTGTCAGGCGGATCCAATGGATAGGTACTAGACGAATTGCGTTGACCGATATATAGCCATGAATGCAAAAATAACGCCTTGGCTCTAAAACTGCAGTTTAGATACATAATTCCTTTTGGCTGTTAACGATTCCGCCACTACACCGGACTTTTACTATGTCTGGCACATTTTTACAAATTAATGAGTTTTATGGGATTTTTGATCTTAATGAAGTATTAATATGGGAATGGTGTTACCAAACTCGTAGTGACCAACTAAAACACTAGAGATCTGAGAGCAAACTGGAGTAAAAATCATTCAAGCAATCAATAGGTAGATCAAAGAGGCCAAAGCGGCCGCTACAGGAACAGTGACAACCCAAGCCAGAATGATGCGTACAAAGGTGGAGCGTTTGACGATTTCCTGTCGGTAGAGTTTTTGTAGTGATGTTCGTTCCTTGGTGCTGAGCCTTAAGCGGCTGTCCGATCTATTCAGCTCTGTCAATAGGTGCCCTTTATCGTTAAAGCTTGCGTTGTCAAATTGACTGATAAAGGATTCGACCATGGTCTGGTCCCGGTATTGGTGTTGACGCCTCAGGGTCTCCAGGAGAATGGCATAATTTGTCTTCAATATTTCGCGTAAGAATCCGATACCGAATATTGCGCCAACTGCAGTATGGGTACTACTGACCGGGAGGCCGAACTGGCTCGCCAGCAGCACGGTAATGGTGACTGACATGACAATGCAGAATGCCCTTACCTGATCGAGTTCAGTGATCTCGCTACCGACTGTCTTGATAAGGCGCTTGCCATACAGAACCAAGCCTAGGGGGATACCGATTGCTCCAATCAATAATCCCCACATGGTGATGTTTGCGGGTGCGGACTCACCGTTGACAAGCAGCGCCTCATTGATTGCGATCACTGGGCCAATGGCATTCGCCACATCATTTGAGCCATGGGCGAAACTGAGCAGCCCGGCAGCGAATATGAGGGGGATATTGAACAGTCTATTGACGGCTGATTTGGTATTGGGAAGCAGGGCGGTACGCTGCAGGATGGTGGGTTTTGTCACCATGTAGACACCCAGACCGATGGCAAAGCCGCACATCAAGGCAGTCAGAAAATCGACCCGCCAACTCACTTTTACCCCTTTGATCATCAGATAGGTGGCGAAACTCCAGGCCATAAAACCCACCAGCAGAGGCAGTACCCTTCCCGCGGCCTGTGACATCTTCTCCTGATAGGTGATAGTGCGCTTGATAAGATAGAGCAGGAGTGCGGCGATGACACCCCCCAGTACGGGGGAGAAAAACCAGCCGATGGTAATAGTCGTCAGGGTATGCCAGTTGACGACACTCAGCCCGCCAACGGTTATTCCCGCGCCGAGAACGCCACCGACGATGGTATGTGTGGTGGAGACGGGGGTGCCCGTGAGGGTGGCGATATTCAGCCAAATTGCCGTGGCCAACATGGCGGAAAACATGGCATGGGTAATGGTTTCCGCGTCACTGAACTGATGGGTATCGACTATGCCTCGTTTGATGGTGCTGATTACCTCGCCGCCCGCAAGAAATGCGCCGGCGGCTTCAAACAGCGCGGCGAACAACATGGCTGCGGTCAGGCTGATCACCGCGGAACCCACCAGGGGTCCAATATTGTTGCCAGCATCATTGGCACCGATATTCAGGGCCAGATAACCGCCCAGAATGGCGGCCAGAATCATCAATAAACTGCTGTCGACACTACTGTAGAGATATTGATAACCGAGGCCAATGGCTAGCAGAAAGAGTAATGCGAACGCATGATGCGCGCTGTTGAGGGTAAGGTTCTGGGCCTTCAACATGCCTTAGGGCCTGTTAACACTAATCCAATGCGCCCCGCAGGAAGTGCCCTTGGGGTGCACTCTGCTGGGACTGTTTTTGCGCCCAGCAAGGCAGAATGAGCGTGGTGTAGCCCGGCTACATGAGCGAATGATAACGCCGCTGGGCGCAAAAACAGCCCCAGCCCTTCGGGTTGCGCCCCGAAGGAAGTGCCCTTGGGGTGCGCCTGAAAAAGCGCCACTCAGCGTTGCTCGTCGTTCATTTGGAGTGACCAAACTTCTCTCCTCGCGCCCATAGGAAGTGCCCTTGGGGTGCGCCTTGATTGGCGCTTTTTCAGGCACAACAGAGTACATTGGATTAGTGTTAACAGGCCCTAGGAGTTCTGCATACCACGTATGAATTCGTCGGACTGCTTGATGGATTGGTTCATGCGATTGATCAGGTTATTGATGTCCGCCTTGAGGTTGCCGAATTCACCACGCAGAGAGCCGATCGCCTGGGCATTCAGGTTGTGCTTCAGGAACAGTACATTATCACGAAAGGTGTTGAGCACCGGCTGCATGCTCTTTTCCGCCTTTTTCATCGAGCTGAGCATGGATTTGTAGCGCCGCTTGGTCTGGGTGAGTTTCTTGGCGCTGGTCGCCTTCAGGCTCTTGTTCTCATACAGGTCCAACTCCTCCTGCCACTCCTCAAACAGATCCTCGGCGACAGACTCCACCTTGCTGATGCGCTCAGAAACCTCCGCGGCGGCAGATTCACTGGCTTCAAACTCGTGATTCAGACTGTCGTAGGCCCGTTTCAGATCGCTCTCTTCCAGATTGATAACAGAGGCGAATTGATCCAGCGCAGATTGAAACTGCTCTTGGGCCTCAGCCTGGGCATCACGCGCGGATTCCACCCGGTCGACCATAATGTCCCGCTTGTGAATCCCGACCTTCTCCATGGTGTCGTAGTAGACGCTGGAGCAGCCGGAAATAATCACTATTAGAGCAAAAAGCGTGTAATGACGTATTGAGAGCATGTGAACTTTTCCCCGCGTAATCTGTTAGATTGGTCAATTCTGCCATAGAGTGATCAGGTATTGCGATAATTTGGTCTGTCAACATTTATGACCTGACACTGTCCGGGTTCTCCTGAATCAGTGAATAACGGCTATTGGACAGCTATGCAGATACAGTGGTAATGAAAAGATTCAGGGTACTCAATGGTTGAAATAGGTTATATACAGCTCAGTGAAGGGTTCAGGCATGCTGTATAAGCAGAATCTCCTATTGGGTGCTCTGTTCATCCTGTTGTCGGAGCTGATGTTTGCCTCGATGGGTGCAACGGTAAAGTTTGTGACCCAAACCTTACCTAGTGATATGGCTGTATTCATGCGCAATCTGTTCGGACTAGCCTTGTTGATGCCATTGGTCTGGAGTAACGGCTGGGTCAGTTTACGCACCGAGATCTTTCATCTGCACATGTTGCGTTCGGTAGCCGGTGTTTCGGCGATGTACTGTTTTTTCTATGCCCTGGCCAATCTGCCACTGGCTGACGGTATGTTGTTGAAAATGACATCACCCCTGTTTATGCCCCTGATCGCCTGGTTCTGGCTCAGCGAACCCTTACGTCAAACGATACTGCTGGCCATAGGCATAGGTTTTATCGGTGTGGTTCTGGTTCTCAATCCCCAGGGGGAGTTCAGTTCTATTGCCTTGGTCGGCCTGTTGGGAGGCTGTCTGGCCTCGCTGGCAAAGGTGACATTAAGACGTCTCGGGCGCAGTGAACCCTCCATACGGGTGGTGTTCTATTTCGCCCTGTTGAGTACAATTATCTCATCAATTCCCATGTTCTGGAGTTGGCAGCAGCCCACATCGGCTGAATGGGGTTGGTTGGCCTTGATCGGTCTCTTGGGCACCCTCGGTCAGTTGATGCTGACCCGTGGCTATGCGATTGCATCGGCGGCCAGGGTGAGTCCCATGACCTACACCTCCGTATTGTTCGGTGCCGGGTATGGCTATCTCTTCTGGCAGGAGACCTTGACCGGACAGTTCATCATGGGGGCGTTGCTGATTGCGGTTGCCGGTCTTCTGGCTATAGGCTTTCGTGAGCGTATCGATGATACCCTGGTGAGTGACCCGACCCGGCCTTAGCCTATGCTGATTCAGCCGAAATGCCCGGGTATGATTTTCAGTCCGCAAATGAACGCGAATAAACGCAAATGGTTGTCTTGCGTAGGGTACGGCTTGCCGCACTAATCTATAAGCATCAGTATGGTACTTGTGGATCCGGATGGTTAAACGGTGCGGCAAGCCGCACCCTACATATTGAGGTAATAGTCGCGAGTAGCTTGTAGGGTGGGGCCTTGCCCCACCAAATTGCCTGGGAATCGGACTGTAAAGGTGAGGTAGGGCCCCACCCTACTCAATAATCGACTGGCATGGGAATGAGCAATAAAACACCTTCGCTTAATTCCTATGTAAGATAACCATTCGCGTTCATTTGCGGACTGACTCCGCTTTAGATCTTGCTTTCAAAGGCTGTTTCCAGGCGGTCACTGGGTTAGAATGGCCCCATGTCAATGAACTGGTCTCAATTACTCTCGCATAAGCGCCTCGGTTCGAGTGATCACTCAGTAGCCAGCACTTCCCGTACGGATTTTCAGCGTGACCTGGACAGGATCGTTTTCTCCTCCGCATTCAGGCGTATGCAGGATAAGACACAGATATTTCCCCTCTCTAAAGTCGATTATGTCCGCACGCGTTTGACCCACAGCCTGGAGTCTTCCAGCGTCGGCCGCTCCCTGGGGACCCTGGTTGGAGAGCAGATCATCGCCCGTCACCAGCTGCAGCAGAATGAAGCCTCCGATTTTGGTGATATCTGCGCCGCTGCCTGTCTGGCCCACGATATCGGTAATCCTCCTTTCGGCCACTCCGGCGAAGATGCCATTCGTCACTGGGCGGAAACCGGCGAATACGGCAAACAGCGTGTTGCCGTATTACAAGGCAGCCAGCGTGAGGACTTCCTCAACTTTGAAGGCAATTCGCAGGGCTTTCGTGTCTTGACCCGTCTCCAGAACAGGGATAATGCCGGTGGCTTGCAACTGACTTGCGCTACACTTGCCGCATTCACCAAGTATCCCCGGGAATCCTATATCGGAAACGGACGCTTCCAGGGAGTTAGTGCGAAAAAGCCCGGTTTCACGGCGGAGGATCAGGCACTCTTCCGTGAGGTGGCCGAGACCGTGGGATTGTTGCGGCGGGATCCGGTATTGGCCATCTGGCATCGACATCCTCTGGCCTTCCTGGTGGAGGCGGCTGACGATATCTGTTATCGGGTCATCGATATAGAGGATGGCTATCGCCTGGGGCATCTGAGCTTCCAGGAGGCGATGGAGCTGTTCAGTGCGGTGTTGCCTGATTCACCCGCACGACACAATCGATTGAAGCGTATCACTGGCACTAAAGAGAAGATCGAGTTTTTACGCGCCAAGGTGATCAGCCAGGCGATTAACGAGATTCTGAGCTGTTTTCTCGATTATGAACAGGCGATCCTTGCAGGTCAGTTTGATCAGCCGTTAATGAGTCAGATTCCCCATCGTAGGGAGATGGATCGTCTGATTGAGGTCGCCCATGAAAAGATCTATATCGCCCCGGAGGTGATTGAAATCGAGACTGCGGGATTCCAGGTGATCAGCGAACTGCTGGAGCGTTTCATCCCTATCATCGATGACGTGGCAGCCCATGGAGAACGTGCCAGTCCACGCAGCCAGATGATGATCCGGCTGATACCGGAACAGTTCATCGGTCCACAGGCCATGCCCGCAAAAGATGATTACACGCGGCTTTTAAGATTGACCGATTTTGTCTCCGGTATGACCGATTCTTATGCGGTTTCCCTGTATAAAAAGGTCACGGGTATCTCATTGCCGGGGTGAAACCCATGGCGTCTGACGCCAAACAAGCTGCATAAAGTGACTGGATGGGCAGGTTTGGTTATATAGATTTGCATTTTACATGAGCGGAATCTCAAGTATGCGGTTGATGAAGCTGTTAAAGACTATTTTACGCGGTCATATCGTGGGTGGTGTGATTACTTTTTTAATCGTCATCACCGCTGGCGAAGTGATTGTGGAATTGATGCGTCTGAATCAGCTGGAACATCAGCGGATCGAAGTGGTTAACAGACTGGCAATGATGCGTGCGGGTCTGGAAAGTGAAATCAATTCCACGCTCCACCTTACCAGAGGATTGATCGCCTATGTGGCAATCAATCCGGATCTGGAGGGCAATACCTTCGATCTGTTGGCCAGCGAAATCATCTCTGTCGGCCGTAATATACGTAATATCGGTCTTGCCCGAGATAATATCATCACTCACCTTTTTCCTTTGGCTGGGAACGAGGCCGCCCTGGGTTTGGAGTATGAAAAAATTCCTGAGCAATGGCCTGCGATCAAGCGCGCCATCGAGATGGGTGGCACCACTGTTGCCGGCCCGGTAACGCTGGTTCAGGGGGGGGAGGCCTTTATTGCCCGCACACCGATCTATACACGCAGTGGGTTGGGTGGACATCTGGCAGATCATAAACCTGCCTACTGGGGGCTGGCCTCTATTGTCATCGATATCCCTACACTGTTCACTGCGGCTGGTGCCGCAGTGGAAAAGGATGGTATTCAGTATGCCTTGCGTGGCAGTGATTCGCTTGGTGAGGAGGGTGAATTGATCTTTGGTGATCGGGCATTGTTTGAACAGGACTCTGTGCTGCAACCGGTGATTCTTCCAAACGGATCTTGGCAGATCGGAGCTCGGCCGGTTGGCGGATGGCAGGTGAACAAGATCTGGTATTGGACAATGCGGCTCACCGGGTGGTTGGCGGCCCTGCTGGTCGGGATCCTGATCGCGGCCCTGTTGCGGGCGCGCCTGATCAATAAACTGTTGGCTCTACATGACCATCTGACCGGACTGCCGAACCGGCGGCTGCTGGAGGACAGGTTTGAAAATATCCTGGCTCGCAATCAGCGCAAAGCAACCAAGGTTGGTGTTTTCTATATCGATCTGGATGGATTTAAAGGGATCAATGACCAGTTTGGACATAAGGTAGGCGATGGACTCTTGCTTGAGGTGGCTAAACGCCTGCAAGCCAGTACCCGCGCATATGATACGGTCGCCCGCATCGGTGGTGACGAGTTCATCGTCTTGGCCGATGAAATCAGAGACAGTGGCGGATTTAAACAGATGTTCGATCATCTGTTATCGAACCTTAGAGGTGATGTCTATGTGGAGGGTCATCGACTAGAATTGCGGGCTAGCGTCGGTTCGGCACTCTATCCCGATGATGGGGATGATATGGACAAGCTGTTGAAGGCAGCCGATCAAAAGATGTATCAACACAAACAACATGGCAAGGTCTATCGTATGGACTTCAATAGGTAGCTACCCGCGAATATTATTTCAATACGTAGGGTGCGGCTTGCCGCACCGTTTAACCATCCGCATAGACAAGTACCATACTGATACTTATAGATTGGTGCGGCAAGCCGCACCCTACGCAAGATAACCATTTGCGTTCATTTGCGGACTAATCTTTATAAGTTGGCAGTGAAAAGTTGACCTGGGTGCCTTCTCCCGGTTGGCTCTGAATTGTCAGGTCTCCCCGATGCGCCTCGACGATGACCCGACAGAGATAAAGTCCCAGACCATATCCCCCGGTCTCGCGCTGACGCGCCTTGTCAACCCGGTAGAAGGGTTCCGTGAGGTGGGGCAGATGCTCACCTGGGATGCCTTCACCATGATCCTTTACGCCGACACGCCATTCCCGCTCTGTTATGCGGCTGCTGATCTGGACGGGGGGTGCGGACTCAGGTGTATGTCTCAAACCATTCTCCAGCAGGTTTTTTATCAGCAGCCGAATGCGCACCGCATCCAACTCGATGGGAAGGTTGTCATTCTCATGTTCACAGTTGATGGCTGCCGTGGAGAAGTGCTGTTGAATCACTGAATCTATGAGCAGCCCCGGGTCGACCGGTTGCAGATCGAGTTTCGCGTGCCGGTTTCCGAGGCGTTCCGTCTCCAGCAACTCCGCCAATTCCTGTTCCAGTAACTGCAGGTCCGCAATTATTCGGTCGCGGGGCTCACTGACCTGCATCAGTTCGGCATTCAGGCGCGCACGGGTCAGGGGAGAGCGCAACTCATGGCTGATGGCCAATAGCAACTGACGCTTGGCCTCCATCATCGCCTCGATCTCGTCAGCCATGGTATTGATGCTGTTTGCCAATTCTCCCAATTCGTCCCGGCGTCGGATAGTGATGCGGTGGTCCAGTTCACCGGAGCCGAATCGGGCAACACTCTGGCGTATATCCTGGATAGGATGAAACAGACGCTTCACCAGATGGTAAGTGAGGGCAATGATCAGCAAAACGGTAACAATTGTGGCGCCAATGACAAGCGCCAGTGCGCCACTATCCAGACGATCCCGGGTCAACAGCAGGATAGTGCTATCCTTGTCCCTGAGGCGAAGCAAGTATCGATGCTCATCATGATTGAACTCGATAGGACGTCCATTGCTGAGTCGGTGGGCATGGAATCTCAGCCGCCGGGTATCCAGGATTTCGCCCCGATTGGACCATGTCAGTTGTTTGGTATGGATCTGAATATTGATTTGCAACCGTTGCGCCAATCTTTCTGCTGCCAGGGTATCGGGGGGAGAACCGATCTCTTCCAATAAATGTTCGATATATTCAGTCAGGTGGGGTTCGGCGAGGGATCGAAACTCCCCTTGGATACCGTAGCGGAAGCCGGTTCGCACCGTGAGTGCGATCAGAATACTGATACCGATAAACAGTATGATCAGGCGACCGCTGAGGCTATGCCGTCTGGTCATGTTGCAGGGCCTACCAGGCGATATCCCGTACCCCAGACTGTCTTGATGTAATCAAGGGGTTTTAGCTTTTGACGCAGACGACTCACCAGGATGTCGACAGAGCGGGTATAGAGATCGGCCTCGATACCTTTTACTGCAGCCAGAATCTCATCTCGACTGTAGGCGCGACCGGGATGCTGCGCCAGTAGGGCCAGTAAGCGGTATTCGAGGGTTGTGAGATTGAGGCTTTGCTCCTCGACGAAGGCATCCTGTCGTTCCAGGTCGAGTCTTAATTTGCCCAGGATGATCTCCTGCCGGGTGTCTGGTTGTGAGCGGCTGCGTTTGAGGATGTTCTGTATCCTCGCCACCAACTCCCTGGGCTCGAATGGTTTTGCCAGATAATCATCGGCTCCGAGTTCCAGGCCGACCACCCGATCCATCACCTCACCCCGAGCGGTGAGCATGAGAATTGGCAGACTGCTCTGTTTCCTAATGGTACGGCACACCTCAAAGCCGTCCATTTCCGGCAACATGATGTCTAGAATCACCAGGTCCGGATTTGTATTTTCGATGCGCTTCAGGCCTTCAGAAGGGTGCGTCACCGCTTCCAGAGTCAAATCGTAACGGGAGAAATACTCTTTCAGCGGTGCAGCCAGGGCCTGGTCATCGTCAATCAGTAAGATGCGGGGCATCACTATTTCCAATACTCAATTGCTCACCATCGTCACAGGCAAACTTGCAATGGCGATGTTCGCGATGATGTCTGATCATCGATTGTAGTTTATCTCGTTGGCCTTGATTGAGATTATCACTGAAATCGGCAAAGGCATCTATGACATCCGAGCTGAGGCTGGCCAATTGGGCCTGCTTCTGCATCAGCAGGGTGCGGGCTTGTTCACGGTCGAAATCAGGGCTTTCAAGCAGATCGATAGCCTGGTCAACATAGCTTGACCTATCTCTTCTTAGCTCATTTACACTCAACACTATCTGATCTTTAAGTGCTGTAAGCTGGTGGTGCTGAGAATCGTCGAGGTCGAGCTGCTTGCCGATCCGCTCAGTCATCCAACTGATGCGTCCCTCGGGGCCTGCGCAATAACCTTTAAAGCGGGCGATTGCCACACCGCTGATCAACAGCGTTACCAATACGATAAGTGTGATTATCAATGTCTTTCCCATGATGGATCTCCTAGCATGATCGATACAGTTTTCGGACCGCTTGTCCTTGAGTAATAGTCTGCACTGCCCGATGCCGAAGATCCTCTCAGTGGTGTATCCACATGTAACAAGTTGTAACCGGGATAGGGTTGCACCGCTAAGTTTCAATCAGAAGCGATTCGTCCTTAAAAAATATAATAAAAACAATGATATGCATTTGTTATATAATGTTAAATATAGATTAATGTTATTAAATTCAACCATAAAAGGTAGTGTTTATTACAGAGTAGCCATCATTTGCCGACAATATCCTTATTAGGTAAAACTTTGAAAATCCTCAGGAATGAATAGATGGGTTTCATGCATGGAACTATGGTTGAATAGGCTGTTGTGAATTGGAGAACAGATTGGTATCTGTCTGATCGATGCGGGGAGCACCGGCTCTATTTGAACAAGCCCATTTGGAAATTTACTTGTTGTCATCAGTTGAGATTTTATTCTGCAGCAAATGAGACTAAGCCAGAAAATTCTGCTTATTACTATCGGCACGCTTTCATTCTCCTTGCTGCTTAGCTCTGCCGCCAATATATTCAGTTTCCGTTCAAATTATACCGATGCATTACTCACAGGCAGTTTCGGTATTGGACATAGCATTGAGAGCGTCCTGACTGAACTGCTGGGCCTTGGCTTAACCCTCGAGTCACTGTCTGGCGTGGACAAAAAGCTTTCCGACATTGCACAAGATAATCAGCATATAGAGTATGCCGGTGTGACAGACCTAACCGGCCTGGTGCTGTTTCACAATGATCATACACAGAAAGGGCAGAAATATAGCGACCCTGTGACACTCAAGACCTTGTCTTCAAAACAACCCCTGTGGCAGATCTATCAGCAATCCGATGGGAAGTATTTTTACGATGTGGCTGTACCCATCTTTGATGAAGGCAAACCAATCGGGGTAATTAGACTCGGTTTCTCCACAAAGGTCATTGATGAAAAGGTGTTACAGGCAATCAGGCAGGTTCTGGTCAATGTATTGATTACATTTATTATCATTGCGCTACTTCTCAATTTCTTTTTGCGCAAGCAACTTATAGAGCCTATCAAGCGACTTTCCAGGTATGCTACAGCTATTGCAAGCGGCCGCTTCGGAGACTCAGTAAAGTTTCATAGTGGAGACGAGATCGGTACCCTGTCCAGTGCATTGGAAGACATGGGGAGCACTATCGAAAAACAGATCGACGAACTCAAGCGTTCCGGAATTGAGTTGGAAGAGAAAGTAGAAGCGCGTACCCAACAACTTGCGGAATCCAATGAGACATTACAAACCAGCAATGCGAGCTTGAAGCAGGCACTGCAGAGAGCACAGGAACTGTCTGAGGCTCTACGTAATAGTGAAGAGCGCTTCAGAATGTTATTCGAAGCGAACAAGGCGGTGATGCTTACGATTGATCCGGATACAGGCACTATTCTAGCGGCAAACAACGCGGCGGTTGATTTTTACGGATATGATCAGGATAAGCTGTTGGGCATGCAAATCAGCGACATAAATATTCTTAGTCAGAAGGATATCGATCTAGAGATGCAACATGCCCGAAATGAAGAGCGCCACCACTTCTACTTTCGCCATGCCCTGGCGTCAGGTGAGATTCGAGATGTGGAGGTGCATTCAGGTCCGATCGACTGGAATGGTAAGGAGGTTCTCTACTCTATTATTCATGATGTAACAGACAGAAAGAAGGCGGAAGCAGAGCTTGAATATATCGCCAATTATGATGCATTGACTGGCCTGCCCAACCGGCGTTTGAAGATAGACAGGCTACGTCAGGCGATAGCTAACAGTAAGCGGAATGGTGCCAGTGTAGGGATCTGCTATTTGGATCTTGATGGCTTTAAACCGATTAACGATCGCTTCGGCCATGATACCGGCGATCAGATATTGATCGAAATCTCACATCGATTACAAGCCACATTACGTGAAAAAGACACGGTTTCGCGTGTCGGTGGCGATGAATTCGTATTGATATTGAGTGATTTGACAGGTGTGCAGCAATGTACACAGATCCTGGACAGGATATTGGAGGAGATAGCAGAGCCCATACAGGTAGGAAATACCAATTTAGAGGTGAATGCCAGTATAGGGGTGACACTATTTCCGGAAGATGAAGTGGATGCCGATATCCTGATCCGGCATGCAGACCAGGCAATGTATTGGGCGAAGGAGGAGGGTAAAAATTGTTATCACCTGTTTGATCCGCACCAAAATAAGCAGGTCAAGGTGAATCGAGAAAACTACCAGCATCTTGAGAATGCATTGCTCAATGAGGAATTTGTTATTTACTATCAACCCAAGGTTGATATGTATAGTTGTGAAGTGATCGGTGTTGAGGCTCTGATTCGTTGGATGCATCCTGAATATGGAATCACCCTGCCTGGCGAATTCCTATCGCTGATCACAAAAACTGACTTGGAGCTGGAGTTGGGTAAATGGGTAATGGATCAGGCGCTGCAGCAGGTAAGCGAGTGGCAAGGGAACGGCATCCAGCTTCCGATCAGCGTGAATGTGGGTGTGTATCATCTTCAGTCTCCAATTTTTACCGAGCAAGTGCGGGAACTCTTTTCAAAACATCCCAACGTGAAACCGGAAATGCTCGAATTGGAGATTTTGGAGACAGCTTCCATCGAGGACACCAATGCAATCTACCATACCCTGACCGATTGTCATGAACTTGGCATTAAGATCTCCTTGGACGATTTTGGAACAGGTTACTCCTCTCTCGCCTATTTTCATCGCCTTCCGGTCGATACCTTGAAGATCGATCAAAGTTTTGTACAGGCTATGCTGGATGACCCACAGGACCTGACCATAGTCGACAGTGTGGTTCGCCTTGCACATGCATTCAGACATCCGGTGATAGCGGAAGGTGTTGAGTCAATCGAGCATGCCTCAGCACTGCTTACCCTAGGTTGTCGATTCGGTCAGGGGTATGCTATCGCAAAACCGATGCCGGCGGAGAAGATACCAGCCTGGTTAAAAGAGTGGGAAGAGGATCAGCTTTGGAAAGATCTCAAGAAGAGACTCTTGAAAAGCGATCAAGTTGGTGTCGATCTGGCGATATCAAGCCACCAGAAATGGATGGATAATGTATTAGGGTTTGTTACTCAGGACAAGTCATTGGATCATAGCAAACTGGACAGTAAACACTGTACCTTCAGTTACTGGTTCAATGGGATAGGATTTGTTCAGTACGGCAATATGCCTGACTATAAAGATATCAATAGACTACATGAAGAGATCCATGCGCTGGGTTACAAATTAGTCAGTATTAAAAATAATGGTAATATAGAAAATACTCAGCAGGGTGTTAATGATCTCATTACAATGAGCAAGCGAATGATAAGTCTAATTGACAACCTGGATGAAATTGAAGCAGAGGCATCTTCATTTAATTGATCCTCACTTGTCATGTTACCGAAGGTTCCAACTTGAACAATGAGAGACGTTTCGGGGGTATAGCACGCCTCTATGGGCAACAGGCATTACAACGGTTTTCTGATTCTCATGTTGCCGTGATAGGCGTGGGTGGCGTGGGGTCCTGGGCCGTTGAAGCCCTTGCGCGCAGTGGTATCGGTACGCTTACGCTGTATGATCTCGATCATATTGCGGAGTCGAATGTAAATCGTCAGCTACATGCCATTGAAGGTAACTTTGGCAAGGCCAAGGTGGCAGTTCTGGCTGAACGGGTATTGACTATTAATCCACACTGCCAGGTCAATCCTGTAGAGCTCTTTATTGACCAAACCACATTCGGAATGCTGCTTGACGGTGGATTCGATTATGTGATCGATTGTGTCGATAATTTCAGAGTAAAAACAGCTTTGATCGCGTTCTGCCGAAGCAATAAGATCCCGGTCATTACAGTCGGCGGTGCTGGTGGCCAGACTGATCCAACCAGAATCCGCTTGGCGGACCTAAGCCGTAGTGAGCAGGATCCACTGCTCGCGAAATGTCGCAAACTGCTGCGCAAGGAGTATGGCTTCTCGAGTAACACCAAACGCAGATTCAATATTCCCTGTGTCTTCTCGTCTGAGCAGCAGTGCTATCCCGATGCCCAGGGTGATGTTTGTCTGGAACGACCGTCTGACATTGAGAGTTCATTAAACTGTGGAGGATACGGCTCAGTGATGACGGTAACCGCGAGTTTCGGTTTGGTGGCGGTTTCCTATGTATTAAGGCGGATCTCCGAGGCAAGTAATACAGGCTAGGTGTGGGGCGACATTACCCTCGCTTGGCGGGTAAAAACCGGAAATAATCACTGTTTTATGGCCAATGCAACGGTATAGGTTTTACCCTGTTTGAGCTTTTTGTAATTGCCAAAAACTTCATTAAGATTGCGTTTCATATATTGCCTTAAACCATTGATGGTCACGACATAGAGCTTTCCACCAGCTTTAAGACGGTGCATGGCATCATGCAGGATAAGGCATAGCATTTCCTTGCCCACCTTTGCTGGAATGTTGGACGCTACAATGTTGAACTGTAATGCCGGATCGATATGCTCAAAACCGTTGCTGAGGATGGCTTTGGCATTCGTCAATTGATTGTGCTCGGCATTGGCATTACTGTATTTGATGGCCATAAAATCCTTGTCGACCATCAACGTCTCTCCTTTCGGTGCCTTACGTGCCATGTAGAGACCAATGGGACCATAACCGCAACCCAGGTCGAGACAGTCGTCCGTGGGGGCAATCTGCATATATTCCACCAGTAGCCGGGTTCCCTCATCGATTTCGCGTGGGGAGAAGATGCCCCAGGTGGTGTGAAATTGCAGACGCTCACCCGCCAGTTCGTCCGTAAAGATGATATCTTCACGCAGTCTGTTCAGTTTCTCTTTGCTCAACATGGTGGCGGAGTGTTACCCGAGACTATCTTCAAGTCAATCCCGGCAGGGCTAAATCAGTCAACCAGGATATCCTGGATGAGGGTCAGCATCGGCTTCACATTCAAATAATCAATGGCGACCGGCCAATGACTTTTCTCATGTTGAAGTACCAGCGTAGGGAAGCTGCGCACCCCCATCCGCTGTACTTGTCCTATTTCGGACTCGAGTATCTGCTGTGTGGAATGGTGCTTTAACAGTTGGGTAAACTGCTGTTTGTCCAGGCCAATCTTCGTTGCCAGCGCGATGAGGGTAGTGTCATCCGAGGGGTTTCTTGCCTGCAGGTAGTAGGCCTGCTGAATCGCGAGTGTCATGGGCTGTTCTGTTTCAGGATCCATTGTTCTGGCAGCGATGACGGCGCGACAGGCGGGGTATGTGGCTCTTCTGGGTGTATTTCGTGTCCAGAAATCGAAATTAAATCGAGCAGTTGGTATTCTCTTCTCTATCTCCCGCCATGTGACCTGTAAGCGGGTCTGCATTTCGTCAGGCATCGGTTGAGAGGTATCCGCGGCCAGTCCTCCCAACAGGTAACTGCTTGAGATGGTATTTGGTAGCCCTGCCATAAGTGCCTGGAGTACCGGGCGAAACCCCCAGCACCAACTGCACATTGGATCGTGGATATAGTAGAGATGAGGCATGCCGGTCTTATTTCGAGCGCTTATAGGATATGCTATAAGAGTATATCCGACTCGAGAATTATGATTGTCGATAGATTTTATGGTATGAGACAGTACACTGGCTGTAAGGCAGAATTCAGTTGAAATCCGCGCTCCTGGCAAAAATATCGTTCTGGTTGATAGTCATCGGCAGCATGGCATTACTGACACCTGAACCGGCCTGGCCGGAGTGGTTGGCGCGTATGTTGCTATCAGCCGGTGTCGCCCTCGGCGTTACCACAATCGGTGTCCTGATATGGCAGAGACATGGCGGCAACAGCGAAAAATGAGATTGTTTGACGATCAGGCCGATCCCTAACCATTAATCGCTTTCCAATATCTGTCGTTCAACCCTGTTGAGCAGTCCTATGATCTTGGCAGACAGGGGTTCGATCTCGTTGTAGAGCATTTCTGCCCTGTCCGTGTCGCCACTCTCCATATGGCTGATAATCTCTTTTATCAAGGCATGTAGCTGCTGATGAGGCTGTTCAATGGCATGGATCTCTGATATTTCGCTATACCGACTGAGTGCTTCAGAGTAGTACCATTTACCAAGGGCGCAATCATGGTGTGAGACAGCCTCCGCGTGGGTCAGGGATTGTTTACCATCGAGGAAGGAGCGCACCCTGGCCTTCCATGCCAGATGGGCAGACTTTGCCGAGCTGAAATCGAAACTTGAATCACCGGAAAATTTAAATTGTTGTACAACGCGTTGTAGATCAGAGGCAAGATTTCCCAAGTCGTTGGCGGTTTCAGAGGTGTCTTTGGCATTCTGGGATGTCTGTTTGCTGTTTTCACTGATATTGGTGATGTTTAGGTTTATCTCTTCGACCACCGAACACTGCTCCTCTGCAGCTGTGGCGATTTGGGTATTCATTTCGTTGATGGTCCCGATCGCTTTGTTTATCTCGCTGAGGGAGTGAAGCGTCTCCGATGCCTGCAGCACCCTGTTATCCACGTTCTCTCTGCCGGCGGCCATGACCGATACCGCTTGTTGCGTGCCGTTCTGCAACGCCTGTATCATAGTCTCAATCTCACCCGTGGATTGATGGGTGCGGTTGGCCAGTCCACGAACTTCATCGGCTACAACAGCAAAGCCGCGTCCCTGTTCACCTGCTCTTGCGGCTTCGATGGCAGCATTGAGGGCGAGTAGATTGGTCTGTTCAGCGATACTTTTGATCACATCCAGGACAGATCCTATACTCACGCTTTCCTGTTCCACTTGCAGAATTGTTTTCTCTGCAAGTTCCACTTCATCTGCCAACGCCTGAATTGCATCCGCAGTCTGCTTAACGATCGTGCAGCCGGATTGCGCCTCGGTGGAGGCTGCTTTGGTGGCTTCTTCCGCAACAGATGCATTTTTCGCTATATCCGAGATACAGTTCGCCATCTGGTTCATGGCTGTCGCCACCTGTTCTGTTTCATGTTCCTGCTTCTGGATACGTCGGCTGATGTGGCTGGTATTTTCTGATGTTTGGGCGACAGCGCTGATAACCGATTCAGTCGATTGTGCCGTCTGCTGTATCAGGATACGGATCTTGCCGACAAACTGATTGAAGCTTGCAGCGAGTAATCCAAGTTCATCATTGCCTTTCTGATCAAGCTGTTTCATCAAGTCGCCATTGCCATTGGCTATGTCTTGCATGGTCCTGACCGCATCCAGAATCGGATGGTAGATGAGTCGTGTCGTCAACCAGCTTATGAACAGCCCGATTATCAGGCCAAGCAGCAAAAGACTGGATACAAGTGTAGTGGTTGAACTTGTATCCTCAATCAGACGTTGACTGGTTTGTGAAATCGTGGACTCATGGTGTGCCACAAGCTGACCAAGCTGTTGATCGATTATTGTCAGCAGGGGAGTTATCTGGCTGCGTACCAGCCATGCATCACTGCGCCACTTATCACTGCCGTGAATCTCTAGAAGCTCTTTATAGTGGTTATCAAATTGGGCCAGATTATGCGTGAATTGTTCGATGGAATCATATTGATCCAGGGTCAGCAGATCACTTATCCCATTGAGCTTGTCAACGAGTTTTTTTGCTCTTCCAAGGTAGAGGTTCAGGTCGTTTATATTTGATTCATTGCGAAAGGCGAGATAGCCCCGGATACCATTCATGATATTGCTCCAGGCATACCTCAACTCGGTAAGATCATTCAAAATCTGTTTTCGTTCTTCGTCCGCGGGTTCCTCCATTTCAGATATAATCATCTGAGATGTGAGTTGCATCTGATTACGGCTGATAGGATTAATATGCTCATTCGCATAGGCAATGCCAGGGAAGTTACCCTCATATGTCGCTGTCTGGCTGAGTAAAGCCTCAGCAGTCTGGTCGAACTGCTTTACTTCATCGTTCAGCAGCACGAGCAGTTGAGATGCGACGTTATCCTTCGCCTCTACACTTTTTGTTATAAGTGATTGAAGAATGTAATGAGTCTGCTCCTTTTTAGTTGAAAAATCCTTTAAATGAGTATCTTCCTTTGTCAGGAGATAGAATCCCAGAGACTCTACAGACTGTTTTAAACTACTCGCGAGGTCTTTAGTCAAGATCAACCTTGGCTGGCTTTTAAGCACCACACCATTCACACTCTGTTCAACATTACTCAAGCTGATGAGGGTGAAAATAGACGAGACACCAAGCACGCAGAGGATGAGCCCGAAGCCAAACCACTGCTTTGTGCGGATCGATAGGTTGTGCAGAATTGACATGATCTTTTCCCTGATATGGACCATTCCTACTCCAAATCCATATGCTGTTTTTTAATATGTATAGCGCTGTGAAACATTGTTCACGTGCTAGCTGTGTAATTATTACAGTGAACCAGGGGTTAAATATGATGCTCCAATATCAAACCCATATACTCCTTGGTTGCAGGATATATCGTCTTCGAAATTTAAAACTTTAGAGTGTGGCAGGCCGAGTTGGCTTGAAAAAAAACACCTTGTGAATAATGAAATATACTTCAATATCATAAAGCTAATGATATTTTATAAGAATATTATTATGTCGATAGGAGGAATGGCGTTCCGCAAAATGCCGGATCCGTCTATCGCGCTGCTGACACTGACTGGGTAATACGCAACATCATGAGACTTTTAAAAAGATCGGATTTTCTCTATCTCGTACCAGCACTGATCTTGTTATTGGTTTCAGCTGGCGGGCTTGCGAGAGGTGGATGGCTTGAGACAATGGAGACTGTCCATACTGCACCTGCATTGAATCTTAAGGATCTGGACGGGGTAAGCTATCGAATAAGTGATCTCAAAGGCAAAACGGTTTTAGTCAACTTTTGGACAACCTGGTGCCCACCCTGCATTGAAGAGATGCCGTCGTTGATAAGACTGGCAGCGGAGATGAGCCAGGAGGAATTTGTCATCCTCGCCGTCAATGTAGAGGAAAACAAGCGTCGTGTCAGTAACATAGCAAAACGCTTGAATGTTACTTTCCCTGTCCTTCTTGATCCAAAAAGAGAGGCGGGCAATGCATGGAAGGTTAAGGTCTTTCCCAGCAGTTTTCTGGTGGATGCCCAGGGGCGCTTACGCCATAAGGCAATTGGTCCGGTTGAGTGGGATAGTGATGAGATCACTTCGATTGTTAACCAATTGATACAGGAGTAGGGTGCGTTTGGCAACTTCCTATGTTGTGCTGAATAGCTTTGGGATCACTCGCATCGAAAATGAGTGTTGAGGATGTGAAGTGAAATAACGTGTCGATTTCTAAAAAAAAAAAAGAATATGAACTGGATCACATATTAATACCTACCTAGGAATAAATTTCCCAGTCATCACTTCATCTTAAGTCACTCTTAATCTTGCTTTGCTACTTTTTGGGATAACCTGCCCAAATTAATAAATGCCGTCTCTGTGATGTCGGACAAAAAGTACATAAAAACAATTAGATGGAATGAACACACTAGTCAGTGGCAGCTATTGGTCGGGGGATCATTGCAAGTAGTGTGCAATAACAACAACAGCACAAGACCGCCAGGATTGACAACCTGCGAGTAATAGAAACCATACAGGCAAGTGGAGGAGTTTGGTTATGAAGTGCAATCAATTACTACCCAATAAAACTTATCGCTTCGTAACATACGCGATTTCATTAATCCTCACGTTGGTTGTTGCCACGGGTAATACCTGGGCAAGTGATGATGATGAAGAGCGGGAGTACAACAACGAGAGGTACAGCAACGAGAAGTACAGAAGTGAGGAGGATAAGAGCAGCAAGGATGAGGACAGGGATAATTCTGAAGATGAGGAAAACTCAGAAGGGGGTGGTGGCAACGGCCTGGCGCTGCGTCCTAAGAATACCTTCAACATCATGATGAACTATGAACTCGGTATGCACTGTACCGGTTTCGAGTTCGCCTATTGTTGCGTGCTGCCTCCTTATAACTCGATCCTGGCCCAGGTTGTGAAGACGCAGCAGAGTGATGAGGGCCAGACAGCCTTTGCGCGACTCCTGGAGGGGGACCCCGCTGAAGGTCTCGATGCCCTGGGACGACAGACTGTACTGCGGGATCCCGATCTCGATGCAAACGGGGATTTCCAGAAATATGTCCTCGAGTATTGGCATGAAGCACAACCACGGGAAACTCGTCCCAACGTCGTACCCCAGACTTCGACACTGATCAGCGCCACCGAGGGCAATTCACTGCTGATGTGGAACACCCTCGCCGATTCCGCGGCGGTCAATCCGGACGGTTCGTTGGTGCTCTCGGGCCAAGACGGCAACCCGACCTGGAACGGTGTCAGCGGCGCCATGCTGGGTGACGGCGATTTCAATGATCCCACCGACGACTACTGGAATGCGGTCTGGAATCACCTCTATATCTACGCCGACCTGGAAGGCTCCAATCCCACCGGTTCGACGGCTGAGTCCGATAAGATCCGGCTTGGCGTAACCGGCCACATCGAGTATCCGGACGATTGCGGTGCCGGTCTGCACCCGATGGGACCGGTCTCCCACCCGGATGGCGTACCGACCAATCCTGCTGTACTTAATGATTGCGGCGGTGCTTCCAAGGGCAATGTACTGACCTTCTCCGGCGAGCACGGCACCGTTGTCTATACCCAGATGAAGGTGCTGGAGAACCTGCCGATCACCCTCACCTCGCCACGTATCTGGGAGGCCCTGGGGCTTCCCCTGACCCCGTTCGAGGACTCCATCAATTTCTTTGCCGACCCGGGCGCGATGTTCGAAGACTCGGTGCGTCCTTTCGTGGCGATGAAGGCCAGGTTGCGTCACTACGATGAGAATGCCTATGGCGGTATGGGTGATCCGGTGCTGCAGAATGGCGCGCCGGTGGAGGGATTCGGCACCGCGCCCATCGATATCCCCAACTGCGAACGTTGCCACTCAGAGGTGGATACCACCAATTCACCCCATAAGAGCGGTGATGAGATCTGGTCCAAGGTTCAGCAGGAATATAACTTTTGGATGAGTTACTACAACATAGGGCCAGGCGACTCGGACTGGTATCCGCGCCTCAAGAGTGCCGCCATCAGTATTCTCGGCCTGCATGACAAGAACCAGGGTACTGGATTCCTGGACAACTACCCGGCCTGCGGCACACCGGCGGAGTGCGATGCACTGGCCGCCGATCTGTCGGCGGAGAACAATCGTCCCGTATTCGCCCAGAGCACCCGTATCGGTAATACCACCGTGCTCTGCCAGCGTTGCCATGCGGACAATGTCATTGCGGTGGTCAAATCGGCATCGTTCACCGATGATGATGGGAGCAGCAAAGTGATTCTGCCCATGTCCGAGGCGATTCATCAGACCCATCGCGGTGTCGGCGAGGGTGGCCCCATCGCCTTCAGCGACAGTCTCGGCCGCTTCGGCGGTTGCCAGGGCTGTCATCCCGCTCACCGTTCCAATGGCGACATGGCCGGTTATCCTATTACCGAAAGTGGCGACAACTTCTATGCCAGTACGGATAACCGTCTGGGCGCGGGCGGCTGTTTCGTCGGCCGTGACGTTCACTCCAATCCATTCAAGGATATCGACGGTGCGGGAACCCCTGAACACTTGACCGCCATTGGTGAATGGTTGCGGGATAATGTCTCCCGTAATCAGGCGGGTCTTGCGGGCAGCGATCGCGACGACCGGGGTATCTGGTGCACCAATTGCCACAACCAGCTGAGCCAGGAGATCTGGAAGCAGGAGAACATGGAGAGCCTGATAGATGGCATACCCGGTCCAGGGGCGAGCAACATACGCGCCCTGGCCTCATTGGATGATATTGCCGCTGCAGTTGGGGTAGATACACAGCAGGCCCTGGACTGGCTCGATCCTCGGGATCCCAATGTGTTCCCTGAGGACGGTGCAATTCGTACTTCGGAAGAGACAATGGCCATCTGGCGCCGTGATCCGGGTCTCTGCGCCTACCTGGGTGGCAGTACCGATCCGGCCATCGACGCCAAGTTGGCCACCATTGAGGTGGCTGGTGACGCCACCGCATGTACCACAGGTGCAGCGGCACCAGGTCCCGATTGTGATGGTGATGGTAATGCGGATTTCCAGATCTGCGGTAGCTTCGATGGGGATGGCGACTTCAGTGTCAGCATCCTGGACTTCTGTACCACCGACGACTGTGTGACCGCTGCCCAGCAGACCCTGAGCGGATCGATGGCGGCCCCGGTACCCTTCTCGGCGGCAACCGATGGACGCGACCACTGGCTGGCTGCCGGCGAGCCCCATTGCGCCGATTGTCACACCGCGCCCTATGTGGAGCCGAGTGGTCATCAACCGGGTAATGACCATCCACCCTTCAACTATCCGCGCAAGGCTGGACTGATGCGATACTCCCGCGGTCATCGGGACATCACCTGTCAGGGTTGTCATGAGTCGATCCATGGCCTCTATCCGGTCGCTCCCCATCTTGAGCAGGGACCGGGTGTGGACGGTGTGGATGCCACCACCTATGCCCAGGCGGCCTATCTCAACAGCGATGACAGCCACGGTCCGCTGAAGTGTGGTTCATGTCATATGTACGATACCCTGGCCGACAATGTGGATGCCCAGATTCCTGTACGGGTCTGTGAGCCGGGTGAAGATGGCGGCAACTGCGATAATGGTGAGGGTATGCATTTCGACGGCAGATCGATCGCCAGCGACTTCGATGCGGCGGTCAGTTGGGCCCATACTTTCACCGATAATCACGATCCCCGTGAAGACTTCTGTGTCAACTGTCATGAGAACGAAAACGACGAAGTCAGTGCCTCAGAAGGCGAGTGGCTGGAACATGCCATGAAGGGTCGGGTATCGCGCAAGACCATGGATCAGGTGGAGGAACTTATTTCGGGTGAGGTATTCGGTACCACGGATCCCCGCAACACCGTCTGTCAGGGTTGCCATGATGATGAATGGCAAGAGGTGGCCTGTAACGGTGAGGATGGTCAGGAGTGGAAGCTCCACCTCTCCGAAGGTCGGGTGTCGGAAAGCGTTTGGGAGCATGTCTCCCAGGATCGCACCGGCTCCACCTGCGGTTGGTAGCAGGCGGAAAGGTCAGCTGTCATATTGGCGGATGGCAGTTGCATCTGGGAGGGGGGATCTCGGTCTCCCCTCCCAATCGCTTCGCAGTCGTCAGCCATTTTTAGGGTGAGTAGCATCATTCAACGATTATAAATATCCAAAGACCTGTCTTATCGCCGATGTAGCATACAGTTGGCTGGAACAGGTCATTCGGAGGCAAAATGAGAATTCCTGTAACACTGATGGCCGCTTGTCTTCTGGCCACTTCCGCATGGGGAGACACGGCTGCTGAGCCGGCACAATCCGATGCCAATGTCCTGGCCCGGGTTGGCGATCGGATCATCACCTTCTCCCAGCTGAACACCCAATTGAATAGCACTGCCGTGGTGGGTCTATCCACGCCGGCCCTGGGTACGCCCGAAAGGCGTACCGTCATGTTGACTCTGCTGGACAAGGCGATCAGCGTCAATCTGCTCTATCTGGATGGTGTCGGCAAGGGCCTGCAGGAGGATCCGGTTTTCAAGCGCGAGCTGCAGACCTACGCCGATGGCATGTTGGCGGGACTCTATCGCAGACACTATTTGAAGGCGGCCCAGGATATCAGTGATCAAGAGATCGATGGCTATGTAAAAAAGCACTTCGCCAAGGATATTGAGGTGGACGATACCTTGCGCCCCCTGATCGAGGCAAAGGTAAAAAAGGCAAAATATATCACCCGCAAACAGGGCTTGCGCAAACATCTGCATGCCGGAATGGACGTGAAGATACACACCCGTCATCTCGATATCGAAGAGGACAGTCTACGTAGTGATGATCAGGTGATCGCTGAATTCGACGGCATTGCAATGACCTGGGGCGAGAGCAAAAAGTACCTTGCCACATTGAATAACTCCATCAACATCGAGCGACGCCTGGAGACCCTGAACGGTCTGATAGACAACTATCTGTTGGCGAAAAAGGGACGTCAAGCGGGGTTGGATCAGGGCCCTGACTTTAAAGCCGCCCTGGCCGAATTCAGCCTCACACGCCTGGTAAATCTACATCGCAAGGCGTTGGCGCAAGGCATGGAGCCGACCGAGCAGGAGGTACGGGACTATTTTGAAAAGCATAAAAAAGGTATCACCTTCAATGAACACCGCAAGTTGCAGATGGTGGTGGTGAAGGATGAGCAGACGGCACTGGAGATCATGGAAAAACTGGAAAAGGGAGAACTCACCCTCTACCAGGCGGCGCGCGACCACTCCATCGATCCCCGGGCAAAACAGACCTTGGGCGACTTCGGCTGGGTAGAGGAGGGCAGCGGTTTTCCAGCCTTGGACGAGGAGGCCTTCGCCCTGGAGATCGGTGAACTGGGAGGCCCGGTGGAGACCCCGGCCGGTTGGCATATTCTACGTATAACCGACCAAAGGGCATCGAAATATACCGATATCGAAGATCCCGATACCCAGCAGCAGACCCGTCGGCTGTTGCTCAAGGAGCGCCTCAACGAGTATGTGGTTGGACTGCGCAAACAGGATTATCCAGTGGTGGTCTATGAAGAGAACCTGAACCGGTTGATGCAGGAGGAGGCGCAGTGGATCGCCGCCAAGAGCAGGGAGATGGAGCAGCATCCTGAACGCGCCAGGCTCATTCTTGAGGATATGAAGGCGCTGGTGGAGTAGTTTGATGTGTCCATACTAAACCTATCCTCAAAGGTTTAAACTCTGTTTATTATGTCCGCGGCACATAAGCGACCTCTTTTAATTCGTTGATGATGTTCCCTCTTGCTAACTCATTCAAAGCCTTTTTTAGGTAACTCCTCACATTCGTATCGCAATGAGGAAGGGCAATGTTTGGCGATATCTCTTTTAGAAGCAAGAAGATCGCTAGTGAGTAGCTATGTTCTAGCTCGGTAAGATAGCCCCCTCCGGATGTTTGCCAGCCAGAGACGCCTGCGCTTGAATATTGTTGAAAATTAAAGGCTGCATTGGCTTGGAAAATACCAAATCCCAAAAAAGTTGCACCGATGTCTGTTGCGAATTCCCAGTTTTCCCAGCCGCCGGGTGGTGGTTCCGGTGCGGTTCCGGTGAGGTAGTGGGAAAGCTCATGGGCGAAGGTCGCAACCATTTGGGTTGGATTAACCGTGATTTTCGGATTGTAGGTAATCGTGGCCTCATTCTTTTCATTTACTGAAAAGGTGCCTAGGGGGTTTTGTTCTACATTTTTTACAATCAACGTGGGAGCAACATGAAGATTGGGATCTTTCTCTTGCGCCTGTAGTGTGACGGGCCAATTCTCCATACCAGCCAGTTTCATCACCTGCTGCAATGTTGCCTGGGCAGCAGATTCCTTAGAATCGACCGTGGCAGGAAAATACTCCTTAGTAGGCAGGACCAGCTGTACTTCCTGGTAAAAATCATCCCCACCAAAATGGGTCAGTAGCCATTTGAAACACTCTATTTGGAACAGGGTATCCTGTTCGGAAAGTAATGGTTTCTTTCGAAAAAGACTCCACATGGTAAATTTTCCTACTAACAGATTTAGATTACTGTGATTAGTAGATATACCGCTAATCCCACTAACAACATCACTGCCAGGGCACCAATGGCAGCACTAAAAATGCTGTCTTATTCTATGAATCCATTCGGAAAGACAACCTTAACAATGCGATTCCCCACTGATATTGAGAGTTCAGGTATTGCACCAAAAATAAACTGTGCTAAGACTTCTGTATAAATACTCATCCTTGAAAACTGCTGAGAGGCTAAACAGACCTTTTTTTTTAGAACATTTAGCCATAAACCGCAAGCAGGCCAGGGGGGGGATGGGCCATGCATTAGGCATGCGGTGGGTTGATCACTTATTCAGCGACTGTCGCTGAGGATGCGCGGCCAACGCTCATAGGCGGCGTCTTCCATCTCCGGGGTGATGGTGACCACATAGATGCGCCGCTCCTGTTCCCAGCGGGCCACCAGGCCCTGGATCCATTTCCCCGGGGTGACATCGAACCAGTGGCTGGCGCCCTCCATGTCCACCTCCATGAACTGGCTGACCAGCAGCTTTACCGGAATCGGCCGCCAGCGGTCCCAGCGACCGCCGTAGATGGCATCGAGCCTCGCCCAACCCCCCAGCGGCAGCTTGCCGAGCTGATGTTTGCGCCGGCCCCAGGGCAGCAGGTCGGCGCCGCCGTGCCTGTTTTTAACCGGCAGGCAGGCCCCGGCGGTGGGGAATTTGGTACGGAACTCCTGGCCGTTGAGGGTGTAGTGGACGGCGGTGCACATGGCTTAGCCCGCTATGCGTGCTAAGCGAACGCCAAAACTCAAAACTAAAAACTCAAAACTCATAACTACTGACTTTTGCGGGTTGTTGCAGGATGGTTTCCCTATGCCCAAACGGCTTCCACGCCGGGGCGATGACATTGGGCATTTTCGAGCGGTTCAGCAGGCGCACGGGGGCCAGGGCGAATTCACCGTAGCGCTGGTTGATATGGTCCATGGCCTGGTTGAGGCGGTCCTGGCGCTGCTGGTTCGGCTGCAGGAAGTCGAACTGGTAGTCGGCGTACCTGGGATCCAGGGCGGTGATCTGCACCTGGTGGCAGCCCTGGCCGGCCCAGTGGTGGTCGAGGAAGTCCTGGCACATGGCGACGATCTCCGGGCCGTGGTCGGTGGGCGGGTTGCAACGGTATTTGCGGGCGAGATAGCCCGCGTCGATACGCACCCCGATGTAGAAGTGGCTGGCGCGGAAATGGTGCAGGCGCAGCCGGGTGGCCACCTTTTCCGCCATATGCAGGAGGAAGGTTTCGATCACCTCCCGCCGGCGGGTGTCAGGGGGCATGACCTTGCCATGGCCGATGGATTTCGGCGCATCGACCTCACTGTGCACCGGGTCGGGATCGAGTCCCTGGGTCATCAGCCAGATACGCCGCCCCGGGTTGCCGAAGCGGCGTCCGATCTCGCCGATGGGCAGGCGGCACATGTCGCCACAGGTATAGACGCCCCGTTCCGCCAGGTAGCGGCCGATGCCCTTGGCGATACCGCACAACTCGGTGACCGGCACCTTGGCGAGGGTCTGCTGCGCGGTACCGGGAGGGATAATGGTCAGGCCGTCGGGTTTGTTGAGTTTGGCGGCGTACTTGGCGCTGGTCTTGTCGCCGCTGACCCCCACCGAGCAGAGCACCCCCCCGGAGGCCTCCAGCACCGTCTGCTTGACCTGCCGGGCGATCCGTTGCGGGGTACCGAGCAGGCGTTGGCAATGGGTGATGTCGAGGAAGGCCTCGTCCACGGAGAAGATCTCCATGTCCGGGGTGATGCTGGAGAGTGCCTCCATGATGCGGGTGGAGACCTGGGCATAGCGTTCCGGATGGGCCGGCACCTGGACAAACCCGGGACAGATCCGCTGGGCCTCTTTCAGACGCATGCCGGTATGCACGCCATAGGCGCGGGCCTCATAGGAACAGGTAATGATGCAGGTCCCCTGGGCGCCATTGGTGATACCGATGGGGCGTCCCTGCAGCTCCGGGTGGTCGATCTGTTCCACGCTGCAGAAGAAGGCGTTCATGTCCACCAGGATCATGGCGCGGGACCAGTGGGCTTTGGGGTGGGTGTCGTCGATATACATGATTGCTCAAGAGTTTTGAGTTATGAGTTTTTAGTTGCGGTGTTCGCTTCGCTCACGTTGGATAAAAAACGTGTGCGTAGCACACTCATCAACTCAAAACTCAAAACTCAAAACTCATAACTAAAAACTTCCTATTCACTTGTAGCGTCTCAGCTGACACACCAACACCCCCTGGATCCTCACCCGCTTTGCCGCATAGATCATGGGGGGGATGCCGGGGTTCTCGGCGATCAGCTTGATACGGCCGCTCTTGAGGCGTCTGAGGCGCTTCAGAGTGGCCTCCTCGTCGTCGATCAGGGCCACCACGATGGCGCCGTCGTCGGCGGTGTCGCAGCGTTCGATCACCGCCAGGTCGCCATCGAGGATGCCGGCGTCGATCATGGAGTCCCCCTTCACCTGCAGGGCGTAGCGGTTGGGGCCGAACAGGTCGTTCAGCTCGAGGCGGTCCTGACCGGCGATGGCCTCGATGGGCTGGCCCGCTGCGATGCGGCCCAGTAGGGGAAGGCTGGTTTTCGACAGCGCCTCCTCGTCCACCAACTCGATGCCGCGCTTACGCCCGGTGATCAGGCGTATCGCGCCCGCCTCGGCCAGGGCCTGTACGTGGCGATGGGCGGTGCCTTTGGAAGTGATACCTATGCCTTCGGCAATCTCAATCAGCGAGGGGGCGTATCCTCGCCTCTTCAGGTAGCGGCGGATGAAGCTCAGGGTGCGGTCCTGGGTAGGGGTTAGCATATTGAGTTCTCCAAATGTTCTTCATAGTGACATAGATTGTAGAACATTAGGAGAACTGTTGATAGGGGGGGATTGTGAATTGAAAATTCAAAATTAAACTAAAGTGTTTTGTAATTGGTCGAGAAATTCTCTATATTCGCATGATAAATAAAAGATATTTTGGGGATAGCCATGCCTAACCGGGTGCTGCAGCGTCTTTCTCTTGTTCTCGCTATCGTGATGTTGAGTGTGTGGGGAGTGATCCTGATCGTCGATCCCCACCTGATTGCGGGTTATTTCAGTGTTGAGCCGGTCAATCAGGCCTTCGCGGGGATGATGGGGGCCGCCCTGCTGGGATTGGCCTTCATTTCACTGGCCGGCGTTACCCGTTGGTTGGAAACACCACGGGCGCTGGGCGTCGCCATGGCCATTTTGGTGGTGGAGACCGCCTACCTGATGCTGGGTTCCGGTGACATGCTGGTGACCCTGCCCACCACTATCAGTCTGGTAACCGCTGCCGCTGTGGCCTTCTTTTTGCTTGTCTAAATGCCATATCTGTCTGCTTTCTATATTAAAATCAATAACAAACATTACCTGGCATGGTAGCTGTCATGCCCTGATGCAGGCATTGGGGAATTGAATTCGTTAAATATGTCTAAAATCGAAACAATAAACTTCTGGTATTGGGTGAAATTGGTATATAATTCCCAATTATAGAGTCCAGCTAGGCTGATAAATCAGATATTGATTCTAAAATCTATAGTTAATCAGCCTCAGCAGAAACGGAGCAGCGCGAACAGGAAAACAACCTGCTGTGGCGAGGTGTTCGTGGAATCGCTTACACCTGAATGGCCTGGCATACAAAATTGTTGCGTGGGGGATCTATGACAAGTGGAATAAATTTGCTGCTTGTAGAAGACGATGAAATGTTAGGTGATGGTATCCAGACCGTACTCGCACGGCGTGGATTAGCCATTGACTGGGTGCGCGACGGTCTCAGTGCCATGCAGTCCTTGAAGAGTGTCCGCTATGATGTCCTGCTGTTGGATCTGAACATTCCGTGGCTCTCCGGCTTGGAGGTCTTGGCGCGTCTGCGAGCGGAGGGAAATCAGATACCCGTGCTTGTGTTGACGGCGCGCTCCGAGGTTGTCGACCGTGTCCAGGCACTGGACGGCGGTGCTGATGACTATGTGGTCAAACCATTCGATATCGAGGAGTTGTGTGCACGTATTCGCGCGCTGCACCGTCGCCACAGCGGTCTGGAAGAAGAGATTTTGCGTCACGGTGATTTGGTGCTGGATCCTTCGGCGCATACGGTAACCATTCAAAATGATGAGGTGTCACTGTCGGTGAAGGAGTTCGATATTCTCCAGAGTCTGATGGAAAACATGGGACGGGTCATGTCGCGCAGGAAGCTGAGCGAAAAGGTCTACTGTCTGGATGACGATGTTGAAAGCAATGCCATCGAGGTCCATATCCATCATCTACGAAAAAAATTGGGAGAACATCCGATTCGCACCGTGAGGGGAGTGGGGTACGTCATAGAAAAACCCATGGGTGGATCAGCAAGACGCTAGTTTATCGTAGAACTTCAGAAAGCTTCGTGTTCCTGTCCATAAGCGATTTGGTTAACACCAGGTCTCTGGTCTGATAGCCATTCCTGATTCGATATCTCAGCAATGTATCTTACTGTGTTGAGCATGGATGTATCGAAAACTCGATTTTTCCTTGTTTTTAGTTCCTGACCTGTGCTGATTGTTATGTTGCAGATGGTGATTGGAAGCGGTTTCAGGTTCAATTTTGAATAAGCAGGTAGCGAATCGACTGGATAGGAATAGATGGATTCAGTGTCCTGAAGTATCACCGTGCAAAGGAGTTATAGATGATCGTGCGTTCCCTAAGCATGCGCCTGCTGCTGATGTTGCTGATTTCGACATTGCTGTTATGGGGCACGATCCTCTATTTTACCTGGTGGCGAACCAGCAGTGAAATCAACCAGGTCTACAATGCCGAATTGGCATTGGTAGGCCAGTTGTTGGCGGTTGCAACTGAACACGAATCGGAAGAGTTCGACCTGGATGAGTATCAAACCGACTTAAATGAATCCAAGTATACATTTCCTTTGCTGTTTCAGGTTTGGTCCCATGAAGACAGGTTGATGATACGTGGCCCTGAAGCACCTGATTTCCCATTGTCCAGTTCTATTCTTGATGGTTACACAGACAGCGATATAAATGGTCAGATGTGGCGTGTCTATACCATGAACCTGACAAATCATGATTTCCGGGTACAGGTTGCCCGCAGCCATCTGACAAGCCATCAATTGGTGCGTGATTTCGTTGTGGATGTCATCAGACCGCTGTTGATCGCCCTACCTTTGTCGGGAATTCTCTGGCTTATCGTGCATCAGGGTTTGCAACCGGTGCGGGAGGTGGCACGTCTGATCAGAGAACGCGATTATGCTCATCTCAATCCCATTCAGCCAAGCCATGTACCCAAAGAGATTGCTGGAGTGGTGGATGAGCTGAATAGACTATTGGCAAGATTGAAACAATCCATCGATCGTAATAGCCGCTTTACAGCGGATGTGGCGCATGAGTTACGCACGCCGATCGCGGGTATGCTCGTACAGCTTCAGTCGGGCACAAACGAATCTGAGGAGGAAAAGGGCAGGTCGGGTTTCTCACAGGTCAAGAAAGGATTGAATCGTCTCAACCATGTGATAAATCAATTACTGGTGCTGGCCTCCATCGAACCGGAAAAGATTCGTCATGGTTTTAACGAACTGGATCTTGAGGCATTGGCGCAGGAGACCCTGGCGGACATTTCACCGCAGGCATTGAGTAAAGATATCGAAATGGCACTGGAGTGCAGTGAATCGGTCACCATGCAAGGTAATCGGGAGTTGATTGGAATATTACTCAACAATCTTGTCAGCAACGCCATCAAATTCACTCCCAACAAGAGTAGTGTCACGATCAAAATTGCCCGTGTAGGGGACGGTGTACTTCTGATTGTGGAAGATCAGGGACAGGGCATACCGGATGATAAGAAAAAATGGGTGTTCGAACGCCTCAATCGTCTGCCCGGTGAGACCGAAGCGGGCGCAGGATTAGGCCTGTCCATCGTTAAGGAGATCTGTGAGATCCATCAAGGATCCATCACCCTCAGCGATCCTGAACAGGGTAGTGGCTTAATTGTGAATTTGTTCTTTCCTTGTTTAAGAAAATCTTAATTATCGCCTGCTAATTTACCTATTAGTAAGACGATTTCTCTGATTTTTATAGACAAAAAACGGCCAGGATCGGAGAGAAATTATCCAATTGATAATCGTTAGATTCGCACATGGCGGGAACTTTAACAAACCCTGAATGGGCAATATAACGGCTTGTATATTACGAATAATCATAGACGATTGGTCGATTTACCCTTGCCCGCGTGTCCTCCCCACATGCGGGTTTTTTTTTATCTGAATTTGCGACCTGGCGCAGAGAAATTATCTGAATGAGAAGCACATCCTGCCTGCCTTAAGCAAACCTTAATATAATCTTGCTAATTTGATTTCGATAGCCACCAGTCCGCAATGGAAAGTAGGGAAACACCTACAGCTACAGTCTGGTATTAGCCATATTCACAGCTATACCTGGGGAGATCTTTTCAATGGGTACCTGTACAAAACGACCATCCAGCAGAGCTATGCATCTGCTGCTATGCACTGCTTTGATTTTCGGCTTTTCAAGCACTCTTCTTGCCGCGAAGAGACCCTCCGTTTTCGATATCGATCGGGCAAAATGGGATTCCAGGAAAGATCAGCTTGTAGTTAAGGGAGGAGGTGCCACTAACCAGGATGTGAGCATATTGAATGCAGCGACAGGGGAGGTACTTGGTACAGTCGCCTCAGGTCGTGATTGGCGATTCAAGCTAACGATCACCGATGATGCTCAGGTTCCCTGTCGGGTATCAGCTGTTCGCACATCGGACGGAACGACAGTTGAGAAGGATGTTAGCCGAGCGCCAAGCAACTGTGATGATGGATCTGGTGACACCCCAAATGAGCCGCCCACAGCGCAAGCCAATGGCCCGTATAGCGCCATTACCGGTTCTGCCATCGATTTCAGTAGCGCCGGCTCCAGTGATACGGATGGCACTATTGACTCCTATACCTGGAACTTCGGTGACGGTAATGAAAGTAGTGACCCCAACCCCAGCCATACTTATGCGGATCCAGGCACCTATACGGTAACCTTGACGGTTACGGATAATGATGGCGACAGCGATAGTGACAGCACGACAGCCAGCGTTGAAGATGATCAACAACCGGGTAATGGGCCACCGACAGCGAACGCCAATGGTCCGTATAGCGCCATTACCGGTTCTGCCATCGATTTCAGTAGCGCCGGCTCCAGTGATACGGATGGCACTATTGCCTCCTATGCCTGGAACTTCGGTGACGGCAATGATAGTAGTGACCCCAACCCCAGCCATACTTATGCGGATCCAGGCATCTATACGGTAACCTTGACGGTTACGGATAATGATGGCGATAGCGACAGTGACAGCGCAACCGCTACCGTTGAAGATGATCAACAACCGGGCAATGAGCCACCGACAGCGAACGCCAATGGTCCTTATGACGGTATGGCCGGTGAGGCTGTGAGTTTCACCAGCGCGGGTTCGAACGATCCTGAAAATTCTGCACTGACTTATACATGGGATTTCGGAGATGGGAATGGCAGTACCGAGGCCAATCCAACCCACACCTATGATGCCCCTGATGTGTACGATGTATCCCTGACTGTAGCGGATGCCGATGGGCTCTCAGACAGCGATTCAACGACCGCGACGATCCAGGACGATCAGCCGCCACCGCCAGTATCGGGTGTGTCAATCAACTCCACCAGTCAGAATGGTGTACCGACAGGTGCGGCTGTGTCAGAGCTGCAGCTGATCAATGGTAACGACTATAAGGTGTTTGCGGTGAATGACCTGGGTATGCATTGCGGAGATTTCGATACCCGTATTTCAAGTATCCTGCCACCCTTCAATGTGCTGCATGCGACGGTTATACAGCGTGGTCAGGAGCCCAATATCCTGGGTCGTGATGATGGCGCCGAAGTCTACTATTCAGCGGCATCGAATCCGGATGATCCTATTTTGACGGGCGAAAACTCCGCGGGTTCCGGCCCAGTCTATTCCAGCAGAAACCCGATTACAGGTGAGGTATTCAAGACCAATTTCTGGGATGTGGCGCGAGAGGCCTATGCACCATTCTATCCGGCTGAACCATTCTTTGCGGATGGTGTGCTTTCACTTTTCTATCCGGATGGACCAGTGGCAGACATTCTCGATGTGGGTCTTCCGATGCCGAATGTGGAGCTCTTTTACCTGACAAGTCCCGGGACATTGGAGGCAGATCAACAAGACATGCCTGGTCGTGATGGTCCATATCTCGTGAATGCTGAACAGAAGTTCGAAGCCTATGTTGTGGATCAGCCCTTCTTCATCAATCCGGCATTTCAATTTGGCTATGTCAAAGAGGGTGTGAACTGGTTTGAAGCACCCGGTATTCCCGTGACGGCATTTGACGATGACGGCAGAGAGAATCCATGGCCGCTTTATCGTGTCCAGGCAAAGGTTGCTGGGAATGTGGTTGCCTCTGTGGATACGGTCGTCCCGATCTCCGGTGAAGCCAACTGTGGCGCCTGTCATGGTGCTGCAGAGGATGGTGGCAATGGTACAGCAACCGGGCAGCTTGCCTATATCGCTAGCGCTTTCGACGATGATCCGCAATATGGCGTTGTACCTCTGGAGGTCAGCAAGGAGTATGCGGCAGACTTGAATCTGGTGCGTTTGCATGACTTGAAGCACAGTGATAAATATCCCGAGGGTTTTGGCACGCTAGAAGAGAATACGCCTGTCGTCTGTCAGCAGTGTCACTATACGCCGGCCCTCGATCTTGCCCAGCTTGGACCGCTGGACGGGGATGTAGGCACCACCGCGAATGGTCGTAGACAGGGCAACGTCAAGAGTATGTCAAACGTGATGCATAGCCATCATGGCAGTGTGACAGACGGGGCAGGTAACAAGCTCTTCCCTGATATGCCTGCAGCGATCAAGGATGAGTTTGGTATCGTCGCCAATCATGAAGAACGCCGACAGGTCTTGGAAGAGACCTGTTATCAGTGTCATCCAGGTCGTCGTACCGACTGTCTGCGCGGCGCGATGTCCAACGGCGGCATGCTTTGTCAGGATTGCCATGGTGATATGGAGCAGGTGGGTGACGATTTCACCCGTGGTGTATCACCGACAACCCCAGGTGCGTTTGAACTGGGAGGTGATTTCTACACCAATGCAGATCAGCCTCGTGTGCCTTGGGCCAATGAGCCGGGTTGCGGTTCCTGCCACACCGGTGATGCCATGAGTAACCTGGCCGGCACATCCGGAACCGTGGTCAATCCTGCCGATGCGGACGGTAATGAGGATAATATCCGTCTCTTCCAGGCCTTTCGCTCGGGTGATGCCAAGGCTACCCCGATTGTGCCGACCAATAAGCGTTTTGCAGAGAATGTCATCGAAGCCGACAATCCTGCAGTGTCGGGTCCAAACGATCCACGCATTGGCAATCCCATGTTGTATCGTGTCAGCACCGGGCATGAAGGGGTCTTCTGTGAAGCCTGTCATGGATCGACTCATGGCATTTGGCCGAATAAGAACGAGTTGGCCAATGACAACGTGGCGGCCGGGCAGTTACAGGGTCACAAGGGCACTATCATAGAGTGCAGCACCTGTCATGAAGGCGATCTCGGCGACACCCTGGGTGGTCCGCACGGTATGCATCCTGTCGGTGCAACAAGCTTTGCCGACGGAGGTCATGCCAGCCTTGTTGAACGTAATTCGGATCAGTGTAAGGCGTGTCATGGCGAAGACGGGTTAGGTACCGTACTCTCCCGCATGGCCACAGACCGTGTGCTTGAATGTGACAACAGCACCAGCTTCTGTCCTGACGGCAACAACGCCGAGTTCACCAAGGGCTATATGGTTGGCTGTGTCGAATGTCATGAGTATCAGATAAATCACGATTGATTGGTGGTTACACTTACCCGCGTGTCTTCCCACACGCGGGTTTTTTTATCCCAATCACTCTCTACCATTGGCGGATATCAGTTCTTCATACTCCTGTTTTAACACGCGGGCCGAGTGCAGGTCCTGATCAGTTATTTTTACCATGCCTTTTGCCTTGAATAGGGATAGCAGGTGGATGGTTTTTGGGTATTCATGCAGCCGGGCCATCATCTGGTCAACGTGCCGGGTAAAATCGGATGGTACAGATTTATTCACGCCAATGACCATGGGGACCATGGGTTCCGAAGCGATCAGGACCTCCAATTGGTGGGAAATTTGTGTGTTCAATTCGCTGGCCAGGCTGAAGGAAGCATCTGTGACCAGGGCCGCATCGGCCTTGTTGAAAAACAGATCAATAATTGCAGTGTTGATATCAGTAACCGCATTTGAAGTTGAAAAGAAACCCTCGGCAACGGGAAGCCCCTGTTTCATGAGCGCTACGTCGAGAAATAGCAGTCCGAGATTGAACCCTGTAGGGTGGATCAGACGTTTTTGTCTCAGTTGCGCCAGGTTTTTTATTTTGTCTGAGCGCCGGGTCAAGAGAATAATATTTTGTAATTTATTCGGCCCGATAATGACCGAGTAGCGATAGGATGGGTTGATCATGTGATCGATTTCGAGGTAGTCCAGGGTGTTGGTCAGGACTGCATCGAGCCGATGTTGCCGCATATCTTGAATGGCATCCTGTGGTGAATTAACGTCGATAAACATCCCCTTCTTGCCAATGTTTTTCATGAAATCAAGAAAAATCATTTCGGTTGCAATGCTGGTATCGATACGGTTGGTGGAAAACACCAGACGCGACATGATACCGATAATGGCAGTATCGCGATCGTAAGGGTCGTTAGCGTAACTTCCATGAATGAAAAAAAACGTCAGGCATAACCCGATTAACAGTCGCCCTTTGTGCGAGTTAATTTGCATCGCCTGAGCTGCTAGGGTAATCATGTTTCCTCGATCCAAGCAGTTTCATCATTGCCTGATATTCACTGAATAAGCGACGGCTTTCGAGTATTTGACTCTTTTTCAATTTAACAAACTTTTTAGCTTGAAATAGTGAGAGCAAATTCTTGATACGCGGGTTTTCATTAGCCTTGGTGAGATGGCTGCTGACTTCTTGAGTTATGGAAATCGGAATATTTTTATTCATAGCAATAATCTGAGGAACTATATTGACGGATGATAAGAGTATCTCCAGGTTCTTCGGAATCTGCTTGTTTAATTCAGCAGCTAGTTCATATGTAACATCTGTCACAAGAGCGCAATCTGTTTTACCAAAAAACAGATCGATTACTGCTGTGTTGATATCGTTTACCTCTTCAATGTGAGCAAAAAAGTTTGCACTTTGTGGAAGTCCTCTCTTTAGCAGTTCAATATCGAGATAGTAGTTGCCATGAAAATGCCCACTTGGGATGGATATAGATTTACCTCGTAATTCCTCAACTTTAGAGATATGGTCTTTTTTTCGCGTAATCAGAAGTATTTTTTGATGGATATTCGGGGAGAATAGTACTGTGTGTATGTAATCGGTATTGAGTAGATGCTCCATTTTGAAATAGTCAAATATGTCAATGAATACTGCATCAATATAATTATTGGACAAGTCCTGTTTTAGTTTTTCAACGTCCACATAAAGCTTGATTTCAGACTTCATGCCTATCTGGCCAAAGATCTCTTTGATAAGAACATTGGTGGCAATGGTTGTGTCTTTCGCATCGGCAGAATACAAGACTTTTTCCATGCGGCCGAAATAGCCAATATCGGGTATGTCGCCCTGATATCTTTCTGATAAGGGTGTCGTGCCGGCATGTGTTGACAAAAGAAGCAAGCAACAGCACATCAGGCAGGCAATGGAAAATCGAGTGTTCATGTCAGGATAAAAATACAGATCGTCACAATTTGTTGATTGTGAAACTTGGCTGTGACCGAATCAGTTTATTTGCCTCCCTTCTTTTTTACGATGAGTATTGAGTAAGGTTACATTGGTTTTTTTAATTAATGCCTTGAGTTCGTCAGCACTCATCGGTTTGTGGAAGTAGTAACCCTGAATCAATTTACAGCCATGGGTTCTCAACCACTCTACCTGAGCTTGATTTTCAACGCCCTCACCTATGGTGATGATCTCCAGGTCACGGGCCAGTGATATAATCGAGTTCGAGACTGCAATCGTTTTGCGGTCGTGAGGTATTCTGTTGATAAACGATTTATCGATCTTTATTACATCGATAGGCAGTTCAGTAAGATAGCTGAGTGATGAAAATCCGGTGCCGAAATCGTCAACCGCCAAGCCAAAACCCAACCTTTTCAATTGATTTAAGAGAGGAAGATTCTTACCCTCTTCGTTGACCAGTACGTGTTCAGTAAACTCAAGCTGAATATGATGTGAAGAGACGTCATACTCGATGAGGGTTTTTTGCAGTCGTTCGGTAAAATTAGTATCGAGTAGTTCATTGCCAGAGACATTGATGGAAACGGTGATATCAAAATCCCATGCTTTGATCTGTTGGCAGACTCTGTCAAAAACCCACTCACCAACATCACGGATCAAACCAGCCTGTTCAGCGATGGGGATGAATTTGCCTGGTGGTATCATGCCACGATCAGGGTGTTTCCAGCGTAGCAGAGCCTCACAGTGGTGGATCTCACGATTTTCGCTATCAACGAATGGTTGATAGACCATATAGAGTCCGGACGTAGCAATCGCCTTTCTGAGTGAGCTTTCGATGTCAAGATAGTCACGTATGTCATGGTGCATCTCCTCCGAAAAGAAACGAAATGCATTTTTGCCACTCTTTTTCGCTGCATACATGGCTGTGTCGGCATTCTTGATCAACTCTTTTGTATTTAAGCCGTCATTAGGGTAGACCACTACGCCAATGCTTGCACTGACACGTAATTCACGGTCATTGCAATAGAATGGAACCTGAAAGCGTCTCAGGATGGCAGCGGTAACCTGGCTGATGGATTCCTTGCTTTTGACCCCCTTTATAATGGCTGTAAATTCATCGCCGCCGAGTCGGCAGACAATATCATCGCTACGCAGGGACTCCTGGATACGCCAGCCTGATTCACTCAGGACAATATCACCAACCTCATGGCCGAGGGAGTCGTTAATGATCTTGAAGTTGTCCAGGTCGAGAAAAATGACAGCCAAGCCGCTGTTGAATGCTTCCGATTCATCGACGGCCTCGGTGAGGCGGTCCATGAAATAGCGACGATTGGGCAATTTTGTCAATTTATCGATATAGGCAAGAACCTCCAATTCGTGTTCCAGCTGCTTGCGTCGGGTAATGTCGGAGAGTATGACAAAATAACCACCGCTATCCATTTCATCAATATCAAAGCGCTCAATGCGCATGGTCATGTGGGTCAGGTCGTGATTGATCGTGCTGATGGTGATATCTGTCGACCAGTCGTGTTGGTTGATATTTGAGAATTCATTTGTGATTTCGTGCTGTTTGCTTCTACCTACCTTCAAATGATTGAGAAATGTGTAAAGAGACATGCCAGTGAAGTAGTCGTCACTTTGATTAATAATATTTTTCAAGGCAGCGTTTACGAAAATGAGCTTATCGTTATTATCGAATATGGCGATGGCATCATTGGTATCTTCAACCAGGCGTGCAAGACGACGCAGATCCCGGGTGTTACTGTCGAGACTTTCAGCCATGCCATTTAGAGTATTCGCTAGCACGCTGATTTCACCAATCGCATCGGTGGGCGCGCGTGCGGTCAATTCGCCATTTGCCAATCTATCGGCTGTATCCCGCAGTTTGCTCAGTTGCTGCCCAAGTCTCAATGAGCTGGTGTGCAGAAGAAAAAGGGATATGAACACCAAAATAAAGCTGAATACCATTACATTTATGTAATAGCTTGATTTTAAGGCTTCATATTCAGTGGCAGATAAACCGAGGGTGAAGATACCCCAGTTGAGGCCGCTGATATTGATTGGCGTGGTAAAAATAAATTCGTTGGCAGCATCATCGTTACTGACAGTCTTTACATGTTCGATCGTATATGGGGAAGTAGATTCTAATAGAGAGCGATCAAAAGGCTGTTCCAAACTATGAACTGTCCACTCATCACCGGTGAGCTTGATCTTAATGCCGTCCGACGAGGTAAATGTCACAAATGATATTTCAGGTGACTGCTTTAAGACCTTTCTGACATAGGATATAACAAAGCTGAAGTCCTCTGTATATAATGCTTCACTGCAAGCAGCTATGGTTGAATGGGCGAAGGTATCCCCTTGAATAGCGATCATTCGTACCAGTTTGCTGTTATAGAGAGGCAGCAGGATGATGGAAAAAATGATATTGACACCCAGCAGAATCAAGGCGATCCGTTTAAAGAGATGTCTGAAGATCGTGGTCTGTTTCATTGAGATATAACTTTGTTCTTCAGTTTTGCGTACTCTTTATTGAGTCTACCCAGAGTGCGAAAATCATCATTGGTAATCTTTTTTACCCCCTCAAAACGAAAGTTCTTTTTCAGATATCGCAAACGGGGAAAGTCATTGAGTGTCTCCGCGAAAGGTAGATACTTCTCAACTAGATGGGGTGAAAATCCTTTCCGCATGCCAATTACCATGTGGATCAATGGTGGAGAGCTAAGGATCGTTAGTAGAGACTGTGGAATTTGACGATTCAGTTCACTTGCGACTTCAAAGGAAAAGTCTGTCACCAGGGCGGCATCGACCTGGCCGAAGAAGAGGTTGATTATGGCAGCGTTGGTTTCGGCCGTATAACGTACTTCTGAAAAAAACTCGGCCGCCACGGGCATGCCTGCGCGCATCAATTCAACATCGAGATACCGCTGGCCAACCATATGCCCGGTAGGTACGATAAGTTTTTTGTTACGTAGTGCTTCTAAACTATTGATACCGCTGTCACGTCTTACAAGAAGAATATATTTTGACTTGATGGATGGTCCATGTTGTATTGCATAGATGTGCTCTCTGCTTAGATATTCGATATTGTTAAGAAAAAATACCGGACTCATGAATGAGGCATCAAGCTTGCCAGAAGTAAGCTGGTTTTCCAGTATCTGGTCCGTTTCGTAGATCTTGATCTTGAGCTGATTATTCTCATCCTTGTACATCTCGTTGAACAGTAGACTTATGAGAATCTCCAGGTCAGCGATCCGCATGTCATAGGTGGATTCCGCACTGCCACCGACACGAATAACGGTCCGATCATCGGCAGCAGCCGAGACCGATACCAAAAAAAACATTCCTATGATTCCGATCAATCCGTGGAGATGCCTAAGCTTTCTGTTCACTGAATTGAAATCATTGCGCTTTACTCAATCGCCTCGCTTCCCAAGAGGTAGGCGATTTCGGCCAGGTGAAGTGCCTGATCATGGGCGGCACGGGCAAGGTTGGCGCGTACCATGGCATCCATTAGATTTGCCTCGATGACCTTTTCGGTTTTCACCGCACCGGTCTGGTAGGCACGATTGCTAAGATCGAGGTTTTGCTCCGAGGTGTCGACCGCTTGCTGTGTGATGGTGATCTGTTTCCGTGCGGCCCCGGCCTGTAGGAAGAGGTGTTTGATCTGTGTCGCAGTGCTTTCGCTGAGGAGCAGCTTCTGCTGCTCCTTTTGTGCCTGTTCCGCCTTGGCCGCCGCGACGCGATTTCTGATCAGGCCGCCATCAAACAGCTTCAGCTCCATGCCGATTGCCAAATGCCAGGCATGTTTGTTTTCATCCACACTCAGGCCGCCATCCAGGTCATTTTCGAAGCCATTCACCGAGGCCATCAGGCCGATGGTTGGATAGTGATCACTTTTGGCAGTATCGACTTTTGCCTCATAGGCCTCCACGGCCAGTGACAACTGTTCAATCTGGGGATTGAATTTCAGTGCCTGTTCGATGAGTCGGTCAAGTTGCAGATCTTTCCCGGTATTCGGATACTCTTTTGTGCCGAGCTGGATCTGCACCTGCCACTCCAGCCCCATGGTAAAGGCTAGTGCGGCCAACGCGGCCTGATTTTTGGCTGCCAGCTCTTCATAGGTCGATTCCGCCAGGGCATGGGCCAGTTTGCTTTGCAGTAGATCGAGCTTGTTAACCGAATCGGAACCACCATCGTAGAAGGCCTGGGTGATATCTCTCAATACTTCGAAGGAGATGGTGATATCCTGAGCCAGGGAGGCAAGCTGCTGAGTATAGAGTGCGGTATAGTAGTAACGTTTTACATCCTGCACGATCTGCAGATTGGTTCTATGTACCTCCTTGGTGGCGATATCGACCCCGAGCCTCGCCTGTTCAATCAGACTCGAACGTTTGCCCCCGGTATAGAGCGGGTAAGTCATTTCCAGGGAGTAGTGAGAAGTGTCCCTGCCCAACATATCGATATCCAGTGCGGGTACTTGCACCGGTGGCAGCATACCTGGGGCCACATCGAAACGTTGTGCCGGGTACTCGAAAATTGCCGTCTCATCCCGACGTAGGAAATTGGCATTCAGGCTGAGTGTTGGCCAGTAGGTTGAGCGGGCCTGTTGGTACTGGGCCTCCGCAATCGCGACTGATTTTTGCGAAATGGTCTTTAGTCGATTGTTTTCCAGCGCCGTGGCGATTGCCTCGTCCAGGGTGTAGGACTTGGCGCTATTAGCCGATACTGGCTTGATTAAGGGGAGTAACAGGAATAAAAGTAGTAAGGCAAATGCTGGAATAAACCCAATGAGAAAAGGGACAGGCTGAGCAGCCTCCCTTGTAAGTCGTTTTGTCATTTTATTATCCTCTGCAATGACTGTGTCCAGCCATGAACACGCAATGCAGGCTGCCAACAGAGTCCCTCTTAGTTTCCAACCGAGAGGTGTAGTGTTCCATTTACTACATTAATAATAGTCTAGATTTATTCTAAAATTGTAGCAAATAAGCTAATTCTCATGTTCCACGTGGATGATCAAACGCCACCACTATGAATCGTCTCGTAGTAGATTTTTTCCAATTGATTCTTATGCAGGGTCTCTTCGTTGGCGAGGAAGAGAAACAGATCCTTGATCGGTCCCGGTTGGGTGCTTTTTGCCAACGCGTGGTACTGTTCCATGGCTGCGTGTTCGCGACCCAGGGCATATTGAAGAACCGCCTGATCGTCGGGTTTATCTCCCAGTTCAGGCAGGTGGATGCAATCCGAAAAGCGCTTGTCACTGGCCGGGGTCTCCACCATGGCCTGGATATGCTGTCCGATATCGGGTCGTGACCTGAGCTCGTTGAACAGATCGAAATGGCGCTGCTCCTCGTCAGCAAGTTCCTCCACCAGATAGCGGATCTGTTTGCTGACCTTGGGGATCAGGGCGGTGTAGAAGTCCCGCGCAGTGCGCTCGAACTCGATCGCCACCTCGAGGATCTCGCTGAGGCTCTTTTTTGATTGCAGCCTGTCTTGGCCGCTACTTTGTCCTTCGTTCATATCCAACCCCGGTATGTTGTAAGTTTTGAGTTTTGAGTTTTTAGTTATAGTGTGCGCTTCGCGCACGCTCTATAGATGAAGAAAATAAGTGTGAGCGAAGCGAACTCATCCAACTCAAAACTCAAAACTAAAAACTCAAAACTAATATCTAAAACTACTTTCCCCCTAGCCATGTTTCGATGCTCTCCGCCACACGATGACCATCCGCGACGGCATGCACCACATCCGGTCCGTTGACACAGTCACCCGCGGCCCAGAGCCACTCCACCGAGGTGCGGCCGTTTTCATCGATCTTGATACGCCCCCGGTTCCACTCCAGTTCTTCACTGAGGTTCTCTCCGAGTATCGAGACATCGGACATCTGGCCGATGGCCTCGATCACCATATCGCCCTCATGTATCCGCTCATCGCTTTCATCATAGGCGGGAGCGAAGCGACCCTGGTCATCGAAGATGGAGCGAACCTTCCAGGTCTTCAGACCTTTCAGACGGCCTCGTTCGACTATGCAGGCCTGGGGGCCCCGTGCGTCGAAAATCTCAATACCCTCCTCATGACACTCCTTGACCTCCACCGGATCGGCAAGGAAGTGGGCCTTGTCTTCAAGGGCGGTCACCGTTACGGCCACCTGGCCATGCTTGCGTTTCTGCATCCGGGCCAGGCTGCGGGCGATATCCATGGCCACATTGCCGCCACCGATAACAACGGCCTTTTTGGGTAGTTTGAATTTTTCATCATTGGTGATCATGCGTAGCAGATCCACCGCTTTTGTGACCTGCTTGTGATCCGCCCCTGGTATCCGGGTAGAGCGTCCCAGGTGGAGACCGATCGCCAGCACCACGGCATCGTAATCGCTCTGCAACTGCTGCATGCTGATATCCACGCCGACCCGGGTATTGGTCTGGATCTTCACCCCCAACGAGGTGATGACATCGACATCCCGGTCGAGCATATCGTAGGGCAGGCGATAGGAGGGAATGCCGTATCTGGGCATACCGCCGGCCGCTTCCCTGGCCTCGAATACGGTCACCTGATGGCCTTTTCGAACCAGATCGTAGGCGGCAGTGAGACCGGCGGGGCCGGCACCGATGATGGCAATCCGTCTGCCGCTCAGATAGTCGACCTTCTCCTCGGCGGCGATCTGTTTGATCCGCTCATGATCCACCGCATCCATGGCATAGCGCTTCAACCAGCGAATCGCTACCGGCTCGCCACGCCGGCCGATGGAACAGGCATCCTCGCAGCGATGGGTACAGACACGACCGCAGACATGGGAGAAGGGGTTGCTTCTATAGATCCAGCGCACGGCCTCTTCAGGCTTCCCCTGCCAGATCGCACGGATATACTCCGGTGCATCCATATGGGTCGGGCAGGCATCATTACACATGCCGCACTGTACACAGCGCGAGGCCTCGATCACCGCCTGTTGTTCACTGTAGCCATGCACGATCTCATTGAAATTATCGATCCTGGCTGCCGGTTCCATCTCCTGCATCTGCTGCCGATCCAGGTCCAGCATGTCGGAGTCGACACTCTTCTGCCACCCCAGGCCGTAGAATTTACCATGAATGCCGGTCTCGTCCGGCAGAATGAAATAGCTGTCGATCTCCTCCTGGGTACAGGTATGGACATACTCCCGGGAGAGGGATATGGACCCGGTGGGGCAGATATCGACACACAGGGCACACCAGCAACAGCGTCCATAGTCGATGGCAGGACGCAGGTTGCGTATGCCGTTGATCGGATCTTCGGGCAGGTGAGGGACCTTCACCATGGTAATCGCCGCATTGTCGCAGACCTTCTGACAGGAGCTGCAGCCGATACACTTTTCGTGATCATTGAGGTGAAAACCGCGATAGTTGGCTGCCGCCGGTCTCGGCTCCAGAGGCACGGTGACGGGCTTGCGGGCGAAGAACTGGAGTGCCTTTAACGGCGCCAGGATGGAACCATGATCTCCATGTGCGATTGGAGAATTTTGAATATTGAATTTTGACTTTTGAATTGGCTTTGTCATCGTCTAAGTATCTTGACTCGTTGTGACAACGGATGCTATCCGTTGGATAGGCTCCGGTGCGGCAAGCCGCACCCTACCGACGATTGTGATGTAGGGTGCGGCTTGCCGCACCGTTCAGGAACTGAGCTGTTCATCGGTCCACCTCGGGAGGACAGGCATCTAGCGAAAACATGGTCTGTGCAATATCCTCGATACGCGACCCCACCGATAGTTTTTCCAGGACCTGTACCGCATGCATCGACGAGGGCCCCCGCACGTGTACCCGGTAGGGTTTGGGACCACCGTCCGAGACCACGTAGTAACAGAGTTCGCCCTTGGATGACTCGACCCGGGTGTAGACCTCTCCAGCCGGTACATTCCAGGCCAGCGGGTTGGGTATGGGGGCGCGAATCGGACCATGGATATCGGGAAGCGCTTCTACTACCTGACGTACTATGCGGATGCTCTGCATCAATTCATGACGCCGTACCAGGGTGCGGGCCCAGGCATCGCCGCTCTCTTCGGTGGGTATATCGAAATCCAGTTGATCGTAGATCAGGTAGGGATCGTCCCGGCGGACGTCGAACTCGAGACCGGTGGCGCGCAGGTTCGGTCCGGTTACACCCCATGCGAGGGCCTGCTCCTGGCTCAATACGCCGACGCCCTTGGCGCGCTTGACGAAGACCTGGTTCTTGAAGAAGAGGTCGTCGTAGTCGGGGAGACGGGACTCGATATAGTCGAGGGTTTCACTCACACGTTGCAGAAAGCCGGGTGGCAGTTCCCGCCGCACTCCGCCGGGGATGTTGTAGATACTGTAGACACGGCCCCCGGTGAACTCCTCGAACAAATCCAGGACCAGATCCCGATCCGCAACCCCCCAATACATGGTGCTGTACATGCCGGTGGTGGCGGCATGTCCACCGAAGGTAAAAAGATGGGCGGCAATACGCGACAGCTCCAATTGCATAACCCGGATCCAGGTAGCCCGTTGTGGGACATGCAGGCCGCACAGCTGTTCTACCGCCATGGAGTAGCAGAGCTCCATGGGGGATGGGTCGGGTACGCAGATACGCGGCACCAGGGCGATGTTCTGAATCCACAGGCGCTGTTCCATCAACTTTTCGAAACCCCGATGCAGATAGCCACCATCGGCCTTGGCTTCCAGCACCACATCACCGTGCAGCTTCACCTTCAAGGCATAGTTGCCCTCGATGCCGGGATGGTTAGGGCCAAAGTTGAGCTCGAATTCGTTGCTCGGCGGCTGGCGTTGGGCTTCGTAGTTCTCAGGTCTCATTTGTACTCGCTGTGCTCGTAAGTTTTGAGTTTTTAGTTATGAGTTTTGAGTTGTCGGTGTTCGCTACGCTCACGCTCTTCAAACTAAAAACTCACAACTTTTATGACTATTTTTTCTTCTGACTAAACCGCTGCTCCTCCGGCGGAATAATCACTCCCCCTCCTTCGGCCACCAGCTCCTGCAGCCACTCCGGATTGTAGTTCTGCCAGCTCAGGTGTTCGTTGATGTAGGCTTCGCTGTCGAACTCCTTGCGCATTGGTGGCGGACCGTCCCACTCGGTGAGGATGAATTTCTCCATATTCGGGCTGCCTTCGAAGTGGATGCCGTACATCTCATGGATATCGCGTTCGAAAAAGGCGGCAGGCTGATAGAGGTCGTAGACCGACAGATAGACTCCTGGCTCACGGGAAATACGTATGTGGGCGGAGACCAGGGAGTGGCTCTCGTAGGACCAGACATGGTAGACCAGCTCGAACTCGTCATCATCGATCCAGTCGACACAACTGATGGCGGAGAGGTGAATATAACCGGCACGTCCCTGCAGCAGTTCCAGCAGGGCGGGCAGGGCATCGGCGGGCACATCCACGCGCACCCGGCGGCTGCTCTTACGGCGTACCACTATACCCTCGATCTCCTCCAGCAGATCATCCAGCCAGTGGGCGATTTGCTTACTCATTTGACAGGCTCCTTCAGGTCATGACCCAGGCGCATATCCAGTGCCTCCAAGGGCTTTTGGTGCTGCTCCAGCAGGCGGGTGTGTTCACCCAGGGTGCCTTCGCTCAACAGGTCGTAGTGTTTCGCTTCGGTGATGATATCGGTAGGGGTCTGCCAATCCTCGCCAAACAGTTTCTGTTGGTTGCCGAGGTAGTAGTCGTAGTTGCGGAAGTAGTCCTCCCAGCTGTTCGCCTCACCGGAGTGGATTCGATCCATCAGTTGCTGCAGGCCGGTGATGACCGCTTCTGGTCTCGGCATACAACCGGCGATATAGAGATCCACCGGCATATATTCGTCGAGTTTTTTCGCCGTGGCGTAGCTCTGCCAATACATGCCGCCGTTGACGGTGCAGGAACAGATGCCGATAACATATTTGGGTGAGCCCATCTGTTCATAGGTCAGGATCACCCGCTTCAGGGTCTTGATCGAGACATAACCGGTTATCAACAGGATGTCGGCCTGGCGGGGCGAGACCATGGGTTGAATACCCAGGCGTTCCATGTCGAAACGCGAGGTCATGGCAGGTGGCAGTTCAATGGCGCCACAACCGGTACAGTAGTGCAGGATGAACAGGGAACGGGAGCGGCAGAAGCGGACGAGGTCGTCGAAAACCCGGGATAGCGGGTTTCCCTTCTTCGCTTCGATAACCGGAATCTTGCTTATTGATGTCATCGTACATATCCAAGGTTTGGGGTGCGAGTTTTTAGTTTTGAGTTTTTAGTTAATGAGTGCGCGATGCGCACGTTTATATTTAAAGGCGTGAGCGGAGCGAACACCAACAACTCAAAACTAAGAACTTAAAACTCAAAACTCTTTAGCAAATGCTCATCTCAAACTTTATGTTAAGTCTCAAATAACAAACGCAATGCCAATCAGCCCCAACATCACCGGCCACTTCCACATCAGTCGCAGCAGATCCTCGGTGCGGTAGCGGGGGAACAGATAGGCGATGCTGACCGGGATCGCCAGTACCAGGAAACTCTTCAACAGAAAATCGAACCAGGTGGTGCCGCCACCGAGAAACAGGCTGACGTAGAGCACGGAGGTGGTGTAGAGCTGAAAACACTGCATCACGAACAGGCCGCCGAGATACTTGCCCCCCATTTCCACCATCGGACCGGTGGCGATCTCTGCCGGAGCGATGTAGATCTCAAAGGGCTGCTTGCCCAGTGAGGCATGCATGGCTATCAGACCCGCAATGGCCAGCAGGGGCATCTGCACCGCACCCCAGGTTTCGAAGCCGCCGGCCTGCTGGGTGGCGATGATGTCGATAAGATTTGTCGTGCCTGCGGCGTAGGCGACACCAAAGATGACGATCACCAGCGGGATGTCGTAGGCCAGCATCGCGGTCAACGCCCGGGCGATGCCGATGGAGCCGTTGGGATTGGCGCATTGTCCCACCCCCAATGCCAGTCCCAGCGAGGGGATCATCATCAGGTAGAGGAGGGTGATGATGCCGCCCTTTTCAGCAATGCCGTTCATACCGGGTACCGGGAGCAGGGTCTCGGCGGCGATATAGCCCCCCATCGCCATGACGATACCGATGTCATGGATCAGACCATGGGAGACCTGGGTCTTTTTACTGTGGAGTTTGACGATGTCATACAGGGGTTGGAAGAAGGGGGGGCCGATGCGCCGCTGCAGCTTGGCGGCGATGCGCCGCATCATCAACACCATCATCATGCCGACGATAAAGGCAACCAGGGGCATCAGGGTCAGTTCAATGAGCAGTTCCACGGGAGACATCAGATCACCACCCAGGCGATTAGGAAGAGCGCCGTACTCAGGAGATAAAACTCTGCGTTTGCACGTCGGTAGAGACCTTGCATACCCAGGGAGAGAAATTCAATCATCGAGGTGATGCCCCGTTCCACCCAGAGGAAGCTGCCCCGGTACCAACCGCCGATGAGATGCATCAGGCCGGCATAGAAATTATCGCTGTATTGATAACGCACATCCGCGGAGAGAAAGTGGCCACCGGCATAGTTGTCCAGTTGGTGTACGCGTTTGCTGCGGCCGGCGGAGTAGAAGATGACGGCGCCGATACCAAACCCGGCAAACAGCACGCCGATCACCCAGATCATGTCCAGGGAGCCGCTGTTCGATTCCACGCCACCCAGGGTGTAGTCCGGCACCGGCAGACCGACTGTCTGCAATACCGTTGCTATCCATTCAAGGGGTATGCCCGGCATCAGACCAGTAATGAATATGATGGCGCTGAGAATCAGCATCGGGATCATCATGCTCCATGGGGCCTCGGTGACATGCTCATGTTCCATTCTCAGTTGGCCCAGGAAGATATTGTGAATCAATTTATAGACGGAGAGGATGGTGCCCAAAGTGCCGATGACCGCTGCCAGAAAGAGCAGAGGCATGCCCTGATTCAGGAGTGAGCGATAGACCAGCCATTTGGAGACGAAACCGTTCATTGGCGGCAGTCCCGCCAGGCCGATGATGCCTATCAACAGGACCATGAACGAGAGTGGCATGCGCACCACGAGACCGCCGAGCTTATTCAGATCCGACGTGCCGGTCCGATAGATCACTGCGGTCACCGCCATGAATAGGGCGGCCTGATAGGTGGCGTGGTTGAACACATGCAGCAGACCGCCGGCACCACCCATGGCATCCGCCACAACTATACCCAGCAACATGTAACCGCCCTGTCCAATGCCGTGCCAGGCCAGCAGGTGGCGGGCGTCGTTCTGTTTCATGGCGGTAAAGGTGGGGAGGATGATGGTCAACACTGCGAGCCATGCCAGCAGGTCACGTGCATCGATCAGGGTAAAGGGTACTTTCAGGTTATCGATGTTGACGATGCCAAACAGTTTTACCAGCACCAGAAGGATGGCGAACAGTCCCATGCGGGACGAGATCGCGCCAAGGAAGGCGCTGCCAGGTCCAGGTGTCTCGGCATAGGCGGGTGCCTGCCATAGGTGAAAGGGCAAGAGTCCCATCTTGATGCCAAAACCACCGCCAAACAGGATCACCAATAACCACAGCTTGGTGGTGCTGATCTGTTCGACGGCGGCGATTATGGCTTCCAGCTGCAGCGAGCCGGACGCGCTATAGACCAGGGCTATACCACCGAAGATCGCCATGCCACCAGCCATGGCGTAGGTGATATAACGCATCGCCGCCTTGGTGGCGACGCCACCGGCCAGGGCCATCAGTAGAAAGCCGGCCCAGCTGACCAGCTCCCAACCGATAAACAGGGAGAGCAGGTCGCCGCTGGCGAGCAGGATCAGCATGCTGAAGACATTCAATGCCATGGCGGTGTGGAAGAGCCAGATGTTACCGCCCTGTCTGATATAGTCGCGCTCCCAGGCGCCGCAGGAGAACCAACTGCTGAGCAGGGCGGAACCGATGGTGATCAGGGCGAAGAACCAGCTTAGTGCATCGAAACGCCAACTTAGGGTCTGACCCATGACCTGGAAGGAGAGGGAGGAGGCAATGGTGCCACCTTCATAGCCAAGCGCGGCCATCTTTATCAGTGCCAGCAACTGGCCAGCATAAAGAATAGTGACCATCCAGCCGGCTGCAAGGCCGCGGCCGATGAACAGAGCCACTAAAAGTGTGGCGCCGGAGAAGAGCAGCAGTTCGTCCAAAAGGGTCAGGATCATTGACTGCCTCCGGGGCTAACGGGAGAAACGGTACTGATGTAAAGGTCCACATTCTGCAGCTGCGCGGCCATTGCGGTCAGGCCATCGCCAACGGGTGCTATCAGTACTGCGGCAGTAATCAATCCCACCCCAAACAGAGTGGCGGTGGCCAGTGAGAGTCCTTGACTCTTGGGAATCTCCTCCTCGAGGGTTTCAGGGGGGGCGGACTGGTAGAGTATGGCCGCAACCCGAAACAGATAGCTGGCCTCTATCACAGTCGCCAGAAGAAAAACTGCAAGCCCGATCAGATAGAGGGGCTCGGTTTGACCAGCCAGTTCGGTGATCAAAGTGAACTTAGCCCAAAATCCCGGCAGTGGCGGCATGCCGACGAGCGAGAGGGAGAAGAGCACGAACAGGGCCGCCCCCAGCGGCGCTAATTTGGCGCTACCGCGCAGCCGTTTCAACGCGCCTCCCCAATCCTCGGCCAGCATGAACAGTCCCGATTTAATGATCAGGTGGTGAATCGCCAGTGCCAGGACCGCCACTATCCCTTTGCCATCCGGCAAAGACATGGCGATGAACATCACACCCAGCTGGCCGATGGAGGAGAAGGCAAGCATGCGCCGCATCTCCTTGGCGCGCCAAGCCGCCAGTTCACCGCTGACCACACCCAGAATGCCGAGAATCAATATCACCTGTGCCGCTTCTGGTTGATGGAAGACCAGTAACAGCAGACGCAGGATGATCAGCAGGGCCAACTTGGATAACAGACCGGCGAGAAATGCCGACAGCCGTGTCGAGGCGGTGGCGTAGATCTCGGGCACCCAGGTATTGACCGGGAAGAGTTCGGCCTTGACGCCGACACCGATCAATATGCTCAGAAAGGCCGCGAGGCCCATTTTATCGTTCAACTGCTCTGGCGCGAGCTGGGCCAGATGGGCGAGGTTGAGGGTGCCAGTCTTGCTATAGATGAGTGCGATGCCGAACAGGGTCAGCACCGAGCCGATGCCGCTCAGAATCAGATAGCGGATGGTTGCCACATAGGCGGCGCTGCTGCCGGATGCGGTGGCCAGGCCGAAGGTGGCAACGGCGGCCAGCTCGTAGAAGACATAGAGATTGAACAGGTCGCCTGAGAGTGCGAGTCCGGTGGAAGCAGCCACCAGCAGCAACATCAGGGCTTGGCGTCGTGGGCTGTCCTGGTCGATGGTGAAGGGCCAGAAGATAAGCCCGAGCAGCTGCACGGCAAAGGCGAAAAGCAGGGCGATGGAGTCCACATATAGATTGATGCCCAGGGGTGGGGCAAATCCACCAATGGCAATGGAGAAAGGTCCTGTGGAACCATGCAGCCAAATCTCTGCGATGTTCCAACAGCCATAGATCAGGATGGCCGGTCCGCTCCAGAGACCGATCGCCATTGAGCTGCGCATCAGAATCGGCAGCAGGAAGGCACCGAGCAGGGGCAGGGCAATGGTCAACACCAGATAATCAATCATGATGCATCCCCCCGCAAATCGACCTCATCCGCGGGAACAGGTGGTATTGGGCGTTCCCCCAGGGGTGCTTCCTGACTGACGTCCCTTGCGGCACCAAAACTGGCGGCGATCTCCGCATCCATTCGTTCAACCGCCTGTTTACGGTCCAATGTGGCGTAACGCTGGTGGATGCGGATCAATAGGCTCACGGCGAGGGCCTGGATGCCGACGCCGATGACGATGGCTGTCAACACCAGGGCCTGGGGCACCGGATCGACCATGGAGTCGGGTTGTGCCAGGGAGGTAAGAATAGGTGCCACTGCATCCCATCGATAACCCGCGAGTACCAGCATCAGATTGGCGCCGGCCTCTGCAATCACCAGAGCCAGCACCATGCGAAACAGGTGGGAAGAGATGACCACACCGGCCAGGCCGATCACTATCAATCCGATCGCAGTGGTATAGAGAATCAGTTCCGGAGTGACTGTGGAGATCATTGCGGCGCCTCTGTCTGGATCAGACGCGAAAGCAGGCTGGCCAGTTCCGCACCCACCTTGAGGCCGACCGCGAGATAGAGCAGCGGCAGCGTGCCGGCGGAGATGAGTTGGCCCAGGGTGTCCTGGACCAGAAGCGGTTGTAGAAACGCCTTGCCCTCCAGCATGGCCAACAGGCCGATCAGGATGAAGCTGGCACCGGCGAAGCCTTCGATCAGGCTCAATGTCTTGTGATGCAGTCTGGCGCCGGGGCGGGCGAGGAGGGGCAGAAAGAAGGCCGCTGCCAGGATGACGCCCCCCTGGAAACCACCACCGGGGGTCAGGTGGCCGTGGAAGATGATGTAAAACCCGATCGTCATCATCAATGGAAAGAGCAGTGAGCCTCCCGTAGCCAGTATAAAGCCTCCCTTGTTCTGCGTGCCCGCGGTGGTATGACGGCGTCCCAGTACCAGACCGGCTGAAACCGCGGCGGCGAAGAGGATCGAGAGCTCCCCCAGGGTATCGATGGCGCGGTATCCCAGCACCACGGAAGTGACAATATTGGCGGCCCCTGTCTGCTGTGGCGCTTGGGCCTGAATCTCGCTGCCAATGAGCATGGGTGGAGCGCCGAAATCGAGTCCGCTGGCAATCCCCAGCAACATGAAACCCAAACCCCCGGCAAATAACAGACCGGTGAGATTACCCATCCTCGTTCTCCCCATCGCGACTCAGCAGGTTGTATTTCACCTGCTCGTTGTCCACCTGCCAAAGGCCCAGGCGACGCAAGGCAAGCGCCAGGATCAGACTGCTCAAACCAACCCCAACAGCTGCTTCCGTCATGGCGACATCCGGCGCTCTCATGAGTACGAAGAGCAGTGCCAGGCCAAGCGAGACTACAGAGGCGGCGGCGACTGCGGCGATATGGTTTTTCACCAGCAACACCATCATCGCAGCACTCAGCATCATCACTGCCAGGAGCAACAGAATCCAGATTTCAATACTACTCATGCTCTATCCTGCTCAGAGGTAGTGGTTTCGACGCTTTTCCAAGGCTTCACCCCTGCCATCAACAGCGCCCTGGCAATAGTGGATGAGCCTATGGGATTGGTGACCAGGATCATCAGGGCAATGACCAGCAGCTTGGACCACCAGTCCGGATAGAGCAGTCCAATGCCCAGCAGAAGCGAGAGGGCGCCCAGGGTTACCGCCTTGGTCCCTGCCTGGATGCGGTTGTAGACATCCGGCATGCGTACCAGCCCGAGGGCTCCGAGCAGGGTGAAGGTCGCTCCCAAAAGCAATATCAGATCCGCTACCATTCTCATGATCCGTTACCCTCGATGGCACGGGCGATGGCGACAACACCGATAAATGCGAGGGTGCCGTAGATCAATGCCACGTCAAGATAGAGAGGGCTCCCGAGCAGTGCCGCGAGCACGGCAAGGCCAGAGGTGGTAATAACCGCCAGGGTATCCGCCGCCACAACCCGGTCCGGTGCAGTCGGTCCGAGCAGTAACCTAAGCAGACTCAGCAGTACCGCACCGCCCAGCATTGCAAGGGCGACGGTTTCCATTAATGTCAGGGTCATTTAACAAAGCCTAATAGGTGAGGTTCAAACTGGCTGATGACATCGCGTGTGGCGCTTTCCACATCACTCCCAGGAGGGATGTCGACCCAATGTATCAGGATGCTGTCACCTTCCAGGTCGACAGTGAGTGTGCCTGGGGTCAGGGTGATGCTGTTTGCCAGGATCAGGCGCCCAAGTGATGACTTCAACTGGGTTTTGACTTCAACCACTCCCGGGCGCAGGGGTAGCGAGGGAGAGAGTACACGGCGAGCCATATCCAGATTGGCGCGTATCAGTGCTGCCAGGAAGACCCCCAGGTAGGTGAGAAAGGGCCGGATTGAACTGATCGAGAGGCGCAGGCCGGAAAATAGCGCAAGATGGGGCCGGCTGGTCAGAGTGACTACCGCAGCCACCATCAGGCCGATGCCCACCTCAGCGATAGCGAGACTGCCGGCAAGCATAATCCAAAGCAGGAATATTAGAAAAAACAGGAACAGCCCATGGGAAAACTGGGCTTGTTCATGGGGCGCAGGGTTTTCTGACATCCGCTAATACACCTTAAATAATGGTCATTTACCAAGTACCGATAAAAAGATATTTCGGTGTTGGAAACGAGGGATCGGAAACAGGACTGAACCTCTGAGCAAAGAAGTAGATATCCATCAGACAAAATCCATTTATTCTGTATCCTAACAACTGTTCTGGGATTTGAGAACTAGAGTTTTACCCTAAATTAGGTACATCGCATTATTACTCTTTTATGTCGTTTTGTTGACGCCAGTCAGCAGGCATATGGCCTTCCGGCCCAGCTATTGCCACCCTCCAGGTAGATATACGCTATTTGTTATTCGTGCTTACGGGATTGGCGTATCTGAATTTCCGGGTTGACCCTGAGAATGCCATCTTCACCCAATATGCCAATCTCCTTGGCCTGGCCATTTTTCATCAGTGTTGTGCTGGTTCCATCTGAAGGCCTTCTGATGCAGATCAATTTCCAGCCGAACTTTTTTAGTATTGAAAGACCATCCACCTGTTTCTCGTTGATATATCTTTCTGGAGATATTGGTATTGGTCCCTTCCCTAATCGCTTATCATCGTGCATGTTTTTTTCCCAAAATATAACTATTTACCACTATCCAGGGGATGACAGATTTATCGTCATGTTAAGGCAATGCCGTTGCTTGGTAGTGGTGTCCCCTGTCGAAATCATAGCGCAAAATCATTAACTTGATAGCCCCACATTATTAAGTAGTAAATAAAATAGTCTTATTCTGACATCGGTAACTCAGGTTAACTCTATTTCGCCCAATCCTGGTGCAAACAAAGAGAAGTTGTCGATACAGGATTAATCGGTTCTGTAGTTAAAGATCAGTGCACTTAATCAGCATAGTAAGCACTTTTATGGCGTCATTCGAAATCCGGGCACACTCCATGGGCTAGCATGGGATTCAATGTGCAGATAGATAAAAGAAATGTCCTCGAATAGAGGTTATCAACTTCGATGACATTGGCAGAGGGTGCGGAATTAAATTCCATACTTGGCCATGATCTCTCTTCGTACGGGACATCCACAGACTGAGCCACTACCAAAAGAGACCTTATAAGGGCACTTTTTACACTGATCACTGAATACGAAAAGAACGGCGCCATCCGCTGCCACATAATCAATGCTGCAAAGATGGAAATCGGGGTTATTTATACAGCGATGACAATCTTTACAGAGATTGGCTTGCTCAACGGTCCTGGCATCAATTTCAATTTGTATTGAGCGGTCCACAACACCCTTCTCGCAACTTAAATCGATAACCTTTTATATAGATCTATAAAATACAGTATATACGGTCATTCACGCATTAATAATGATCAATCCATGCTTTAAATCTCTTTATATATCTAATAATTAGTTTTGATATATAAAAACAGTTTACTTAGCTATGGACTCCGGTCCGAACGACTGATTGTCATCACATAATCAATACAAGTCTTTGATAACGTGACGGTGTTAAATATTAGTGGGTTTTTGATTGGGCCCGATTGAATCGGTTAACAGTGGGAGGCGTGTCAGGATTGAAAATATTCTTGCAGGCCGCTTGCCCCGATATTTGATGATTTATTATTTTCGATGGGAAGAGAATAGAAATCCGCGATAGATATAAGCGAGAGTTTTGAGCATATGACGGATTTTTTCCTATTCTTGCCATATACACACTCAAGGCCATGCAATGTTGGACCGCTCGGCCAATCATTGATCGATATTCCCCAGACATTGACATAATGCTTGTTTGAGCCTGAGAGCAGGTCGAACCGCCTGTCCGATTCAAAGCCACGATTGTAGGTAACAACCGAGTCATTTTGTAGGGAGTGATATTGATTCAGTGTTTGGATTCTACTGCCACTGATGAGATTGGTGAAAAAATAGACTCTGAGTCTGTCATTATCATAGGTGAAAGTAGATCCGTCACCTTTTATACGAGTGCCTTCCAATTCACGATTGATTAGAAAGGTGTATCGGATCTTGTCACTGGCAGATAGACCAGCTTGAGCAAGAAGGCCTGAGTTATCATCCAGATTGAGAATCGGTCCTTCAAAAGTGTAATAGTTAAACATAATTATGAGAACACACTAAATACCGCTATTGTTGGATTACGTTTATTTGAATTAGTCGTTACTCACCTTTGTGAAGTGGAAGGGTATTGTTATATTGGTGCAATATTTATACCCATGCATGAATATATAGCGAAATCAAAGAGATGGAATTTAGTGTCAAAATGGGCTGTTAAATTTTCCGACATAGATTCCTAAAGAATCTCTATCTGTATTCAGTGCTCTCATTGTCGGGATAGTGTTGGACTCAATCCTCAAGTGGGTAACTCGATCGCTTTGCCCAAGTGGTCAGAACAAGTGCTATTTGCGATCTCCTAGGCATGGAAACTGGTGCTAGCCAATAGAATATGGCTAGTTGTATTCACAGCCTCCGAATACCAGCTTCAGGATGGGATAAAAAGAAAAAGGCCTACACCGTATGATGTAAGCCCTTGATTTGTATGGCTCCCCGGGACAGGCTCGAACTGCCGACCTAGTGATTAACAGTCACCCGCTCTACCGACTGAGCTACCGGGGAATTGCTTAAGAGGGGCGCATAATAATGAGACTGGGCCTTAGCGTCAATAGTTCGGCCTTAAATATCCCCCCCGCAGCTGAGTGCTGAACCGTCCCAGCGGGTGCCGGATACTCTGACCCGTCCCAGGTTGCTTAGGATCACTGCCTTGGGTGGTATCTGGCTGCTGGGATCGCAAAAGGTGAGGGTTAGATTATAGCCGCTGGGCCGCCCATCTCCCCCATACACGACAAATCTGCGGTGTTGGCTGGACGCTATGTCGATAGCCATCTCTTGGTTCGGCCGATGTACGGATTGCAACTGCTCGTTTTGATCCCGGGTTCTGTTCGGGTTGGAGTCTTCATACAGGATATATCCCTGGCCCCACTCCCCGCTGTTTGTACAGCTCACACCATCCCGGCTGGGACAGAGTACATGGTGGGTCTGATTGGTGATCGACAGGGAGCGGGCGAGATGGAAATGGTGAACAAAGCTGTTGATTTCGCTCGCTTGCAGGTTCTTTGCGGTCAAAGCGCGAAATGCGGGAATACCCATGCCGAGCAGAATTACCACGATGCTCATGGTGACGATTAACTCGAGCAGGGTGAATCCGAAAGATCGGCAATGAGATTGAGCCGGGGTTGATTGCATGCTTGTCTCCCTCCTTGGAGATTGCGGGAGGGCACATCCAGTACCCTCCGCTATACGGCCTAAATAGTCGCGAGTATCAGGTTTTTAGTACGCCTTCTATTCGGTCAAGGGCCTTTTCCAGGTTTTCCTGGCTGGTGGCGATAGAGATGCGGACATGTCCTGAGAGCCCGAACGCGGTGCCCGGCACCAGGGCGACGCCGGCGTCTGTGATCAGATACTCCGAAAGCTCCAGATCGTTGCTGACACCGTCGATGGAGGCGAGGGCGCCTTCCACATTCGGGAAGCAGTAGAAGGTGCCATCGCTGGGCAGACAGTCGATGCCGGGCATGCCGTTGAGACGTTCCACTACATAATCGTGGCGTGCCTTGAAGGCGGTCAACATCTCCTGAATACACTCCTGTGGACCTTCGATGGCCGCCTGTGCCGCCACCTGCGATATGGAGGTGGGATTCGAGGTGCTCTGGGACTGGATCTTTTTCATCGCCTTGATGATATCCGCGGGCCCACCGGCATAACCGATGCGCCATCCGGTCATGGAATAGGCCTTGGAGACCCCGTTCAACACCAGCATGCGATCCTTCAGTTCCGGGCAGGCATTGAGTATGTTGACGAAGCTGTTGCCGGGCCAGAGGATATGTTCGTACATATCATCGGTGGCAATCAGCACTCTCGGGTGTTCTTTCAATACCTCACCCAGGGCTACCAGCTCCTCTCGGCTGTAGGCCATGCCGGTGGGGTTGGATGGGCTGTTGATGACGAACAGCTTGGTCTTTTCAGTGATCGCGGCCGCCAACTGCTGGGCATTGATCTTGAAATTCTGCGAGGCACCCGCGGAGACCAGTACCGGTACGCCACCCGCCAGAATCGACATGTCGGGGTAGGATACCCAATAGGGAGCGGGGATGATCACCTCGTCACCTGGATCGAGGACGGCCTGGGCCAGATTGTAAAAGCTCTGTTTACCGCCGCAGGAGACAAGGATCTGATCCATCGCGTAGTCGAATCCGTTGTCGCGTTGGAACTTGTCGATGATCGCCTGCTTCAGGGCCGGCGTGCCATCGACAGCCGTATATTTTGTGAAGCCATCATTGATGGCATTGATGGCGGCTGCCTTGATGTGGTCTGGTGTGTCGAAGTCCGGTTCTCCCGCACCCAGTCCGATGACATCCTTTCCTGCGGCCCGCATCTCGGCGGCGCGAGCGGTTACAGCAAGAGTGGGAGAGGGTTTGACGGCTTGTACGCGACTGGAGAGTTGTGCATTCATTACTGTTTTTATCCCTGGTTCTCAAACATCAGCGAAGCGGCTGATCGACGGGTTGGTTAAAAAAGCCATTCGGTGATGGCGTTGTCGGGATGTCATAATAGCCAATTCAGGCACGATGAAGAATCCCCTAATGAGCAAAGCGTTCAAAATAACTGCAAATTTTTCCCCGGCAGGGGACCAACCGGAGGCCATCAGGCGTCTGGATGAGGGTCTGAGAGACGGTGAAGCGGGCATGACCCTGCTGGGGGTCACCGGTTCCGGCAAGACCTTTACCATCGCCAATGTGATACAGAAATTACAGCGTCCAACCCTCATATTGGCACCCAACAAGACCCTGGCCGCCCAGTTGTACGGGGAGTTCAAGGAGTTCTTTCCCGACAATTCAGTGGAGTATTTTGTCTCCTACTACGACTACTATCAACCTGAGGCCTATGTCCCGGCTTCCGATACCTTCATTGAGAAGGATGCCTCCATCAATGACCATATCGAGCAGATGCGGCTCTCTGCAACCAAGGCCCTGCTGGAACGATCGGATACGATCATCGTGGCCACGGTCTCCTCTATCTATGGTCTGGGAGATCCACGCGCCTATCTGGGGATGATGTTACACCTCAGTCGTGGCGAGATCATCGATCAGCGGGCCATCCTTCGCCGCCTGGCGGAGCTGCAGTACAAGCGCAACGACGTGGAGCTGCATCGGGCCACGTTTCGTGTACGCGGTGAGGTGATCGACATCTACCCCGCGGAATCCGATGCCGAAGCGCTGCGGGTGGAGCTGTTCGATGACGAGATCGAGAATCTCTCCGTGTTCGATCCGCTCACCGGCGAGATCAAACGCAAGGTGCCACGCTACTCGGTCTACCCCAAGAGTCACTATGTGACACCGAGGGAGACGCTGATGCGGGCGGTCGATGAGATCAAACTGGAGCTGCAGGTGCGACTCAGGCAGTTGGATTCGGCCAACAAGCTGGTGGAGGCGCAACGCCTCGATCAGCGCACCCGCTTTGACATCGAGATGATCACCGAGCTGGGTTACTGTTCCGGCATCGAGAACTATTCACGCTATCTTTCGGGCAGGGCAGCCGGCGAGCCACCCCCGACCCTGTTCGACTATCTGCCGGATGAGGCCTTGCTGGTGGTGGATGAGAGTCATGTCACCATCCCGCAGCTCGGCGGTATGTACCGGGGTGACAGATCGCGCAAGGAGACACTGGTGGAGTATGGCTTTCGGCTTCCTTCCGCGCTCGACAACAGGCCACTGCGCTTCGAGGAGTTCGAGTATCGCTCACCCCAGACCATCTATGTCAGTGCGACCCCCCGGGACTATGAGATCGATCACTCGGGTGCCATTGTCGAGCAGGTGGTGCGTCCCACCGGGCTGGTCGATCCCCAGCTCGATGTCAGGCCGGCGAGCACCCAGGTCGACGATCTGCTATCCGAGATACGTCTGCGGGTGGCAAAAAATGAGCGGGTCTTGGTGACCACCCTGACCAAACGCATGGCGGAGGATCTCACCGACTATCTCGGTGATCACGATGTACGGGTGCGCTATCTCCACTCCGACATCGACACGGTGGAGCGGGTGGAGATCATTCGTGACCTGCGCCTGGGAGAGTTCGATGTCCTGGTGGGCATCAATCTGTTGCGTGAAGGGCTGGATATGCCGGAGGTCTCCCTGGTGGCCATCCTGGACGCGGACAAAGAAGGATTTCTGCGCTCGGAGGGCTCCCTGATTCAAACCATCGGTCGTGCCGCGCGGAATGCCAATGGTATGGCAATCCTGTATGCGGATCATGTTACCGGGTCAATGGAACGGGCGATCGATGAGACCAATCGACGCCGGGCAAAGCAGATAGAGTACAACCAGGCCCATGGCATTACACCGCAGACGATCCTGAAATCGATATCGGACGTTATGGAATCCGCCTATCCGGGAGGACAGGTGAGTGCCAAACGTTATGCCAGGGTGGCGGAGGAGGAGCTGGAGTATGCCGGCCTGTCGCCAACCCAGATGGCGAAGCGCATCCAGCAATTGGAGCAGCAGATGTATCGCCATGCCCAGGATCTTGAATTTGAGGAGGCAGCCAAGATTCGTGACCAGATCAAACATCTGCAGGATAGGGGGCTGGTGGTGTAGCTGCTCGCCGGGGAGCGATGCGCAGCCACAGGCAAGATTCACCAATATTTACAAGGGAAATATAAAGTATTTAAATTAAATACTTTATTTCTCTCAACTTTCTTCTAGAATTAAATTCATTCTAAACAAATATTCTGTTAGTGGCTTAAACAGACATAGAGACTGCGTCAGGTAGTAGCGATTATGGGCGATGTACAAGGTATGCTCAGTGATATCCAGGCGGAGGCAAACTATGCCTGTCGCATGTCGGGTCTGGACCACCTCAATGACCATGTTTTGGCAGCCATGGGACGAGTGCCCAGGCAGCGCTTCGTCAGCAAATCCCTTCGGCCCCATGCCTTCGACAACAGTCCACTGCCTATCGGCAAGGGCCAGACCATCTCACAGCCATTCATCGTTGCCTTGATGACCGATCTTATGGCCCCTAAACGTGGTGACAATGTACTCGAGGTGGGTACAGGGTCGGGCTACCAGACCGCTGTGTTGGCTGAACTGGTCGATCATCTCTATAGCATCGAGATCATTCCGGAATTGGCTAAAAAATCCCGCCGTCGCCTGGAAAAAGAGGGCTATAACAATATATCTTTCCAGGTGGGCGATGGTTACTACGGTTGGTCGGATATGGCACCCTTCGATGCCATAATTGTGACTGCAGCCGTGGAGCAGATACCGCACCCGCTGGTCGAACAGCTCGCACCCGGAGGGCGCCTGGTGCTACCGGTTGGGGAACGGAGTTACAGTCAGGATCTGATCCTGGTGAAGAAAGACCCTTCCGGGGCGATCATAAAAACCCGACTCTTACCCGTCTCCTTTATGCCGCTTAGCGGATCACGTTGAACCGATCTCGATTTCCCCGTGTCTGGAACCCTGCGCAATGGTTAACTACCCTGAGTCTTGCAGGCCATGATCGGGGTTGCAAAGGATACGGAGCAGCCTGTATGATGCGCCGTCTTAAAGGCGCGTAGCTCAGTTGGTTAGAGCGCTACCTTGACATGGTAGAGGTCGTTGGTTCGACTCCAATCGCGCCTACCAATGAAAACAAGCACTTATGGTTAGCCCTGAGTGCTTTTTTTATGCCCATGCCTGATTCGAATATGAGCCCCTCGGGTGATATTCATATTGGATTGATTGATCAAGAAAGTGCTCTAGATGGACTTAGCGTTTTCAGCTTGAGCCCAGTTATTAAGGATCTCTTCCGCAGGTAGTGGGCGGCTGTAGAGATAGCCCTGTGAAAGGTCGCAGCCAGATTTGAGCAGAAAATCTGCCTGGCTGGATTTCTCCACCCCTTCGGCAACTGCTTCCAGGCCAAGGCTTTTCGACATGGCGATGATGGCCCGGACGATTGCCTCGTCATTGGCATCCTGACCGATATCCTGGACAAAGGATTGGTCTATCTTGAGGCGGTCCAGGGGGAGTAGTTTAAGATAGGCCAGGTTCGAGTAGCCGGTACCGAAATCGTCGATGGCAAATTTCACTCCGATGGTCCTGAGCTCAGTGAGCACAGCACGACTCAAATCAGGATTGCGCATCAACATCGACTCGGTCACCTCCAGTTCCAGCCGTTCCGGGGATAGGCCGCTGTTCTTAAGCTCCTCTGATACCAAGTCGACCAGGCCTTCCCGATCAATCTGCTGTACCGACAGGTTGACCGATATGCGAGGCACCTTGAAATTATCCCTGTCCCAACTGGCGAGCTGATTGCAGGCTGAGCGCAGGACCCATTGACCGATCTCTCCGATGATACCGATCTCTTCGGCAAGCTCGATAAAGAGACCCGGGGCTATCAGGCCCTGTTTAGGGTGCTGCCATCGAACCAGTGCCTCAATCCCATGTAACTGCTGTGTTTGCAGATTCACAATAGGTTGATAGTGCAGCATCAGTTGGTTACGGCTTATCGCCCGACGCAGGTCATTCTCCATCACCAGCCGCTCCAAAGCACCCTCGCTCAAGGCCCGGGTAAAGAAGCGGTAGGTATTGCGGCCTTGTTGTTTGGCTTCGTACATGGCCCGATCGGCATGCCGGATGAGCATATCCGGATCCTCACCGTCATTGGGATAGAGGGTGATACCGATACTTGCCGTCACCACCAGTTCATGCTCGCTGATGATCATTGGTTTGGAAAACAGGTCAATTAATTTACGCGCTACCACCACGGCATGTTGAGCATCGGTCTGTTCTTCCAGAAGCAGCACGAACTCATCCCCACCCAGCCGCGCCAGGGTGTCGCTGGCTCGGATGATTCGATTCATGCGTCGACTGACTTCAAGAAGCACTTCATCACCCACCGGATGTCCAAGGGTGTCATTGACTGTCTTGAAACGATCCAGATCGAGAAACAGCAGTGCAATGGAGTTGTGCTCGCGCCGAGCATGCATCAGTGCATGTTGGAATCGTTCCCGGAACAGGGCGCGATTGGGCAGTTGGGTCAAGGCATCGTGATGGGCAAGAAAGTTGATTTGATCCTGCGCCTCTTTGATCTGGGAAATATCGGTGAAGACGCCTACGTAATGGGTGATATCGCCATCGCTGTCCTTGACCGTACTGATGGTGAGCCATTCCGGAAAGACATCGCCGTTTTTACGGCGGTTCCAGATCTCTCCTCGCCAATGCCCGGTCTTTAACAATGTGTTCCACATATCTCTATAAAATGAGTCTTCGTGATGACCCGATTTCAGGAGTCGAGGATTCTGGCCCATTACCTCCTCATTGGAATAGCCGGTGATGGCTTCAAAGGCTGGATTGGTCGAGACTATATTTCCATCAACGTCGGTCACCGTGATGCCTTCCGCAGTATTTTGGAAGGCCCGATCTGCAAGGCGTAGCTTCTCCTCGGCAATTCGGTGCGCATCTCTCAGTTTTTGATCGATCAGAGCACGTTTTACTGCTTCACCCAGCCTGGCGGGCCGGTCTTTTAAGACATAGTCGTTGGCACCCTGTCGCAGGGCATCGATGGCAGCCTCTTCACCAATACCGCCGGAGACGATGATGAATGGGATATCGAGATTCTGTTGTCGGAGTAGAGAGAGGGCTCGTTGACCACTGAATTGGGGGAGGTGCCAATCACACAGAATCAGATCAGGCTGATTTGCTAAGGCTTCAAGAAAGGCGACTTCCCCTTGTACCCGGGTGTAGTCCAGGTCAAAACCATCATCCCTGAGCCTAAGCGCCATCAACTCGGCATCGTAGGGCAGATCCTCGACTATTAATACCTGTAGCGCCATATCAGGTTCAGCTTGAATTACTTTCTGACATTGGTGCTCCAACATTGAGTGTCAGCCAATAGTCTTCGATCTGGCGGACCACATCGATGAAACCCGAAAAAGCGACAGGTTTGACCAGGTAGGAGTTGGCGCCAATGTCATACGAGAGAGCCCGGTCGCCCTGTTCCTTTGAAGAGGTGAGAACTACCACCGGTATGCGCTTGATCTTTGGTGTATCTTTGATGCGTTTCAATACCTCGAAGCCATCGATACCCGGCATTTTCAGGTCCAGCAGTATCAGATCGGGTAGCGGATGCTTAATTCGGTCTGCAAATTCACCATTACCGAGAAGGTAATCCAGTGCTCTCTTACCACTATTGGCAACCTCGATGCGATTGGAAAGCCTTGCTTCCTTGAATGCATCGAGGGTTAGTTCGATGTCCATACGATTGTCTTCAACCAGCATAATTATGGCGGAATTACTCATAATCCTTGGCCTTTATTGTTGCTCTGGTGGTTAGATCTAGGATGTGTAGTATGTCAATTGAAGGCTTTGAGATAAACACCTTAATGTATCTCCGCTGCAGGCAGAATAAGCGTGAACTGACTACCCTTGCCGAGGGTTGACTCCACTTTCACTTCACCCTCCATCATGCGGGCAGCCTTGGCCACGATTGCCAGGCCGACCCCGGTGCCCGGATAATCATCTTGACCATGCAGACGTTGAAATACCTTGAAGATCTTCTGATGGTATTCTGGCGCAATACCGATGCCATTATCGATAACCCTGATAAATACCTGGTTACCCTGACGTTTCGAAGTGATGCGTATTACTGGTGCAGTGTCGGGGTGATAGTAGGTCAGGGCATTTTCAATCAGATTGCTGAACTGTTGACCAATCAAGGTGGCATCACCCAGGGGTGTCGCGAGTGGTTTTTCAATGATCAGTTGGGCGTTGCTGTTTTCCATGAGTTCGGCAAAGGTGACCTCCAATCCCTCAATGATCGGTGCCAGCTCAATGGGTCTCATCTGCAGGGTTCCGCGCCCGGTACGGGAGTATTGCAACAGGTCATCGATGAGTATACCCATGTGGTTGCCTGCCTCGAGGACATTCTTCAGGTAGTGTTGACCCTCTTCATTCAGGCTGTCGAGATGGCGATTGACAAGGATATGGGCAAATCCGGTCACCGCCCTGAGCGGTGCCCGCAGGTCATGAGAGACGGAGTAGACGAACGATTCCAGTTCCTTGTTGGCCGATTCCAACTCCTTGGTACGCTCATTGACGCGTATTTCCAGTTCGTTGTTAAGTCGGCTGACCTTGAGTTCGGCGAGTTTCCGCTCGGTGATATCCTGGCCAATGGATTGATAGGAGATGGTTTCTCCCTGAGGGGTGAACAGGGCGCGGTTCGTCCAACGCTGCCAGCGTGTTGTCCCGGATTTCGAGATGACTTGGTGTTCATGTGACTGGGTGGGTGAATCGGGTGTCAGGGCTTCGATATGGCTCTTCACCGTTGCTCTATCCCGGTTCGGAATCAGGTCCAGAAAGTTACTACCTAACAGTGCTTCAGAACTTTTCTGAAAATAGTCACAATAGGCCTTGTTGACGAAGGTGATTTCACCATGCGGCAGAAAACTGCAGATCAGAACCGGGGTATCCTCTACTACACCGCGGTAACGCTCCTCACTCTTTTTCAAGGCATCTTCAGCTAATTTACGGTCGGTAATATCGTTGAAGATTGCAACGATCTCACCACCAGGCAGTCGATAGACATAGTTCTCTACCCAGATTTGCAGGCGATTATCCTGATATTGGTTAATTGGGAAGGATTCCGCTTTACCACTCTGCCAGACGCGCTTGAAAATCTGCAGTAGACCCAGTGAATCAATGCCAGGAAATACCTCTGTGACTCGACGACCGATGGTGTCCGCCCGTTTGTTTTTACCGATGCGTTCTCCAGATTTGTTGTACTCTCGAAAAATGAAATCCGCACCATCATCCACTGCTTCGTAGACCGCCACCCCGTCACTCATGTTATCCACCAGCTCACGGTATCGGGCTTCGCTCATGGTCAGGGCATTCATGCTTCGACGCCGTTGTACGATATGCCAGATCTCATTGGCTATCAGTTGTGTCGTCTCTACATCGAGGTCTGTGTAATCACGTTCATTGTTGCCGACAACGACGAGCATGGCTACACGCTCTTTTTCAATCACCGGTAGGCTGATAATGCGGGAAAAAGCGAGTTGGCAATTGGGCGGCATTTGCTGCTCGGTGACTTCTTGATAATCGTTAAAAATAACGGGTTTTCCCAGACGGAATGCATCGGCCCAGATGCCTGCATCCTCGATGGGGTAAGACTTGTCATGTATGGATTGGCAATACTCCTGTTGAGTCTGTTCCGACCAGGCGACCAGTTTAATGGTTTCCTGATCCTGGTTAACTGAATAGATCAAGGCGATAGGGCTGTCAATCAACTTTTGGGTCAGTGACAGGGCATGTTGCATGAATGAGGTTTCGTCGAGATCCTCAGCTATCTGGGGCAATCCCAAGAGAATCGAGGCACGACGGGCTTGGACCTCAATATACCTATCATGCTGTTTCCTTTCGGTGATATCGTGAAGTATACAATGGGTCAGTTTAAATATACCTGTTGGATCGTGTCCGGTGCGACCATCCACAGAGACAGTGATGATCTTGCCGTCACGGCGTAGCAGATCATATTCCTTGCCCACGACCTTGCCTGTTGATAGAAATTCCGTGAAGCGCTTTTCTAAAAGTGGGTGTTGCTCGGCTATGATGAAGTCGGTAATGGACCTGCCGATGACTTGCTCGCGGTCACTAGCATCAAAGCCCAATAACTCCAACCATGAGGGATTGACATCGATTATATTGCCATTTCGATCCAGCGACTCGTAGGCCACGGGTGCGTTTTCATAGAACAGGCGGAAATGCTCCAGACTCTCACGCAAGGCCTTCTCGGTCTGATGAAGGGATGTGATGTCCCGACCAATACCGAGAACTCCGAATAACCGGCCAGATTCGTCGATGATGGGGCATTTAGTGGTCAGTAACAGGGCGCGATGGCCATCATCGGCGAAGGTGATCCACTCTTTGTTAGAAACTGACTCACCTGCATCGATAGCGGCCTGGTCATTGGCGCGGAAGAACTCTGCCTGTTCTTCAGGTACAAAATCGTAGTCTGTTTTTCCCAGGATGTCGCTCTCTTTGGCACCGAAAAATCGCTCAAAGGTTTGATTGCAAGCGAGATACACACCATCAAGATCCTTCAGCCAGATCAGGTCGGGTAGGGTCTGAAACAGGGTGCGAAGACGCGATTCCTTCTCCCGCAGTTCCTGCTCCATCATATGCATTTCCGTGATATCACGGGACACTCCAAAGGTGCCTATTACCTCGCCGCTCTCATCTTTCAGTGGCCCCTTTGTGGCAAGAAAGGTAACGGGTCCCAGCTGAGTATCCACCTCCTCATGCAAGGTGATGACCCTGTTTTGATCTATGAGCATGCGGTCGTTATTCATGACCATCTCTGCCTGATGTGGTGGAAACAGAAATCTGTCATCCTGCTTCAACACCTCATCTTTAGACTTGCCAGTGAAAATCTCAGCCTGCCTGTTAAATAAGAGATAGCGTCCTTGCAGGTCCTTGGCGTAAATGGCATCGGTAGATGAGTCTGCAATGACGGAAAGTAGATTCAATGCCTGGATGCGTTCGGCTTGTGCCTGGTGGGTGGCGCTGGCAACTGCTAGCTGCTGACGCTGACGCAACAGGTAGAGCCCAATGATCACCATCAACAGCGTAAATAATCCGCTAAATCCCATCCATGTGGCATCCTGTAAGGCTTCGTAATAGATTTCGGACCAGTCCATCTTTGCCAATAGGAACCAATCTGTGCCAGGTATGCGACGCCCAACACCGAACACAGATTCGTTGCGGTAGTCCTTGCCTTCAACAGCATGCGCCATAGCCCAATCTCCCCGGGCCAACTGTGCCGCCAGCAGTACCTCGTCATCGAGTGGCCAGCGAAGTTGCATAGCTGAGTTGGGCGCATGTCTCAGATTGTTGAGAAACTCTATCTCTAATCCGTCCTGGCGAAACAGTACCACCTCGCCGCTCTTGCTTGGTACAGGCCATTCACTGATGGTGGAGAAAATTTGGTCGGTGGGGTCCATGTGCAGGAGTAGAACAAAATCTACTGCCTGTTTTTCTTTCCTAAAAGGTATGATGAAGTCCAGGTGCGTCTCTCCCTGACTATCCTTGTAGGGCCCAAAATGTTCCACTTCCCCCGAGTTTGCCAGGCGTAAAACCGCTTCAATGGCCGCAGCATCTATCTGGGAGTGGTGGTTTGTGCTCTTCCACAGGCTGATACCGCTTCGATCCAATAGTGTGACACCCTCGAACTCGCCGATATGCGCTATCTCTTGCAACTGTTCACTAAGCAGATGAAAGGCATTTTGATCACTATTCTGGCGCCAGTTTTGAAAGGCTGTGGGTATGGCAGAGTTGAATTGAATGAAGCGTAAATCCTGGTGACGCTCTTCAAGCCAATTGTACACATATTCAGATTTTAGATCAGAAATAGCCTGCAGACGACTAATTTCAGATGTCTTTTTTTCTTGGATAGTCGAATAAACAAGGGTGATTGTCAGGGGTATTACAAAGAGTGCTATTAACAATGCCGGTAGCCAGATAGGACCTATACCATGCAGCAAACTCTCCTGTGGCGCCTCTTTGATTCCTTGTAGGCGCTGTATCAACCAATACAGTAACAGGGAACTCATGAGTAAGAACAACCAGCTTTTGAGGGTATTAGCGAGGGCCTGTTGCCTCGGTGAACTGGTAACTACTTCGATCAGCCAGTCAGAGGAGAGGATCCAGATCGCAGAGAGTACAGCATAGATAAATACAATAGTGAGTACGTGCTGCGTGGGATTTTTATTCATGTGGAGAGCGAAATCATCGTGTCGTTATGGAGTTGAAACTGACTGCTTGCGAAACATCATTTATCTAATCTTCATGGTAGCTATTGATATTAGAATTTGCAGCATCTCTGGTGGAGTCGGTGCCATTACTGGTTAAGTTTAGACCCTCAATCAAGATTGGATTGACCTATGTCATGGAGGAAATGATGAAACCAAGGGTAATCCTCAACCAAGACAAAATAACGAAAAGTGATACCGATAGCGATCAAGATTTACACATCAAAAACGTAGGGTGAACCGGACCCATACGGGAATTTTGGAACTGTCTATTACTTGATGTAAGAGAGTGTTTTTTTACGCATTTAGTGACTCGGATCAGTGTAATGGAGGAACAAGGGAGTATTTTCGAATTTATCGTATATTATTAAATTCGATAGCAATTGGATTTAATAAGATGTATCGTAAACCCTGGAAGAGACACTATCTATCTCCGGGTGAAACAGCGGAGATTTTTAAGGTCACACCGGCATCATTGCGGGGGTGGACAAACAAGGGCGCCATTCGGGCCGAGACCACCAGGGGGGGGCATCGGCGCTATCCAGTCAGCGAAGTGTTCAGACTGGCTCGTATGAAGGGTGTCGATCTAGAGCCATCCCTGTTCATGTCTGTAAGATTGTTGATCATTGATAGTGACGTCGAACATGGCGAGGCCATGCAGAAGTCGCTGAATGATGTACATGGAATATCTGAAGTTGCGCTTGCACACGACTGCTTCATGGCAGGGTGCCTGGTGACACAATTTAAACCTGATGTTGTGCTGTTGGATCTTAAACTGCCTGGTATCGATAGTTCTCACGTATGCAGCTTCATAAAGCATGACCATCAAACAAGGTTTATTAGAGTGATTGCTATGTGTCGAAATTGTTCAAAACAACAACAAAAACAGATTATGGATCTTGGTGCCGAGGTCTGTTTGTCAAAGCCTCTTTCCAATGTTCAGCTCAAGCAAGCAATGGGGCTGGTCAACCCGGACGCCTGATCCTCATCCTGAATGGACCGTTCCGGCTTCTCCTCAACTGGCAGGTCAGATAGGCCTTATCGTGTCCTTGTTGTCGAGGATGACGGGCCGCACCTGTCGCTACAGGTCGATATACTGCAGACGCTGCCATCCCAGGTAACCACCGCTGACTCGGGTTTAAAAGCGCTGGGTTTGGTCAAAAATGGAAACTTCGACCTGGTTTTGTTGAACAAAAGGTTGCCGGACATCGATGGAGACGAAGTATGCTATCGGATCCGACAGGAGCTCAACAACCAGCTGCTACCGGTAATAATGGTAACCGGCTCAGGTTCATCGCAGAGCCTGCATCATAGTCTCTCCATAGGCGCCAATGATTTCATCAAGAAGCCCTATGACCCGCTTGAGCTCAAATCACGTGCTCGAGCCGCCATTGAGATGAAGCATCTAATGGATCAGTTGGACGATGCGGCCTCTGTACTCTTTACCCTGGCCAAGATGGTTGAGGCACGTGACCCTACTACGGGCGAGCATTGCAATCGTCTGGTGAATACCTGCCGTATACTTGGAGAGACATTGAATCTCTCTGCCAGTGATCAGGAAGCGCTGCGCAAGGGGGCCATTCTGCACGATATAGGCAAGATAGGGGTACCCGATACCGTATTATTGAAACCCGGTGAACTGACCAGTGACGAATGGCAGGTGATGCAAAGACATGCTGCAATCGGGGCGGATCTTTGTCAGCAGTTGAACAGCGTGCGTGACGCGGTGCCGATAATACGTCACCATCACGAACGTTGGGACGGTAGTGGATATCCTGACGGACTATCGGGAGAAGGGATTCCATTGGTTGCCAGGGTATTCCAGTATGCGGATATTTATGACGCCTTGAGACATGATCGTGTTTACAGCAAGGCGCAACCTGTCGACAAGATTCTCGAGGTGCTCAAGCTTGAGATAGAAAATGGCTGGCGAGACCCGGAAATTGGCAGGGTCTTTATTGATATTCTTTTACAAGATTCAAGTAGATTCGATGACAGATAACGATCAGGTCAAACACAGAATCGAGCGGGAAAAGCTGACTGTATCAGCGATGATGAGAATATTTTGCAGAGACCATCATCATACCGACGGCATCCTGTGTGAAGATTGCGATAAACTTTTGGATTATGCCCGAAGACGCCTGGATAGCTGTCCCTTCCAGGAGAAAAAGCCAGCGTGCAACCACTGCACCGTACACTGCTATTCCAAAGACATGCGTGTAAGAGTGCAGGATGTGATGCGCTATGCAGGCCCAAGAATGGTATTTCGCCACCCGCTGTTGAGCCTTTATCATCTATTCGACAAAATGCGTGAGGTACCAGAGCTTTCAAAGCGAAAAGAATAAGCTATCAACCGGTCGCTTTTTTGATCAACGGGGATATATGGCATTAATGATGACGCGGTGAGCATCGTAATCCTTGTCATTTACAGGATTGAAGGCACTCAGCCGCGCCTGGCGCAGGATTTCCTTTCCCCGTGGAGATGCTTTCAGGCCCAGGAGTATATTTTTTATGCGTGTTTTCAAGTCATCATCCATCTCCTCCTTTACGGCCCAGGGAAGATGCGGGAGTGGATCGCTGACAGCTATTATTGCCAGATCGTTCACATCGATTTTTTTTCTAACCATGGGTAGCCGTCGTACCACCTCACCGGCACCACCTGCATCTGCATATTTGAGAAAGGTGGATATCACTGCCTTGGGTGGATTGATGGCATATGTCTCCTGGTAATCACCTGCCTCCAAGCCGGCTTGTCGAAGGAGATAGGTAGGCACGATATAACTCATCATTGCCCTGGGTCCACCGCCAAAAAGTATCTCTTTACCACGTAACTGTTCGAGTTCCTTGATTCCGGAATCTTGGCGCACATAGATCGCTCCACGGATCATCTTCTCCCCGAACTCCTCGTTTTGAACAATTGCTTCATAGGCGAGTTTTTCATGGGCGTTGACATACTCGAACTGATTCAGATGCACCAGGTCATATCGACGCTGCTGCAATCGTTGCATGAAGACATCGAAATTTGCAGACAATTCGAGCTTGACCGGCTGTTGCAGATGTTCTTCCAAATAGTTCGATAGGGGACGAAACAGATTGGCTGTGACTATGGCGTCGCGTCGGGGGAAAATACCGATTAACAGTGGATCGGCCATCACGCCGGTTACCAGATTGGCAGCGATCAGGAATAGGACCAGGTGGACCCTGAACCGGTGAGGACTAAGTCGTTTCACTATTTTGCGTTGTTCCATGATCTAATCTTCAACTAATTGATAAATAATTGTAAATGCGTAAAACCATGGATTATCTATTGTTAGCGGCAGGGTTCCGGCTAACTTAATATGTTCGCTATGTTTATATATGCAAGTAAATAGAGTAAAGATCAGACAAGATGTCATCATTTGGAAATAGACCAGGTCTAAATTATGCTGGAGTTCGGATCTCCCACCCTGAGCATCAAGGAGATTCGGCAATAAATCGATAATAAAGTGAGGGGAGTATGAGCAGCAGAAATTCACAGTTGTTGGCTGGGCAGCGGGCATTGGTCACAGGCGCCAACTCAGGTATCGGTGCTGCCGTGGCCCGCGGCCTTGCAATGGCGGGCGCCAAGGTGGTGATTAATTATGTAGTGAATGAAGCGGATGCCTTGAAGCTTGTCAACGAAATCGAAAAATCCGGCGGCGTTGCAATGGCTTTATACGCAGATGTCAGTAACGAGAGCGAAGTGCAGGTAATGTTCAATCGCATGATTGAAACTTGGGGGAGTATCGATATCCTGGTGAACAATGCTGGAATACAGCGCGACGCGCCATTTGTCGATATGACCTTGGCGCAGTGGAATAAGGTCATGGATGTAAACCTCACGGGTCAGTTTCTCTGCACCCGGGAGGCGACCAAGGAGTTTATCCGACGCGGGGTAGTACCGGATCTATCCTGTGCCGCGGGCAAGGTTATCTGCATGTCCTCGGTACATGAGGTCATTCCCTGGGCCGGGCACGTCAACTATGCCGCATCGAAAGGGGGGGTGATGATGTTCATGCAGAGCGTGGCGCAAGAGATGGCACATCAGAAGATCCGCGTGAATGGTATCGCGCCAGGTGCTATCCGCACGCCAATCAATCGCACTGCCTGGGAAACCCCTGAGGCGGAAGCTTCCCTGTTGAAATTGATCCCATACGAACGTATTGGCGATCCAGCCGATATCGCCAAGGCAGTGGTCTGGCTCGCATCGGATGAGTCTGACTATGTCACCGGTACGACACTCTTCGTGGATGGTGGGATGACCCTCTATCCGGGGTTTAGAGAAGGTGGTTGAGTCCTTGCGGGCGGTCCGTTTCGGGCGTGCCATCTGTGGCGACCTGCGCCAGGCCGAACAGCGCGAGTGGCTGCTGACCAATGGCAAGGGTGCCTATGCGGCAGGCACTATGGCAACCAGCCTCACGCGTCGTTACCATGGTCTGCTGATCGCCCCGCTCACCGGTGCCCTGGATCGCCACCTCATGATGGCCAAGGCGGATGCCACCCTGCGGTTCGACGGTAGGGAGTGGCCGTTGTTCACCAATCGTTGGTATGGCAATGTGGTCGATCCCCATGGCTGTGATTATCTCGAGAGTTTTACCCTGCTCGGCAGGATGCCGGTGTGGCGTTTTGCTATCGGTCATATGAGCCTGGAGATGCGCATCTGGATGGAGCATGGGCAGGCTACCACTTATGTGGCTTATCGCTTGACTGGCGGGCAGGATGTAGCCGGGCTGAACGTGAATATGCTGGCTAACCGCCGCGATCACCATGGCATTATGCATGTCAGGGATAGCACCGCTTCGGTGACTGAGTCGGATTGCGGTCTCTGTGTTGAATGGCCAGAGGGGGATCGACTCTCTATTCACACCACTGATGCCAGATTTGAGCCCTTACAACACTGGTACGAAGGCTTTCTACTCTCTACCGAGGAGCAGCGCGGGCTCGCCTCAATCGACAACAACCTCTCGGTCGGCCGGATCAACTTTGAATTGAGGCAGGATGAGTGGGCGGGATTCGCGGTCACCCTTGAGAACAGCATCGACTTTGATCTTGAACTGTCCATGCAGCGATTTTTCGATCGTGATGCCAATTTGATAGATAGCGGTAAAGGAAAATTTGCCAACCCGGTGCCTGACTGGATACGACGGCTGCTGCTGTCAGCGGATGATTTCTTGATCAAAAGAGTCCTGCCGTCCAACAAAACAGGTGATTCCATCATTGCCGGTTACCCCTGGTTCGGTGACTGGGGGCGTGACACCATGATCTCCTTGCCCGGCCTGACTATCGCCACGGGAAGATCGGATATCGCCCGCGCCATTCTGCTCGGTTATGCGGAACTGGCCGACCAGGGGCAGCTGCCGAATCGATTCATCGGTGCCGGCGAGGAGGCGGAATACAACACGGTGGATGCCGCGCTCTGGTACTTCGAGGCGTGGCGCGCCTACGTCGATGCTACTCAGGATGAGAAGGCCCTGAAGCGTTGTTTTAAGGTGCTGGAGAAGATTATCGATTGGCATCTGAAAGGCACCAGATACGGCATCGGCGTGGACCCGGATGATCACCTGTTACGGGCAGGAGAACCCGGTGTGCAATTGACCTGGATGGATGCGAAGGTGGGTGAATGGGTGGTGACACCGCGCATGGGCAAGCCGGTGGAGATCAATGCACTCTGGTACAACGCCCTGACCATCATGGCCGATTTTGCACTACGCCTTGGCAGGTCGGAGCAACCCTATCGGGATATTGCCAGCGCAGTAGGCGACAGCTTCAAGCGTTTCAAGAGGGTAGATGGACAGGGCCTCTACGATCTGCTGGACGGCCCAACAGGCGATGATGCCAGCATCCGTCCCAATCAGATCCTCGCCGTCAGCCTCCCGCATACAGCGCTTGATCAGACAACCTGCCGGGATGTTGTCCAGGTCTGCGGTAAGGAGTTGCTCTGCTCTTATGGATTGCGTTCCCTGAGTCCCCACGATAAGGCCTACCGGGGTCACTATCGGGGAGGTGTTGCGGATCGGGATGGGGCATACCATCAAGGCACGGTCTGGGCATGGCTGCTCGGCCACTATGCCCTGGCGGAGTATCGGGTCGATGGTGATGCACAAGCGGCTCAGCAGCGGTTGGCGCCCCTGGCCGATCATCTATGGGATAGCGGCTTGGGCTCGATCAGTGAGATCTTCGATGGCGACCCGCCCCACGCAGCGGCGGGAACACCGGCCCAAGCCTGGTCAGTGGCCTGTACCCTGGATGCCTGGTGGCGTCTCGAACAGGCGAAACAGGACTGAAGGAGCGGTCATGGGCTTGGGTCAAAAGCAATTGAATGCAGAGCGCAAGCGGCTGGAGCAACAGCGACTCGGAGAGGCCGATTGGCAGTTGTGGGGGCCCTATCTCGCGGAGCGGGGTTGGGGCACCGTGCGTGAGGACTACAGTCCTCAGGGTACAGCCTGGGAGTATTTCGATCACGACCAGGCACGCTCCCGCGCCTATCGCTGGAACGAGGATGGCCTGGGCGGTATCTGTGACAGGCAACAGCGGCTCTGTTTTGCCTTGGCCTTGTGGAATGGGCGTGATCCCTTTCTCAAGGAGAGGGCCTTCGGTGTTACCGGCAATCAGGGTAACCGGGGTGAGGATGTCAAAGAGTACTATTTCTATACCGACGCCTTACCAAGCCACAGTTGGCTGCGATATCTCTATAAATATCCCCAACAGGCCTACCCCTATCAAGCGCTGGTAGAGGAGAACGGTCGCCGCAGCCGGCTCGATCCGTCATTCAATCTGTTGGATAGCGGTGTCCTCAATGAGCAAGGGTTTTGGGATGTGGATATCTGTTATGCCAAGGCCTCGGCAGAGCAGATACTGGTCCGCATCACACTGCATAATCGCGCTGACAGCGATGCGGAGATCGACCTGTTGCCGCAACTCTGGTTTCGCAATACCTGGTCATGGGGGGATGATGGAATTGAAAGGCCAGAGTTGCATAGAGAGGATGCCCTAAGCAGCGAGGCGACATGGGGGGTCAGGTGTCAACATCCTGGCTTGGGGGAGTATTGGCTCTATGGTGAGCAGGAGGGGGAGCTGCTGTTCACGGAAAATGAGACCAACAGCAAACGCCTCTGGGGAGAAGCCTCATCCTCAGCTTATGTGAAGGACGCCTTCCACCGCTATCTGGTGGCGGGTGAGATCGAGGCCGTCAATCCCGCGGCCAGGGGAACCAAGTTTGCCGCCAGATACAAGATCAAGGTCAGCGCCGGTGAGTCGAAAAAGATCGATCTGGTGCTCAGTGCGCAATCCCTGGAGCGACCTTTCCATGGGTTTGAAAAGCTGTTTGCCCAGCGACGTTCCGAGGCGGATATCTTCTACGACCAGCTATTGCCGGAGGGCGGCGTGGAGGACCACCGGATCATGCGCCAGTCCCTGGCCGGGATGATCTGGAGTAAACAGTTCTTCCATTTCGATGTGCAACGTTGGCTGGAAGGTGACCAGGTAAAACCACCCGGGGAGCGCCGCCAGGGACGTAACCATCGATGGCGGCACCTGCGTGCGGCGGATATCCTGTCGATGCCGGATGCCTGGGAGTATCCATGGTTCGCCGCCTGGGATCTCGCCTTTCACTGCGTCGCCCTGGCCCTGGTGGATGTGGACTTCGCCAAACAGCAGATCGAGGTGCTGTTGGGGGAGAACTATCTCCACCCCAACGGCCAGATCCCCGCCTATGAATGGGCCTTCGGGGATGTGAATCCGCCGGTGCATGCCTGGGGCACCCTCAAGGTCTACCGCGCCGAGCGGGTGCAGCGGGGGAGCGGCGACAGAAATTTCCTGCAGCGGGTGTTCCACAAACTGCTGCTCAACTACGCCTGGTGGATCAACCGTAAGGACAAACAGGGGCAAAACCTGTTCGAAGGTGGGTTTCTGGGGCTCGACAATATCTCGGTCTTCGACCGCTCGAAACCCCTGCCCCCAGGGTATGCCCTGAAACAGGCGGATGCCACCGGTTGGATGGCCATGTTTTCCCTCAACATGACCATGATGGCCCTGGAGTTGGCGGTCGAGGACAGTGACTACGAGGCAATCGCCATCCAGTGCTATGAGCAGTTCCTAGCCATCGCCAAGGCGATCAGCGGCGGCGACGACAACGGCCCGTCCCTGTGGGACATGGAGACGGGCTTCTTCAAGGATCTGTTGATCACCCCCGACGGGGATCACCATCGCCTCGATGTCTACTCCTGGGTCGGGCTGATTCCCCTGTTCGCCACCGAGGTAGTGGACAAGCGCCTGCTGGCGAATGTGCCGCGTTTCCAGGAGTTACTGAAAAAACACAAGAAGGGGCTGTTCCAGGGGAGCTATGTCTGTGCCTGCCCCGATTGGGAGAACGATCAGGGGGAACATCTCCTGGCCCTGGTCGATCACAACATGCTGCCGCGGATCCTGAATCGACTGCTCAGCGAGGATGAGTTCCTCTCACCCTATGGAGTGCGCAGTCTGAGCAAGCTGCATGAACACTACCAGGACCTTGGCCATCTACCAGGTATCGGCCAGACAAGCATTCACTATCTGCCAGGTGAGTCCGAGAGCGGGCTGTTCGGCGGCAACTCTAACTGGCGTGGCCCGATTTGGTTGCCCACCAACTATGCCTTGGTGCAGGCGCTGGAGAAGTACCATCGTTTCCTGGGTGATGACTTCAAATATCCCGTGCCCTGTCTCGACGGCCAAAAGCTGACCTTGCGGGAGATCGCCACACTCATCTCGGAGCGGCTTGTGGATCTCTACCGGCGGGACCAGGAAGGCAACATTCCGGCACTGCGCCGCGACAGCCCCTTTCAAACCGACGAGAGCTGGCGTCATCTCAATCTCTTCTATGAATACTTTCATGCCGAGACGGGGCAGGGGCTCGGCGCCTGCCACCAGACCGGCTGGACAGGCCTGCTGGCCAATCTGGTGATGCGGCGTTATCGCAAGGATATCCCGGTCTTTCTCGGGCATGAGGATGAGTCGTTGGCGAGATAGCTGGGGTCACTGGTATTCCCGTCCTGCGGAATCCTGAGTAGGAGCTACTGCCTGGTTAAATCCCGCAGCTACTTTACCAGCCTGGGATCAAAGGTGAATTTCGTTATGGCACTGAACCTGGCTTTGGTTGCATCCGGATGCAATGGGTTAAAGACATAGTTGTATTCTCCAGAAACAGTGGCACTGGGTACCTGAAGGATAAGTGAACTTCTATCGGTGACCCACTGATCCCCAACGGCTTGTACTGATGAGGCCATGGTGGGTTCTCGCCACTCCTCCGGTAAATCTGCTAGTGCGATGTGTTGCACCAACGCCTCGGGAAAAGAGACCTTCATTTTATAATAATCATTAAGAATGTCTGCTCGACCCAGGTGGATCAAGAGCTCCATAGCGGCTTGCGCCAAACTACTACCGAGATAGACAACCCTGACGCCTTTGCTGTTCCACCGTCCACCGAATAAGTAGGCCCCTTCACCGGACATCATCTCATCGGGGGACGAAGCAAACTCAGGGGCGGCGATGCGCCAGCCTGATAGCATCAGCTAAAGACCCCGTGGCGCAAGCGCCCGATCAGGTCTTCAACATCTCTGGCGCCCAGTTCTGTACTGGCGTGCTCCAAAGGGGATTCGCCGCCCAAAATATCGAGGGGGGTATGCAGCCAGGCGACAGCGGCTTCATCATTCCCCTGCATCATCGCCACCGAAGCATCCTTAAGGCTGGCCAACCGAACCACCCGATCCGATTCATCCGTTTGCAGCAGTCCGGCTTTCTTTCGACGTTGTAGGGTCGAGGGTGGTATGGACAAAACCTGGGCTATCTCCTTTTGCGAGGTATGCAGTGCCTCCTCGAGTTGGGTTATGGCACTATATTTCAAGCCTTTTTTGATGCGGTTCAGGATTTTTTCTCGGTTGCCAGAGCGAATCCCTGTGACTTTCTGCACAAGACGGAGGCTCCCCTTCTTGCTCCTTCTGTGGGGCTTAAAATCGGTGATACGGCCTGTTGCCGCATCAGGCTCAGTACGATGACCAGCTACGGTTCCCTTCTTGGGAGTGGCGACGGGTTTCTTTTGTGTGCTCATATGAACCTCTGAAAATGCCCATATGGTTATTATATGCTCTAGTTATGGGTCGGTCAAAGGGGGCTTGAGTCAGTTATTTAGGCTAGAAGCTCATTCTTTGGTTGAAAAATTATCGTATAAGAAAGTGATGGGCTAATAGTGGCTATTTGGCATTATCGGCAGCTTACATAGGTGTATTTGTTGTTGTAATAGCCCTTATAAGCGAGAAAAACACCATGTCATGAAACGAAATGCGAATGAAATTTGTGGGTTGCATAGGTCCGGCCCGTTAATGGTCCGAGATCGCCCTCTCCATCATGGCCGAGATAACCGCCACCAGGAATGGGTACATAGGCGTTGAGAAAAGGGCTACAGCAGAGGCATGAATGGATTTGCCTGGAGTTTAGATCTTTGCCACCTTCGGTGTGGCTTGGCGGATGCTGCTATTGCTATCAAGGTGATTCCACTAAGAGTCTATCAAGGGGACTCCTTGCACCCTGACCACCCCTGCCGATCACATGGGTGTAGATCATGGTGGTGGAGACATCGGTATGGCCCAGCAGCTCCTGAACGGTGCGGATATCGGAACCCGCCTCAAGTAAATGTGTCGCGAATGAGTGGCGCAAGGTATGACTGGTGACCCGCTTGTGGATGCCGGTTGCTTCTGCTGCACGTTTTACCATCTTTTGAACTGCGGACTGATGCAAATGATGACGACGTACCACACCGGTTCTGGGGTCCTGCGCGATGCGGCTGGCAGGGATAAGATATTGCCATCGCAACTCTTTGTCGGCATTTGGGTATTTCCGAGACAGTGCGTCAGGTAAAAAAACAGACCCGAATCCGCCGGCCAAATCATTATCATGTTGCTCCTTTACCCGCTCGATCTGAGCTTGCAGGGGCGCTATCAATACATCCGGCATGGGCAGGGTACGATCCTTCTTGCCTTTGCCGGCGCGCACAACAATGGTTCGATATTCGAAATCCAGGTCGAGCACCCTGAGGCGCACACATTCCATGACCCGCATACCGGTGCCATACATGAGGTGAAGAATCAGCTGATTAAGCCCTTTGGTCTGAATTAATAGTGAATTTACTTCCTTGATGCTCAAAACTGTCGGTATTCGCTTTGGCTTTTTGGCGCGTGAGAAAGGCCCGATTTTGCCTAAAGGTCTCTCCAAAACATGGGCATAGAAGAAAACAATCGCATTGAGTGCGAGCGACTGAGTCGCATTAGCCACCTTGCGCTGAAGCGTCAAATGTTCTAGAAAGGAGGCAACTTCCGGTTCATTGCAGTCACAGGGATGCCGATTATTGTGAAAGCGAAGGTAGCGGTTGATCCAATCAAGGTAGCTCTTTTCCGTGTTAATGGAGTAGTCAGGGAGCCTGATTGCAACCAAAAAACGCCGGTAGAGGTCGGGAAAGGTCCTGGCCAGGTGGTTTTTAGGGTCTTCAACCGACTTTTCGATCATTTCGTAAGTGCGGGCAATCGTCGCGTGGTCACTCTCCAGCGCACGCGCGCCGTTCAACCAACGATCCCAATCGAAATCACTGCACCACGGCTGCCGCAAAAAGTGACCGAACAAAATCCTCAACGCATCGACCTTCTGACGATATTGCCAGGCATCGATGTTGGTATCCCTGCCTATGCGTTCAAGCCAGCGTACAACATTCTCAGCGGAATGAGATCTGAGTCTTACGTTGGGATGATCGGCCAGGAAACCTTCGACATGGCGTCGATACCAGGGTATGGATTTGGGTGGAATACGGAAACGTTTAAGCAACGTTGTATAATTTTGCCAAAATTTGGCAATTCGTGGATCGGATGTCTCATTTTGTTCCATGTGAATTCTCACTCTAAACAAGGTTCTTCCATGTATGTGAACATTTATAGTACATTTGGCGTCATAATACAATACTTGTGCCGGCGTCATAAGTCATTCTCTGTGCCGTCCACATAATCCACTGTTAGGCTTAATTAGAGATGGAATTAATTTCAAGATCAATACGAATAGTTAATGAGCAGATCTCATTACTTTTGCTCTCAGGAGTAATTGGAATTCAATTTTACTATGGCGCTTTTGCCTATATTTCCGTTGTAGGAATGCTGGCTTCGATTGTGATAGGTATAATTATTTATGGGCAAATTACCATAAAAGTAAGGGGTGAGGAAGTATTACCAGCTAAAGAAATATTAAAACGAAACTGGGTTAACTATATCGTGGTAATGCTCATTATAGGAGTTTCAACACTAGCTATAATTCAAGTCATAAAAATATTATCAACATCGGCTGTGTTCTTGGCTTTGAGTCAATCAGCTATAAAAACACTGATGTCTATAATTACAATCTATGTCCTTCCAATCGTGTTTTTAAAGAAAGAGCATATGTTGGCAATTGTTACTGGTTTGGTGTTTTTATTTCAAAATATAAGAAAGAGCATCCCTTTAATTCTTCTTGCGGGTTTAATATTTATAGTAGAAATCCTATTGGGACAAATTTTGGTGCAACAGGGGCAGCAATCCACAAATGTATATTCACTGGTGCCAACATTAATTGTTATTAATATAGTAGTCACATATATTTCATTTTTAATTTATACAGCTGCTACTTTAGTTTTAATACCAAATTCAAATGTTTATGTTGATCAAAAAGCCTAACAATGGCCTTCAAAGGATTCGCTCACTTCGTTCGCTCTCCTTTGAGGCCGGGCGTTAGGCAACAATAATGATGAATAGCAAACGAATCGCAAGTTATAATCACAGTGGTCGTATTGGGGTCATGGTCGAGTTTGCCTGCGAATCGTTCATGCCGTTTGATGATGCAGAGTTTTCAACATTTATTCATGATGTAGCAATGCACATTGCAGCTGAAGACCCAAGTGATATAAATGAGCTTCTTATACAACTGTTTATAAAAAATCCCGAAGTAACTATAAGACAAAGTATAGACGAGGCGATATTGAAGCATGAAGAAAATATAAAAGTATGCCGATTTATCCGGTGGGACACCGAAAAGCTTACTTCGCCACCAGAAGACTTACCACCTAAGTCACCTGCAGCTGCAATGAAGGTGGTTAAGTGAAGCGTTCATTGCCTAACCAGTCATTCAAGACGCCCCTTCGGGGCTGGGACGCTGGTTTCACCAGCGCCCCTTAATTGTGGCGTTATGTGTAAGAGAAAAACATGAAGTTAACTTTTGACCCCAATAATTATCTAAAACAGCAAGAGGTTTTTACAGGTGAAATGATTGCCCGTATAGCTGACCATCTTGAGTGTTCAGGAATCAAAGGCGAAGAATTAAAAGAGCTTACAGGTAAAATATCATTTGAAATTGGCTGCATGATAGATAATGTCAACGATATTGAATTTGATGGTGATGTAGCCTATCCAAACTTACTATTTACATCTGACAGTGATGAGCTAATTCATTTTGGCGGAAGCTCTACCGTACACGAAATGGTATATGGTATTCTGAATGCAATGTTTAAGGAAAACACATAACAATCGGGTCAAGAGCGCTCCCTGCGGTCGCTGGGACCTCCGCTCCGCTACGGCCCCTTACCCAGAACGTTAAGGCTTGAATGGAAAGTGAATATGTATGGAGTACAAATCAAGGAGAGTTGCAAACGGATGGCTCGTTCCATGAAGTGGCTCCGTAGAAAGGAATCTGATGCATCAAATCGCAAACAAGGATGGCAAGCTTCCAGCGATTTTGTGGCTTCGCTTCTTGGTGTTGCCAGTTTGCAGGCTAGTCGTTTGGTGCAGGTAGCGAGTGTGTCGCGACATCAAGGGTTCAACCTTCACACGAACACCTGTGCCTTAACCAGTGGGTCTAGTGGATCGCAAACCCTCCGCTGCGCTCCGTGTTTGCTCACCACTAACCCAAAACGTTAACTGTAAAAAATGAAGACCTGGGTAAAACGCATAGTCATAGGTTCAATATCGATAGTGTCCATAGCTTTAATGAGTGGATATTTGTTTATTTATATAGCATTTTCAGACATGTGTAGGAATGATTTAGCAACCGAATCAAAATCGCCTGATAAAAAATATAAAGCTCTCATTTTCCAAAGAGATTGTGGGGCAACAACAGGATTTAGCACGCAAATTTCAATTATTGATGCAAATGAGGAATTAGAAAACAAAGGCGGTAATATCCTTACTGCAGATGGCCATCCAGATAAAAACAATTTCAAAATATCTTGGGTTAACTCAGATGTATTACTCATAAAAAATACGCAGGGTGCCAAAACCATCAAGAAGGAAAGTTCATTAGGAAGGGTGAATATTCGGTATGAATAATACGCAAAAACAGTTAACAAGCGCTTTCAGCCGACGCGCCAAAGGCGCGCTCGGCTGAAGCTTGTCGTTATGCATCAGGATAAATAATGGGCTTCGTGAAAAGGAATGTAGAGCTTGAAGTGTTTCTTGACTCAATCGAGTCAAAATGGGAACACCTCTCAGATCAAGAATACAGGAAAGTCTTATCTACCCTAGATGAGTTCATTGACAATGAGAATTATTGGTCCCTTCATGGTGATGAGGCATTCAAAGAGATAGAAACTAAGATCCCGTTAGAGGGCTATATATTCACTGCTCCAAAGCACAAGCTATTCTCAGTCTATGAAAGTGGAGGCGAGAACAAAACGATTGGTTATTCTGTATCTAATCTTACAAGGCTAAACCGTGAAATCCTAAATCAATTAGAGTGTGTAGTAACAAACAAGCAATTAACATTTGCATGTGTTTTAAATCATGAGTGGCAAGCTATGTGCCCAGAACTATATTTGGAAAAGAATGCATGATAAACAAGACACCCAACCCAAAATCTAAGAACCCGCGCGCATCACTGAGCAAGATGGTTGCTTCATTTAGTCACTGATATTTACGTCATACAGCTTTTCTGTGAGAAAACAGCTTGATGATTAGAGATGAATTGTTTTTTAGGCTGTTTTTGCAGAGTGTCAGACAGGGTTGTACCTCAACTTACGCTGATGCAGTCAGTTTTAGCTCGGTGAGTATTATTTACGTAAGCAGCATTCGCACAGCCCCGAGATTGGGCGTTCGTCGATACTTCAATCTGCGGCATGCTGCGGTGAGCCTGTGACTCATCCCAACAAACCCTTTGAAGCGGCTCTCGAAATGTTGGGTCATATAAAGCCAATGCTTGGTGTCGATCTGTAACCGCTCGAGAATGGGCGGTTGGTTGTCAGGTATATAGCCGCGTTTGTTTCCCAGGATGGCGCGCCCTGTCCAATCAATGAGTTCAAGATAGTCTGTGAGCCGAAACGGCATGCCCTTGGGCATGTCCTGGCGAGGGTAGCCGACGAAGGGCGCCAGACCGGAGGGTGTTTCATTATCGTCGAGAGGTTTCTGATCGCGTTTGAGTTGATCTGTACGCTCAGCAATGGAGGTGTATTCCGATGTCTCCGGTGACTGTGCCAGCCCTGCCCTGACCGGATTGAGGTCCACATAGGCCATGCAGGCCATCAGGGCCTTTTCATCCAGTAGGGCCTGGGATTTGTATCGGCCCTCCCAGTAGCGACCGGTACAGTCATCCTCTTGGTTGGCTTGGCGGGCAATCGGTTCGTTGAGGCAACGCATGAACCAGCTGATATCCTGCAGCCGTTTGCGCCATTTTGTCAGCAGTTCCGAAACCGTTTCCTGCTCTGCACGGGTAATGGTGTCTTGTGAAAGATAACGCTGCACGAGCACAGGCAGCGAGAAGAGACGCTCCCAGCGTGTGATCACCTCCCGCTCGCTCCACTCGACGGCGCATTCAGTATCCACATGAAGGATGACGTGGTAGTGATTCGACATCACGGCATAGGCGCAGATGTCGATGGCGAAAACATCAGTCAGCAGTTTCATGCGATCGACGATCCATTGGCGGCGATGTTCATAACTTTTCCCGGTATGGGTGTCCACACCACAGAGGAAGGCGCGGCGCACGCAGCGGGAGACGCAGTGGTAATAGGGGGTTTCTTCCAGTAGAACAAGGGCTTTCCTTGGCTTGGGCATCGTATCACTCCTTGATAGCTGATGTGGGTTAGAGATTGCCAGAGTTATTAAATTTTGGCAAATTAGCAATGGGTGTCCGGTTTAGACTTTGAGCCAGGGGAAGATCAGTGATTTCCGATTGGATACGCTGGTGGATATCGCTCATCGTTTAGGGTTGCATGTTTCTATAGAAATCGCTGCGTGATAATCATCTTTTTGTGAGTGCTTGATAAGCATTTTGTTTACATAATCGATGTTTAGATTACTCTATGTAGGAAAGAATGATCGAATAGAGGGTTTCTGCTTTCGACCCAAAGCGGGCCTTTCGCGATGTACTAGGTTACGTCTGTAAATCGGGACTAAACACTCCTGAATCGTGCCAGAAATGTTTCAATGAATTCTTTCTTGAGTTTCCTGGCAGTTTTAGGTTCGACGGGACCCTGCAAGATCGGCGGCCAGAAGAAAGTTCCTGCAAAAAGAGACCAAAATATCTCCGCGGCAAGATCAGGCTCCTTAACCTCGAGTCGACCATCGTTTGACGCTGATTTGAGCCAGGCCGCTAAGCTGTCTTCCTGACTCTCGGCCTTTGCGTAGGCCCTCTGCGCCAGTTCGGGATGGGAAACAAAAGCGGCAAAGGCCATTCGCATGAGACCAAGTCGTTCGGGTTTGTTTGCCAATACCATCTTGGATTCGGCAAATTCATCCAATTGCTCCTCCACAGTCTTTTCCGGATCGTATTTGATCTGTTTCAGGGTGAAGACCTCTTGAAGAAAGCGATCGAACACTTCTTCAAAGAGAGACTCCTTGCTAGGAAAGTGATTGTAAACGGTTCGCTTCGAGGCGTTAGCTACCTCGGCTACATAATCCATACTGGCCTTTTCATAGCCTTGTTCCTCAAATGCTTTGAGGGCAGCGTCTACTATGGAATCCCTCTTCTTGCTTGTATCTCTTTTTTTCACAGCCAAATGAAACTCTAATCAAAAATTACACCGATTAGTGTAATTTATATTGACTATTCATTCAAATCACACTACACTGTATAGTGTAATTAAATTTGTTTTATTTCCACATCTAGAGAAAATTATGAGCAATAACATAGACATGAAAGTAATTCTCATAACAGGTACCTCCTCAGGAATGGGCAAGGAAACCGCAAAAGACCTTATTCACCAGGGCCATATCGTCTATTGCGCCGCCAGGCGTACGGACAAGATGCAGGATCTGGCAGAAATCGGCGGGAAGCTAATGACATTGGACATATCGAAAGACGAGGACATCGTTTCTTGCGTCGACAAGATAATTGAAACTGAAGGCCGGGTGGATGTTCTCTGGAACAACGCTGGCTTCGGTTTGTACGGCTCGGTGGAAGAAACCAGCCTGGACGACGCCAGATATCAGTTCGAGGTCAATCTTTTCGGAATGGCTCGCCTTACCCAGTTGGTCGTACCGCACATGAGAAACAAAGGATCAGGAACGATCATCAATACCTCCTCCATCGGTGGCAAAATTTATGCTCCACTGGGCGCCTGGTACCACGCAAGCAAACACGCGGTAGAAGGATACTCCGATTGCCTGAGACTCGAACTCGAACCGTTCGGAATCAATGTGGTGGTGTTGGAACCTGGTGCCATAAAAACCGAGTTCCCCGAAGTTATGTCCAAACAGGTCATGGATCATTCGGGAAGCGGGCCGTACCGGGATATGGCCAGGCGAGTTTCGAATCTCAGCCTGAAGGAATCCGGAATTGACGGAGCGGGTTCACCTGCGTCGGTTATATCGAAGACCATTCAAAAAATTATTGAATCCAGTAAGCCCAAAACACGGTATGCCGTTGGCAAGTTTTCGACTTCGACGCTGGTCATGAGGCAAATCCTGTCGGATAGAACCTTCGATAAAGTGATCAACTCGATGGTGCAGTGAGGAAGAAAGCAATGCTCGGCACAATGATTTCCAACATGATGGTGAAACCTTACCAGTCCCCTTTGTTCGATAGTCCCGAGACCTGGGGCCTCGACTACGAAAACGTGGAATTTCCGGCGACGGACGGTACCTTGTTGCGCGGCTGGCTGATCCGGGGCGGAAGCGACCGGGTCATCGTACAGAGTCACTTCGGCGTGCAGTGCAGTCGCGGTGGCTGGACCCCGAAAGGCAAAGGCCCGATCAAGCCGTGGAAAAACGACATCAGCTTTTTGCGCCAGGCGAAATACCTGGTCGAAAAAGGCTATTCCGTGCTGATGTATGATTTTCGCGGACACGGTGAGAGCGATCTCGGCCCCATTCCGTGGGTGAGTTGGGGCCCGGAGGAAGCGAAGGACGTCATCGGCGCGGTCGACTACATCAGCATACACTCGGACTTCGCCAACGCTTCGATCGGTCTGCTGTCGATTTGCATGGGCTCGGCGGCGACGACCTACGCCTATGGGCTTGAGGACGGCCTCTCAGGACGCGATCGCGTCAAGGCATTGGTGGCGGTGCAGCCGCTGCTGTACAGCTGTTTCGTCGATGCTCTCGGCATGCCCGGCTTTGCAAGACGCTCGGGTGAAAAAGTCTCCGTGGAGCGCCTAGGATTCGATATCGCCGGTCCCAACTTCGTCGAGCAGGCTGCGAGCATCAGCGTACCAACGCTCGTCGTACAAAATGCCAACGACCCCTGGACACAAATGTCGATGGTGGAAGACTACTTCCAGCGACTGACCGTGGAGAAGGAACTGAAAATGCTCGACCTGGACAAAAGCCGTTTCGCAGCCTACGACCGTATTGGCACGCACCCTCAGGAATTCACCGACTGGTTCGATGACCGTATGTATGGTGCGCACTAATCGATCGTCAAATAGACCGACATAGGAAAATACCATGACCCTGTTGACCTCCAAATGGCTGTGGGCCGTAGTTGGCGCCGCAATACTACTTACGGTGCTCTATTTCGCTGGACGAAAGACCTTTCATGCCGAGATCGTGATTCCGGCATCGCCGCAAGCGGTTTGGGCCGTGCTTTCCGACCACACAGGCTACGCAGACTGGAATCCGTTGCTCGTGCCAATCGCGGGCAGTCTGAGCGTCGGCAGCAAGGTGACCTACCGGATGACCCAGCCGAACGGCAAGCAGAGCGAGTTCGAGGCAACCATCGTCGAAATCGAGCCCGGCCGACGAATTCGTCAATTCGCTGGACTGCGCGGAGTTCTGACCGCCGATCACGAATACCGACTTGAGGCGGTCGACGGGGGTACCCGGGTGATCCAGCATGAGGTGGACAACGGCCTGGCAATGCTATTCTGGGATTCGAGTTGGGTGCAACCGAGTTACGAGAGGGTCAACGAAGCCTTGCGAGCTCGCGTTATGGAACTGGCAAAGTAAGCGATGTAGTCCGCGCCAAAATCTATGAATGTTGAGAGTCCGTTATTGGCCGAAATACGACATAGTTGCAGCTTGTGCTGGGTCGGACCTTTATAACAGACTGATTTAGAAAGATAATAACCCAATATTTGGCTACAAAATATGATAGAAACTCATTTTTCGGCTAATAAATTATCCTATAAGAAAGTAATGTGCTAACAGTGACTGTTTGGCATTATCGGCAGCTTACATAGGTGTTTTGTTACTGTAATAGCCCTTATAAGCGAGAAAAACACCATGTCATGAAACGAAATGCGAATGAAATTTGTGGATTGCATAGGTCCGGCCCGTCAATAATTTGAGAATACTGCCGTAAGCCTGGGAAAGTGGTTGAGGGGTTAAAGAATGACTAACGGATTACTAGGGTCGCTTTTTATTCCAACTAAACGAAAAATATTCGTTAGTTACCATCATGGAGGCGACCAATGGTATTACAATGAATTTTCTCGCATTTTTAGTGACACCTATGACGTGGTTCAAGATAGCTCGTTAGATCGAGCGATTGACAGTGATGATCCAGATTATGTAATGCGCAGGATTAGAGAAAACAATATTACCGGCACATCTTGCACAATTGTTTTATGCGGCGCTCAAACTCCGCAGAGAAAATATGTGGATTGGGAGATTAAGGCGGCTTTAGATAAGTGCCATGGCCTTATTGGGATCAACCTGCCCGGGAGCATATTAAGCAATAATGGTGTTTTTGTACCCGATAGATTTAATGACAATTACCACTCTGGCTATGCAGTTTGGCTTCAGTGGCATGAGCTTACTACACAGGCAATAGCACAAGCAATCGAACTGGCTAATTCAAGGCCACCAACATTAATCAATAACTCACGACAGATGCGTCGTAGAAACGGGTGACATATGGCTGTTCTAAAAAAAGGATCATTTTCACTTAATCTTGGGATCGTCAAGTTGGGGGCCGATCTAAGTGATGATGATAGGCAATGTGCGTGGGAGCTTTACACGGAGTTGTCTACACGAGTAGCGGTTACAGGGAAGCCAGGAGATGCGGAATGTGCAGACTTCAGCGGCGAGCTCTATATTGAAAGCCTTAGTTCGCTATATAAGTTCTTTCAAGAGGCGCGGGCAATCATGCGGGAATTCCCGGTCGGAAAGATAGATGGGGACAACAAAGATCATCTTGGTGTATTGATAAATCGGATGATGGAAGACGTTCTTAGGCCGTTTTTAGAAAAATGGCAGGTGAACTATCGTCACTGGTGGGAGAACAAAAGCAATCCTAGATTAAATCCGCTTGAGCGTCAGAAGGGATTTCCGGAATTAGAGCAATTTCTGAATGACTGGAGCGCAGTAAGGTGGCTATTGAGAAATGTTCAACAAGAATTGGTTAATGTCTATCAGTTAGTTAATGTAGGCGGGCATCACTAACAGCTCGCGAAGCGCTCGCTCGCACGCAAACTACGCTGCGCTTCGTTAGCGTTCACAGCTTAAATGTTAGCCAAGAAATAGCACGAAGAAAAGTGGCATAGTTGCAGGATTAATCGCTTATGACAGATCCCAGTGAAATCAACGAATTTACTAAAGATGTCTTTATATCTTACAGTACCGTCGATTCAGATGAGGTTTTAGATTTTGTAAGTATTCTGAAAAACTCTGGAGTTGAGTTTTTCCTTGATAAGATGGATATAGGGTGGGGTGAGAGCATTATTGAGCGTGTTTTTTCAGGAATTGAATCTGCTCGCTTTGTTGTAGTTTTTATATCTGTGAACTCGCTGAAGAGCCCTTGGGTAAAGAAAGAAATATTGACGGCCTTTCAAAGAGAAATAGAGACGGATACCGTGACACTTCTTCCGGTTCTTTCCTGCTCACAAAGTGACTTTTTCTCGGCATTCCCGTTTCTGAAATCAAAGAAATATCTTCATTTTGACGATAAAGAAGAAATTTTGCAGAATCTCATAGAATTACTAAGAGGTAAAGCGAGTCGCAATTTTACGTTTAATCATCCGAGAGCCTATCACGGACCAGTTTGGATTCGCTTCTTGGCGGAACCTGCCAATGATGGCGTCAAGCATACCATCAAAATAAGATGGGGGCCGTGGTATCGAGAATATGCTACAGAACTCAGTAGTAAAGACCCTGTTTTCTGTACTCATTCAAAGGGTAACGACGAAGAGTCAATACCAATCGTAATAGAACTTGACAAATTAGCATACGTTTCAATAGGGCAAGGTGTTCCAAATAGTGAGAGGCGCGTCGATATTAATCCATTTTGGGTGGATGGTAAGTCGAAACTTAAGAGACTTATCGCAAAAGCGTTGCTTTGGCCGTGATTGGCTAACAGGGCAAATTGACGGTTGTGTGTGGGGTCTTGTGTGTGGGGTCGGACCTTTATAACAGACTGATTTAGGAGGATAACAGCCCAATATTTGGCCAAAAAAATAGGCTAAAAACTCATTTTTTAGTTGAAAAGTTATCGTATAAGAAAGTGATGGGCCAACAGTTACTATTTTGCATTATCGGCAGCTTACATAGGTGTTTTTGTTGCTGTAAAAGCCCTTCTAAGCGAGAAAAACACAACGTCATGAAACGAAACGCGAATGAAATCTATGGGTTGCATAGGTCAGACCCGTCAATAGCACGGCTCATTTAAGGCTAGTTTGCGGCTTGTTATTTAGTTGCTTTGCGGCTAATTATCAGCTAATTTAAGGCTATGAGCTGGACGCCTGATTACACAATTAGCAATAAGCTTCTCTCAACAATCCGTGAAATAGGGGAGGCGTTGGGGGAGCTTAAATCATGCCATTTGAGCGATCAGGATTTGGCCAAGCTGGAGATTGAGGCCAGGGAGTTATCGTCCTACGCTTCCACCAGTATTGAGGGAAACCCCTTACCGCTCACCGATGTGAAGCGCCTGCTAAAGACCCGAAAAGAGCATGTGCGTGATACTGAACGTGAGGTGCTTAATTACAATAAAGCGCTGCAATCTCTTTATGCTGATGTGCGCTCGGGTAAGTTCAAGCTGGGTATAAAAACCCTTGAGAAAATTCAGGGTCGGGTCGTTCATGGGTTAATTGACAACCCAACACACTGTGGTGCTTTGAGGAAAGCTCCGGTCATTATTCATAATCCACGAATAATTGATGAAGTTGTCTTTATCCCACCCGATAGCAAAGATGTTCGGAAACTCACCGGCGACTTGTTCAAATTCATTGAACGTAATATAGGGAAGATCGATGCCGTTATTTTGGCGGGTATTTTTCATCGCCAATGCGTGATTATTCATCCCTTCATTGATGGCAATGGCAGAACAACAAGGTTGTTAACCACTGCTATTTTGGGGAAGGCAGGTCTTGACCTGTTTGAGATATTCAGCTTTGAGAACTATTACAATCGTAACATCACGCGTTACTTCAAGGCCGTGGGTCTTGAGGGCGATTACTATGATTTGAAAGATGATATAGATTTTTCAGATTGGTTAGAGTATTTCGCCGATGGGATATTGGATGAGCTTCGCCGTGTACGAAAGGCTTTGCCGGATCAATCAAAACCTAAACCACGGTTAGAGCCTCATCATCGTCAAATTCTCGCTTATATTGAAGAACATGGCACTATTACACAAAGGGAATATGGCGGGATATCAACACGCAGCCTAGCATCGAGAAAGCTGGATTTTGTTAAGCTGGTCAAGATGGGTCTTATTGAATCAAAAGGTACCGGACGTGGCACTTACTATGTGCGGGTTTCTTAAAACGTCTGCTATTGGTGGCTAGGATCAGCCATCAAGTCTGAATTTCCATGACTTCTATTCGTCCACCTTTTAGCTGCTTGGCCACTTCGGGATCATCGGTTTCCGAGCTGGCGATAAAGAGATATTCGCCGGCACTACCGCCGATCATGCAGGCGTAGGGCGCGCCCATGGATTTGATCCTGCGCACGACCTCTCCACCCTCGCGTACTTGTAGCAGCAGCGATTGATTGGGTGCGGCAACCCAGAGCAGACCCTCCCTGTCCAGACAGATGCCATCGGGATAGGCATCACCCAAGTCGGCCCAGATGCGTCGCTTGGAGAGGCTGCCATCCGCTGCCACATCGAAGGCGCTGATACGCGAGGCAAAAGTCTCGGCGACGAGTAGCGTGGAAGCGTCCGCGGTGAGGGCGCAGCCGTTGGGGAAGATCAGCTCCTTGGCCACAACCGAAGCGTCGTTCTCACCACGCACCAGGATCAGCTCGGCGGGGCTCTGGTCGGCGCCGCCGTGTAGATCGTAGCCGAAGTTGCCCACATAGCAGCGGCCCTTGTCATCGGTCAGCATGTCGTTGCAGTGGAAAGAAGCGAGATCCGAGAGGTCGGCATAAAGCCGGACTCCGCCCTCTTCGAGTACCAGCAGTTGCCGTTTGGTCATGGATACAACCAGCAGGCGGCCGTCCGGCAGCCAGCCAAGCCCACCCGGCAGGTCATCCAGGGTGGCGATGGTTTCGGATTCCCCTTCCGGTGAGACCCGCACGATGCGTTGGGCGTGCTGATCGGTGAACCAGAGCCAGCCGTCCCGCCAGCGGGGCGCCTCGGGAAACATCAGGCCGTCCAGCAGCAGCCGGGTGGTAGGCAGGGAGAGTTGCTCGATGATGCTATCGACGATCTTGTCCGGGGGTTGGTGAATGTCGATCACCAGGGTATCAGCAGGCCTCTCCAGGTCATCGAACTGACTGCGCAACATCTCCGGTTTCATAAAGTGGCCGATGCGCTGTTTCAACCGCTCCAGGATCAGCTCGTAGGAACCGCAGAGATAGACCAGTCGAACCTGTTCGGGGTCCACCCGCAGTTGCTCCCGGTAGCGCGCTTTCAAGGCCGAGCTGGCGAGCACCGCGTCGTCCCCCGATTCGATGGTTTGGGTTATCACCCTCTCCAGCTCATCAAGCCAGGGCTGGCGATCCTTGTCTTCGAGGGGGACACCGGCCGACATCTTTTCCCGATTCTCGGCAGGGTGGTAGTCGTCACCTTCAATGAAACGCCAACCCAGGCGTTGCGCCAGGTCGTTTCCGATGGTTGTCTTGCCGGAGCCTGAGACTCCCATGAGGATAATGATCACGCTTGTCTGTCGTCCTCAATGATTGGTAGTAGGCGCCTGACGGTTGTCTTTCGGAGAAGCGGCAGGGATGCCGGTTAGCCCTTTCAGTATACCCCCAAGGGCACTTCCTTATAACTCAGTGTACTCAGGTAATTTTATAGGGAAGAGGATTATGTAGGATATGAAAATAGAGAATAAGTGTTCCTTCATATATGTGTTACTCGTCATTCCGGCGAATGCCGGAATCCAGGTGCTATGCCTGCAATAGCATCTACCATGGAACAAAATTGAAACCAAATTTAGATTGGGAAATGTGTGGTTGTCACCGTATCCAACTTGTGAGTGTATTCACTGGATTCCGGCATACGCCGGAATGACGTGGGTAAAATAATAGCTAACCTAATTTTAAGGGAGTGGGAGTTAACGGGAAGGTAGTGAAAACAAATGGTTATCTATTCTTCGTAAAATCACTCAATAGACCCATAAGATTTTCTATGATCTTGTTTTCATCGAGCCTGCTGTTTAGGGTAACGCACAACGGCTGCAGTCGAGAATCGCTAAGCAGTTCACCGACAGGAGGCTTCTTGAATGGAGTACGGACCCCGCGAGATCATCAATCCCTTTCGTCCCATACCCTTGGACGTACCCGAGGGGATGAAACCGAATGAGTTTTTCAACAGTACGGAAAACCTCAACGACCTGGTGCACAACAACGGTCTGCTGATGAATCCGGAGCATCTGCTCCTCTATCGCAAGGCCCTGGGTCACAGCAACGAGTTCGATACCTCCATTATCTACAACACCTCCCAGGTGATCCTCGATCCCCTGGGACGACCGGTACGGCGGACCCAGGTGCCGGAAAACGTTCGTCATGTGTGGAATCGCATGAACCAGATCATCATCGACTATATGGTGGAACGCTATCCCGATCCCGCTACCCACCTGATCCTGGCGGGTGAGGCCAGCCTGGATGCCACCTGGCCATTGACCTCCCCGGGGGTGCCGAGTATCCGTATGCTGCATAACCACTTCATGGTCTTCCCCATGCAGCAGTTGAGAGAGGCCGAGCTGGCCGATCTGGATAATCCCAACCTCACCGATGGGGGACAGCACAGCCTGTTCCAGTCCTACATGCGGGATGTCTATCGGGAGTTCTTCGATCGCGCCCTGGAACTCAAGGTGTTGAAGCCGATCAGCTCTGACGAGTCGAATATCAAGTTGACCGGTTATCCCCAAGGGCTGCCCTGTTGGGAGATTCGGGGAGGTGTGCAGGCATTGCAGAATATCCGTTTCTGGCATGAGTACGATGCGATCCTGGAGGGCTTTATCGATTTTTATCGCACCTTCTTCAGCCAGGTATCAACCCGCAACGCCCCCATACCAAAGGATGTCTACTACCCACAACAGGTGGAGAACGTGCTGTTGTTCAATAACGATTTCCTCGCCACCGCGAAGCGGGTCAGGGACCAGTGTATCGTGGATGCCAAGTATGCCAACTCCATTCGTTGGCAACCGGCCTTCAAACAACTCATCTATCGCAACGAGGCCGGCAAACTGATCGTTACCATCAGTCAGAACTCCATCGGCAACGCCATCACCGAGCTGTTGGGGGTGGTGGTCAAGCGGGTGCCTGATGCGGATGCCTATAGCGCGGCCGAACCGGCACTGCTGGAGAAGTTGCTCGAAGTCAGGGGGCGCCTCATCGAGGCCGATCTGGGGGATGGTATTGCAACCGATTACTGGTCGGCTGCATAAACCAGCAAATCAGGGTTTGGCTGTTTGATCTTCGTTGTGTGGAGTGACAGCCTCTTCAATGGCCTCGGGAGATGCGGTAATCGCGCCACTGGTCAGCATGGGTGCCGCATCCAGATCCTCCGCATTCATCATCTCTGCAATTCTTTGCAGGGAAGAGAGTAGCTGGTTCTGTTCCCAGTCTTTGAGTTCGCTCAGGCGGCTTTGAAATTTTTCTTGTAACAGTGGCACCGACTGTTTGACCAGTATCTCACCCTGTTCCGTAGCGCGTAGCAGAACTTTCCGCTTGTCTACTGAATCGCGCTTCCGTTCAAGCAGTTTCCTCGCTTCCAGTCGTTTGACCACATCCGTCACCGTGGCCTGGCTCAGGCTTACCCGTTTTGCCAATTCGCTACCGGTGAGAGAGCCGTTACGGACAATCTCCGTCAACAACAGTGCCTGTGGGCCCGTCAGACCATGGCTTTGCACCAGGTTTCTCGAATGCTGATCGATGGCCCTGATCACCCTTCTCAAAGCGATCAGGATGTTCTCTGTCATCTCATTGTCGTAAACCATAAACAGACCTATCAAAGTCTAAGATTATGTCGCAAAAGTGTCGATCCAGGTGTTGCATACCGAAGTGATTGTCAGTTAACTCAATGGTCAACAATAACATATTCGACAGATTAGTGAGCCTGTATGGTGGTGTTCCACCATTAGGCTATTACGCAATATTAATCTGAAAAGTCACACAGGTTATCTGGGTGCTGCTATAGAAGGCCATTGCCTGTGAGCGAGTGTTTCTCTTTGATATCCATTCGGCGGTAATGTTTATTGAGCATTTTTACGCTCATACGAAAGGCCTTTGTAGAGGCTTACGCACATCAACAGCAGGACAACCGTGAAGGGAAGTCCGACACTGATGGCGCCCGCCTGGAGCGCCTTGAGCGCCTCCGCGCCGCCGCCATAAAGCAGCGTCCCCGCGATCACCCCTTCCAGGGTCGCCCAGAAAATTCTTTGCGGTACCGGGGCATCCACCTTCCCACCCGCGGTAATGCTGTCGATCACCAATGAGCCGGAGTCCGAAGAGGTTACGAAGAAGATCAGCACCAGGGCAATGCCCAGAAATGAGGTGATGGAAGAGAGCGGCAGGTTCTCCAGCATATGGAACATGGCCAGGGAGACATCGGAGATCCCCGACCCCAGCTGTCCCACGTTGTTCATCGCCTGGTCCAGGCCGGTGCCGCCGAATGTCGTCATCCAGATCATGGTGACAGCAGTCGGTACCAGGAGTACCGCAATGATGAACTGTCTTACCGTTCGCCCCTTTGAGATACGGGCGATGAACATGCCGACAAACGGGGACCAGGATATCCACCAGGCCCAGTAGAACACGGTCCAGCCGTGGAACCAGGTGTCATCTTCCCGTCCGAACGAGTTGCTCAAGGGGAGGAGGTTTTCCATATAGGCACCGGCGGTACGGCCCAGACTGGAAAAAAAGCCGAGCCCCTGTCCAAGTATCAACACGAACAGCAGCAGAAAAGCGGCGAAAGCCATGTTGATGTTACTGAGTAGCTTGACCCCACCTTCAATACCTCGAATCACGGAGAAAACCGCCACACTGGTGACGCCGATAATGATGGCGATCTGGGTATTGATCTCATTGGGTATGCCGAACAGGTGTTGCAGCCCGCCGGCCGCCTGCTGAGCACCCAAACCCAGGGACGTGGCGAGGCCGAAGATGGTGGCGAGTACGGCCAGTAGATCGATGATGTGGCCTACCCAGCCCCAGCACGCCTCGCCGAAGATCGGATAGAAGGCGGACCTGATGGTCAGGGGCATGCCTTTATTGAAGGCAAAGAAGGCGAGGGACAAGGCGACGACGGCATAGATTGCCCAGGGATGCAGGCCCCAGTGAAACATGGTGGCGCCTATGGCTGCCCGGGCGCCCTCCGCGGTGTGGGGTTCTGCATTCAGGGGGGTGCCGTACCAATCGGTGTAGTAGGCGACCGGTTCCGCCACACTCCAGAACATCAGGCCTATGCCCATCCCAGCGGCGAACAGCATGGCAAACCAGGAGAGGGTGGAAAACTCCGGTTTGGCATCTACACCGCCAATGCGGATCTTGCCCACGGGAAGGAAGACCAGTGCGATGCAGAAAATGACGAACAGGTTGGCGCTCCAGATGAAGAGCCAGTCGAAGTTCTCTATCGACCAGCCCTTGGCGCCGTCGAGGAGTGTCTTTGCATCTGACGGGAAGAGCAGGGTGGTGATCACAAACAGAAGAATCAGCGTGGCGCTGATGAAAAAGACCGGATTGTGCAGGTCCATACCGAACATCTTGAGATTGTCCTGGCCGATCTCGTATTCGGTAGCGTAATCGATCGTATCGTTTGACATAGGCGATTCAAATTGTTTAGTGTACTAAACAGAATGCACGATCCGACCGATAAATTCAAATCTGCCGATTACCCACAAAACTATTGGTAAATTCAAAGTGTCGATCCTATGAGCCCCCATATCAGTCGAGGCTAATTTAGTTCGATCACTAAGCTATATTTTAGGAAGGAGATAATGATGCCGACTCTCCCACAGCTAAGACATACCCCCCTGCTGGGCGCCATTTTTCTATGTTTTATCTCCGGCAATCTGTTTGCGGGGAGCGAAACGGAGCAGATTTCCCGGGAGATTGAATCGATGAAGCAGCGGATCCAGGAGCTGGAAAGGCTGTTGAAAGAGAGCCAGGGGGAAAAACACATCGAGAGTGAATCTGAAGAGGCGGATGCAGAAGTCGCCGCGGAACAGAGCGAGTCAACAGAGACGGCAACGGACGGTATAAGGGTGGGCGGTGCTGTACGCTTGCAGTACAGCAACGAACGTTACAACGAAGGTAACCGGGATCGTAGCGGCGACTTCGATTTCGATATCTTCAGGTTGAATCTGGACGGCACCATCGGGGATCTCATCCTCTCCGCCGAGTGGCGCTGGTTTCAGTATATGAATGTGGTGCACCACGCCTGGTTCGGTTACGACTTTTCCGAGCAGACCCAGGGTCAGCTCGGTATACATAAGGTCCCATTTGGTGTCTTGCCCTACAACTCGCACAATTTTTTCTTCAGCTCCAACTACTATGTGGGTCTGGAGGACGATTACGATGCCGGTATCAAATTCCTGCATAAAACGGGGCCCTGGGACCTTCGCTTCGGCTTCTATCTGAATGATGAACAGGGTGGTGCGGACGGATATGTGGACAATCGTGAGGATCGTTACTCGTATGATGTGGTGGGTTACCGGGTCGCCGGTGAGGGCACCTTCGATGAGCCGGCCAATATCCTGGCGGAGAACAACACCTGGAATGCCCGAGTCGCCTATCAACTCGAAATGAGCGACAAACTCAACATCGAACTGGGTGGCTCGGTCCAATATGGTTTATTGCATGACGGCAGCGACAAGGTGGGTGACCACAATGCTTATGCGATACACCTGGTGGGAGATTACGGCCCTTGGAATCTCCAGTTACAGGCCACTACCTACGAGTATGATGTGGATGACGGTGCGGATCTGATGGCGGTCGGCGCCTACAGCTTCTACGACACCATTCCGGCACAAGCCGATACCTATACCGCCAACATCGCCTACAGTCTGCCTGTCGTCTGGGGACCGGTTACCAACCTGACTTTCTATAACGATTATTCACTGATTACCAATAAGTCCGCCAATCTGGACGACACTTGGATGAATGTGCTTGGCGTCGCTGTGTCCGCCGGTGGTCTCTATACCTATATCGATTTTATCAGCGCTGAGAATCAACCCTTTATCGGGGGCACTATGGGGAGTGATAGCGGGGATACCGAGCATCGATTCAATATCAATCTGGGTTACTACTTTTAGGTAGTTCTGAATATGCTTGGTTGAGCCATTAACTTGCGAGTCAAGACATCAATAGCACCAGATACGGTTCAGGTTATCCCTGCGCGGCACTCGCATTGTCGGCTGTTTTCACCTGATTGCGCCCGGCTTTTTTCGCGGCATACATAGCCATATCGGCTGATTTGATCAGCTCTTTCCAGGATTCGGCGTGATCCGGGTAGGTGGCGACGCCGATACTGATGGTTAAGTTGATCTCTTCGTTGTTCTCCAGACGTATAGGATGATCGGCAACCCGCTTGCGAAGTCGCTCTGCCAGGTCTTTGGCTTGGTCGAGTGGCGTCTCGGAAAGGACAATGACAAACTCCTCGCCACCATATCGAGCCGAAAAGTCCGTTTTGCGAATACTGCGTTCAAATAACGATGTTAAATTCGTCAGTACCGTATCTCCGATCTGGTGGCCGTATTGATCGTTGACACGTTTAAAATGGTCAATGTCCAGCATAAAGACCGATAGCCTGTGGTTATACCGAATGCATCGCGCTATTTCCCGGGTTAGCCGGGTTTCCAGCTCTTTACGGTTATAGAGGCCGGTTAGAGGGTCGTGTGTCGCCTGCTGTTTGAGTCTCTCTTCGGTCTCCTTTCTTGCTGAGATGTCGTGCATGGTCACGAAGGCCTGGTAGGGGCTGTTCTCGCCCGGCATGAACTGGGGAATGGCGGTGATATTCAACCAGACGTAGACCTCTCTTTGAGGATTGAAGACGCCAAGAATAGTACCTTTCACAGGTTTGCCCGTGCGTAAGGCCTGCATCGAGGGATGCTGCTCGCCCGGTATCTCCGAGCCGTCTTCCCGGATCACCTTCCATTGTGGATCCATAGAGGTCCTTCCCAGAAATTGATCACGGGTGATGCCGAACAGCTCCAATCCGGCGCGATTGATATCGAGCAGAACCCCGTCAGCTCTCTGGTAGAAGGCACCCTGAGCCATGTTCTCGAACAGGGTGCGAAATTTCACTTCATTGATTTTTAGATTGCGATGCTCTTTCCAGTGTTGATAAGCAAAGAGGGCCAGCAGAATAAGTGAGATCGAGCCCATTAATCCGGTGGCCACCTGGAAGTAGAGCAGCTTTTGGTTTTTTTCCCTATCCAATATGCCTAGCCATTTTTCCCGAATCTGCTCATAGGTTCCATTGGCGATGACGACCGAAAGTCCCTCGTTGAGTAGTGCAAGCAACTCCTTGTTTCCCTCCGTGACCGCGAAACAGAAATCCTGCTTAAGGCCCGGCAGGGGGGCAATGGCCGTTGTTATGTTATTCAGTCCAAGCTTGTCGATCAGCGTGAGACCGACCAGCCGCTGTGCCACGACCGCATCGATATCTCCTTCGGACAATTGCATGAATGCGTCTTCATAGGATCTTGTCGCCACAATCCGGTCGGTAATTCCCTCCCGTCGTACATACTCTTCCGCATTGTCACCCTGCAAGACACCGACGCTTCGACCGGCTAAATCTTCCGGCACCTTAATGCGATTTTCGTCATCACGCACGAAAACCGCGCCATAAAGACTGATGTAGGGTACGGTGAAATCGAAGAATGCTTCCCGTTCCGGGGTGCGGCCCACGAGCGGGAGTGCCTCAAGGTGACCCGCCTCAAGATCCTGTTTGATGTCCGCCCAGGGGCCGACCGCAAAAGTGACTTCGCGGCCCATGGCCTGGACGGCGGCCTGCATCAGTTCGACAGAGAAGCCGCCGGCACTGTTGTCTTCATGCACAACGGAGAAGGGAGGGTAGTCGAGTTCACTCGCCGAGCGTACTGGAGGCGGGTCAGCCTGGCAGAATAGAGGCAGCAGCCAGACGCTAAAACCGATGGCGAAGTGTGCTGTATGCATCCAAAGATGGCGGAGACTGTTTCTTGCTGATCTAAAAAACACAGCCATGAACATAAGGTTCTCCAGGCAGTCCAATTAGCCATCCTGGCTGGATCTTGTAAATCACCTACAGATTTATATGGTTATTGGCAGGATGCATCAGATCTGCAGGATTGTCGAGCGCTCTTTTCTGGATTCGATCATGCCGACTGCCGAACAAGCTGAGTCACACCGAACAACATGGCCGCCGCCACCACAACCGAAGGTCCGGCCGGTGTATCCCATTGCCAGGAGCCGGCAAGTCCCAGGACCACAGAGAGTGCCCCGACTGCCGCTGCGAATAAAGCCATCTGCTCCGGGGTGCGGCTGAAACGCCTGGCCGCCGCTGCCGGAATGATCATCATGGAGGTGATCAGCAACACCCCCACGATCTTCATGGAGACCGCAATCACCAGGGCGATGAGGAGCATGAAGACCAGCCGTATTCGACCCACCGGCACCCCCTCCACCTGGGCAAGCTCCTGGTGAACGGTGAGGGATAGGAGAGGGCGCCAGATCAGGATAAGTACCATTAGCACCACCACCCCGCCACCCCAGACCCAAAGCAGGTCGGTGGTGGTCACCGCCAGGATATCGCCGAACAGATAGCCCATCAGATCGATCCTCACCGAACTTTGAAAGGCCATCACCACCAGGCCCAGGGAGAGTGCGCTATGGGCCAGGATACCGAGCTGGGTATCCTGGGAGAGTTGGCGGTTGCCACTCATGGCCACCAGCAGCAGCGCCAACAGGATGCCGAGCAATATCACGGCGAGATTGAGATTGATCCCCAGCAGAAATCCGAGGGCGACCCCAAGCAGGGCGGAGTGGGCCAGGGTATCGCCGAAGTAGGCCATGCGTCGCCATACCACGAATACACCCAGCGGGCCTGTCACCAGGGCAACCCCCAGCCCGGCGATCAGTGCATACAGTAAAAAGTCATCCATGGGTGTGATCCTCATGGCTGGGCTTTATGTCGCCATGAATGTCATGGGTGTGGTCGTGGTGATGGGTGTAGACTGCCAGCCTGGCGCTGGCCGGCGCGCCGAACAACTCCAGATAGGCGGGGTGTTGACTGACGCTCTCCGGATGTCCCGAGCAGCAGACATGCTGGTTCAGGCAGAGTACCTGGTCGGTGGTGGCCATCACCAGATGGAGGTCGTGGGAGATCATCAACACGCCGCAGCCGAAGCGATCGCGGATCGCAGTGATCAGGGCAAACAGGGATGCCTGGCCGGTGACGTCGACCCCCTGCACGGGTTCATCCAGGACCAGCAGATCCGGTTGCCGCATCAAAGCCCTGGCGAGCAGTACCCGTTGGCGTTCGCCTCCAGAGAGCCGTTGCATCGGCTGTTGCATGAATTTGTCAATCGCCAACTCATCCACAATCCCCTTGATTTCGCGGTTGCTTCTCTGAGCCCCCAGGGATAAAAAGCGGGCAACGGTCAAAGGCATGTTATCCGAGAGGGCCAGTTGTTGCGGCATATAACCGATACGCAGATCTGGCCTTAGGTTCACTTCACCGGTATCGGCCTTGAGCAGACCGAGGATGATGCGCACCAGGGTGGTCTTGCCCGCGCCGTTGGGGCCGATCAGGGTAACGATCTCTCCCGGGTCCACTTTGAGGCTGACGCCTTCCAGGAGCTGCCGGCCCTGGAGCCTGACGCTGATATCCCTGACCGTCACCAGTGGTGTATGGTTGTTAGCCATCCCGATGCATTCTCTTGCATTGGGTACAGATGCCCGTGATTTCAATGCTTCTTCCCTCGACACTGAAGCCGATCTGCTTGGCATGCCTGGCTATGGCGGATTCCACCTTGCTGTCATCAAGCTCGGCGGCCTGACCACAACTTTGACAGATAAAAAATTGTGCCGCATGGTCGAGTCCCGGATGGTCGCACCCGACAAAGGCATTCAAAGAGTTGATGCGATGAATGAGTTGGTGCTCGAGGAGAAAATCGAGGGAGCGATAGACCGTGGGAGGCGCCGCCTTGTGTCCATCCAATGTCAACTGTTGCAGCAGGTCGTAGGCCCCCACCGGTCGATGATTGGCCCAGATCAGTTCCAGTACCCGGTGGCGCAGTTTGGTCAGACGCAGCCCCTTTGTCCGACAGTAGTCTTCCGCATTCTGCAAGGCCTTCTGCACGCAGTGTCGATGATCATGATCGGCTGGGGGAAATTTGTGCCACTGCTTGGATTGACTCATTGCTGTTGCTCCATGGAGAGACAGTTGAGCAGATCGTCGGCAAGCCCCCTGAGCAACGAGAAATAACAATCGGGCCCTGTCGGCAGCTGCATACCCAGCGGATCCAACTGGCCGATCTTCACCCCCAGACCCTCCGCCAGGGTGTTCACAAGCTTTGGTTCGAATTGGGGCTCGGTGAAGAGGCAACGGGCGTCTCTCTGTTTGATTGTCTGCCGTAAGCGATGGATATGCCGTGCACCGGACAACTGTTCCGGGCTAATGTTCACCGTGCCCAGGGTATGCATGCCATAGTGTGCTTCGAAATATTGGTAGGCATCGTGAAATACAATATAAGGGGCGCTCGCAATCGTCGCTAGATCAGCCTGGATCTGACGATCAAGAGTTTTCAGCCGGTTTAAGAGACGCTGGCTGTTATTGCTGTAGCTGGCGCTATTGGCGTTATCCAATTCGATCAGCTTTCCGGTCAAGTGGCGAACCATCGCTGCCGCATTTTCCGGCGACAGCCAGATATGGTTGTCATATACATTCGGTTTTGGGGATTGATCCGGATGATCGCTCTGCTGGTTGTGATGCTGCCCATGCGAGTGCCACTCATGCCGATCGCGCATGGGCAGCAGGAGAAGATCAGGGGTTTCCATCAAACTCACCACCTCGGCCCGATAGGCTTGGGGTTTTAACAGATGGGAGAGGGCAGGCTCCAGTTCGGTCCCAACCCAGACGATCAAATCCGCCTCGTTCAACAGCCTGATCTGGGAGGGCTTGAGGCTCGTGCTGTGGGGTGACTGACTATCGCCCAGGAGTAGCTGTGGTTCCGCCACGCCCCGCATCAAGCCTGCCAGCAACGAATGCACCGGCTTCAGGGTGGCCACCACTTTCAGTGCTCCGTGGGCGTTACCTGACAGGGCGAAAAGAAACGCTGCCATAATGATGAGCAATCGCACTGTCGGCACGCTTTCCCCCATGCTATTTGCATAAAAAATAAAGGTTGTCTGTAATGTTATGTTATATTATAACATTATCTAGGGTTACCGGGATAGACGTTGACATAACCGCATATGTGTCAATACTCCATCCAGGTCTGTGTTAATCAGTGGAGATGATATGAGGAGATATCTACAGGGATTGCTCGCCCTCTGTCTCCTGCTGTCTCAGGCCGGATGGCTGGACCATCTGTACCATCAGCATGACCTGAATCATGATGAGGTGTGTGAGCAATGTTTGATGGGTTTTGCCAAAGACCATGCGCCCACCGTTTCAGACAGCCTCAGTTTTCTAAAACCTGCTTATTTTCTCACACCAGACCTCTTCCAATCGGATCTCAGAGTGGCATGGACCGGCCCCTATCTTAGCCGGGCTCCGCCACACTCTCTCTGACTCAGAGACACAAACACAATTTATTTTTGATTACGGATGTGTGCACACAGCACATGTCTATGTTTGTTGGAGAACCGACATGCTCTTACGGCTTTCAATGGTGTCAGCGATGTCGCTGGCAACCCTCTCCACCGCATTTGCGGAGGGGAGTAGTTTCAATCCCGATATCAGTCTGATCCTGGATGGGCGTTTCACTGCGTTTGATAATGAATCCGATTATGAACTGCCCGGCTTTATGCTGGGTGGAGAAGCGGGCCGCGGGGAGGAGGGGTTCCACCTTGGCCATAACGAGCTGGCCATCAGTGCGAATGTGGATGATCTCTTCTACGGCAAGTTGACCACTGCGATTGCCGACCACGAAGGCGATACGGAGGTGGAGTTGGAAGAGGCCTTCATCGAGACAGTGGCCCTGGGTAACGGCTTGAACATCAAAGCCGGGCGCTTCTTTTCAGGGATCGGTTATCTCAATCAGCAACATGGCCACGCCTGGGATTTTGTCGATGCGCCATTGGTCTATCGCGGCCTCTTCGGTGATCAACTGATCGATGACGGTGTGCAGGTCAGTTGGGTTGCCCCCACCGATCTCTATCTGCTGCTGGGTGGTGAGCTGCTGCGTGGTGAGCGCTTCCCTGCAGCCGGCGCCAGCAATGACGGCAAGGGCGCCAGTTCCCTGTTCGCTAAATTAGGGGGCGACATCGGAGCGAGTCATGCCTGGCAGGTGGGATTCTCCCACTGGCAGGCCGATGTGGAGGAGCGTACATCCGGTGGTCATCACCATGATGATGGAGCAGAGGAGACGCCCACCTATAGTGGTGACAGCCGTGTCAGCGGTATCGATTTCGTCTGGAAATGGGCCCCCTTGGGTAATGCCAGCGAGCGGAATTTCAAGCTGCAAGGGGAGTACTTTATCCGCGACGAGGAGGGTGACGTGATCATGGATGACGGTTCGGAATCCCCTGAATCGAGCACCTATGACGGTGAGCAGAAGGGGTGGTATCTGCAGGCCGTCTATCAGTTCATGCCTCGCTGGCGTGTGGGTCTGCGCTATGACTGGCTCGAATCGGACAACCGGGGATCGGATGAGGAGGTATTGGCGGAGGCGGGACTCGATGACGAGGGCCATACGCCGGAGCGGGTCACCTTGATGGCCGACTACTCCCACAGCGAGTACAGCAGGCTGCGGCTGCAGTATGCCAAGGATGACTCATATGAGGACTCGGACGACATCCTGACCCTGCAGTTCATTATGAGCCTTGGACCCCATGGGGCACACCAATTTTAGGAGTCCAGCGATGACATTAAAATACCGTATCCTTTTGTTGTCATTGGCATGGGGATTGAGCAACAGCGCTATGGCGGCACTCAGTGTCTTCGCATGTGAGCCGGAGTGGGCATCCCTTACCCAGGCCCTGGGTGGGGATCGGGTGAAGGTGGTCTCCGCCACCACTGCCCACCAGGATCCCCATCGCATCGAAGCACGGCCCAGCCTGATCGCCAAGGTGCGGCGTGCCGATCTGCTGGTCTGCAGCGGCGCCGAGCTGGAGATCGGCTGGTTGCCGATGCTGCAGCGCCAGGCTGGCAATCGAAAGGTACTGCCCGGGCAGATCGGCTATTTTGAAGCGGCCCAACAGATTCAACGCCTGGGGATTCCCGACAGTCTGGATCGCTCAATGGGGGATGTGCACGCTTCGGGCAATCCCCACGTCCATCTCGATCCGCGCAGGCTGCAGACCATCGCCATCGCCCTGAGCGAACGCCTGGTAAGCCTCGACCCATCCAACAGGGACTACTTTCACCAGCGGCTGGAGGATTTTTCCCAGCGGTGGCAGGACGCACTGCTGCGGTGGCAAACCCGTGCCGAGCCACTCAAGGGTGTGCGGATGGTGGTTCATCATCAGGATTGGGAGTATCTCTTTGATTGGTTGGGTATGGTCAAGAGTGGATCGTTGGAACCAAAACCTGGTTTACCCACATCTTCGGGACATCTGGCGAAACTGAAAAATAGCCTGCTGCAAGAACCGGCCATTGCCATCATCCATACCCACTACCAGAATCCCAAGGCAGCAAAGAGGTTATCGCAACTCACCGGGATACCCGCTGTGGAACTTCCCTACACCGTGGGCGGCGCAGAGGGTGTAGACGATCTGTTCAGCCTGTTCGAGGTGACCCTGGATCGTCTGCTTGAGATGCTGCCGTGAACTGGGAGGGGCTCGACATCACTATCCTCGGACCAGCCTTCCTGGCAGGCCTGGTAGTGGCTTCCACCCACGTGCCCCTGGGTCGACAGGTGTTGAAGCGGGGGATCATCTTTCTCGATCTGGCGGTAGCGCAGACGGCAGGCATGGGTATTGTGGCCGCCCACAGCCTGCATTGGGAACCGGGGGGTTGGCAGGTCCAGCTGATTGCTGTCGGCGCTGCTGTGGCTGCAGCCTTTCTCATTCATCTGACCGAGCGTAAATGGCCGGAGATTCAAGAGGCATTGATTGGCAGTCTGTTTATCCTCGCCTCCAGTGGCAGCATCCTGCTGTTGGCCGCCAATCCCCATGGCGGGGAGCAGCTGAAGGAGCTGTTGGTGGGGCAGATCCTCTGGGTCGGCTACCAACAGATCATTCCCGTGGCGCTGCTCTATGCGCTCGTGCTCGGAGTATGGTTTTCACCCTTGCGCAAAGGCTCCACGCTGGTCTTCTACCTGCTGTTTGCAGTGGCCATCACCGCCTCTGTGCAACTGGTGGGTGTTTTTCTGGTCTTCGCCACCCTCATTCTCCCTGCCTTGGCTGTACGCCAGCGGGAGAGGAAAGCCGATTACTTCGGCTATTTGATTGCGGCAACAGGATATGGTTTGGGATTGGTGCTGGCTGCGCTGTTCGATCTGCCGGCAGGGGCAATGATCGTATATACCCTGGCGATAGCATCGCTCCTGGGTGGTTGGTTGCTGCGAGGGAAACCCGTCATACCGGAGACCGGAGTATCGTAAAGCTGCCACTTTTCAGAGAAAAACGGTGCGGCAAGCCGCACCCTACGGGCAATTTATATGTAGGGTGCGGCTTGCCGCACCGCCAATAGCTGAGTTGGAGTATTGATCTGGTTGGACTCTATTAGTATCCCGGCTTTGACTTGTCGATCCGCTGTGTATAGACTTCGCCAGCAGCGGATTTGTCCCAATAAGCCATTGATTTCATGACAACAAACCAGTCATGTGATCGAGTGGCTCATAGAGGGGCAGGTTCAACGGCACAAGCCGTCTATATTTAGCTATCAAATACATAGGGCCGGCCTCATTGGCGCCGGCTTTTTTAATTTCATGTGGCCTCTCGTATGGGCCACCACTGATGAGGAAGTAATATGCCCGTTATCTCTCTCCCCGATGGTTCCCAACGTGAATTCGATAAAGCGGTCACTGTGCACGAGATCGCCGCGGATATCGGTCCCGGACTAGCCAAGGCCGCTCTGGCCGGCCGGGTCGATGGTCGCCTGGTCGATACCTCCTATCTGGTCCAACAGGATTGTGAACTCGCCATCGTCACCAGCCGCGACGATGAGGCGTTGGAACTGATCCGTCACGACGCAGCCCATGTCATGGCACAGGCGGTCCAGGAGCTCTATCCCGGTACCCAGGTCACCATCGGGCCTGCCATCGAAGATGGTTTCTACTATGACTTTGCCCGGGACGACGCCTTTACCCCGGATGATCTGAAGAAGATCGAGCAGCGTATGCACGAGATCGTCAAGCGCAACCTGCCACTGCAACGGGAGGTGTGGGACAGGGAAGAGGCGATCCAAACCTTCGATTCGATCGGTGAGAAATATAAGGTCGAGATCATCAAGGAGTTCATCCCCGAAGGCGAGGAGGTTTCGATCTACCGCCAGGGGGATTGGTTCGATGTCTGCCGTGGACCCCATCTGCCCGGCACTGGGATACTCGGTAAGGGATTCAAGCTGATGAAGGTGGCGGGCGCCTATTGGCGGGGTGACTCCAACAATGAGATGCTGCAGCGCATCTATGGCACGGCCTGGCGTGACAAGAAGGAGCTGAAGGCCTATCTGCACCGCCTGGAAGAGGCGGAGAAAAGGGATCATCGCAAGATCGGCAAGGCCCAGGATCTCTTCCATACCCAGGAAGAGGCCCCCGGGATGGCCTTCTGGCACGATAAGGGATGGCGCATCTATCTCACGATTCAGGACTATATTCGCGATAAGCTGAAGGCTCACGGCTATCAGGAGGTGCATACCCCCCAGGTGATCGATCGCACCCTGTGGGAGAAATCGGGCCATTGGGAGAAGTTCCGGGACGATATTTTTATCACCGAGACCGACGACAGGGTCTACGCCATCAAGCCGATGAACTGTCCGGCCCATATCCAGATCTACAACCACGGGCTCAAGAGCTACCGGGACCTGCCCCTGCGCCTGGCGGAGTTTGGCTCCTGCCACCGCAACGAGCCGTCAGGCACCCTGCATGGCCTGATGCGGGTGCGCAACTTCGTACAGGACGATGCCCACATCTTCTGCAGCGAGGAGCAGATCCTGAGTGAAGTGCAGGCCTTCAATGATCTGCTGTTGGAAGTCTACCGGGATTTCGGCTTTGATGAGGTCTTGATCAAGCTATCCACTCGACCAGAAAAGCGTGTTGGATCAAATGAGGTATGGGATAAATCTGAGAAAGCACTTGAAGAAGCGCTAAACCACCAGGGATTGGATTGGGAGTTGCAGCCGGGGGAGGGTGCATTCTATGGACCGAAGATCGAGTTCTCCCTGCGCGACTGCCTCGGTCGGATCTGGCAACTGGGTACCATCCAGCTCGATTTCTCCATGCCTGAGCGGCTAGGTGCCAGCTATATCGCTGAAGATAACAGCAAAAAGGTCCCTGTAATGCTGCATCGGGCGATCCTCGGATCACTGGAACGTTTCATTGGAATCCTCATTGAACACTATGCCGGTGCGCTGCCTCTCTGGCTCGCCCCGGTACAGGCAGTTTTGTTGAATATCACCGATCGACAGAGCGAATATTTGCAAAAATGCCTCAAATCCCTGCGAAATAACGGTTTTCGAGTCGAATCGGACTTGAGAAATGAGAAGATTGGTTTTAAAATCCGCGAGCACACGTTGATGCGCGTGCCCTATCTGCTGGTCGTAGGTGATCGGGAGATGGAAGAGGGCACGGTAGCTGTTCGTACACGAGGAGGTGAAGATCTTGGCGCTATGCCAATCGAGGCTTTTATCGAACGTATGAATTCTGAAGTTACACAACGTGTGAGCTGAGTGTGAAGCACCGGTAGATCCGGTGCTTTTCTACTTTTCGGGTTTGGACTTTTTGGAGGGATAGGTTATCGCTGCTGTAAAAAAGCACCGTCTGAATGATGACATAACAGCTGGTGAGGTAAGACTCATTGGAGCTGATGGTGAACAGGTAGGTGTCGTCTCTATTGAACAGGCTCATGCAGCCGCTCGAGAGGCAGCACTGGATTTGGTGGAGATCGTGCCAAACGGGGAACCCCCTGTCTGTCGCGTCATGGATTATGGCAAGTTTCTTTTTGAACTGAAGAAACAGAAGCAGGCCGCCAAAAAGAAGCAGAAGCAGGTACACATCAAAGAGATCAAATTCAGGCCAGGGACAGGCGAAGGGGATTATCAGGTAAAACTGCGCAACCTGATACGTTTCCTTGAAGATGGGGACAAGACCAAGGTGACCATGCGTTTCCGCGGTCGTGAGCACGCTCACCGTGAGTTGGGTTTGGAACTTCTTGAACGGGTTGAAAAGGATCTGGCCGATTACGGTCAGATTGAACAGAAACCCATCATGGAGGGCCGCCAGATGGTGATGGTGCTGGGTCCAAAGAAAAAGTAACTTTTCTGGCGTCCGATGACGTCACAAATAGCGGAGTTTAAATACTATGCCTAAGATTAAGACAAACAGGGGTGCGGCCAAACGGTTCAAACGCACCTCATCCGGTTCGTTTAAACGCAACTGCTCCCATCGACGTCATATCCTGACCAAGAAGAGCACCAAGCGGAAACGCCAGTTGCGCGCACCCAATGCCATCGCAAAATCCGATGTGGCCATCGCCCGTCGTATGTTGCCCTACGCCTGAGTTAACGAATCGGATCTGAACAATGTCAAGAGTAAAACGTGGTGTACAAGCACACGCCCGCCATAAAAAGGTGCTTGAAGAAGCGAAAGGCTATTACGGCGCTCGCAGCAAGGTCTACCGTGTCGCCAAACAGGCAGTAATCAAGGCAGGTCAATATGCGTATCGGGATCGGCGTCAGAAAAAGCGTCAGTTTCGTGCCCTCTGGATTGCCCGTATCAATGCCGGAGCGCGTGAAAACGGACTCTCCTACAGCCGCATGATCAATGGTCTGCATCTGGCCAATATCGAGGTCGATCGTAAGATGCTCGCCGATCTGGCTGTCAATGACAAATCGGCATTTAGCGTGCTGGCGGAACAGGCCAAGGCCGCTCTTTCCAGCTAACTGCATGTCGTGAGGCCGGATCTAATCCGGCTGAAATGTGACCACAGAAAAGGGAAAGGCCTTGGGGGCTTTTCCCTTTTTTGCTTTGCAAATAAAGAATTATGAGTTTTGAGTTTTGAATTTTGAGTTATGAATTGATGTTTGCGCTCCGCGCAGGCTGTTTGTTTTCATGGAAAGACAAAAACCAAATAAGCGTGCAGCGAAGCGAACACCGAAATTCATAATTCAAAATTCAAAATTAATTGTCGGGGTTAGTTGATGGATGATTCCAGTTTGAATATTGATGGCCTGATCGAAGCGGCTGAAAGCGCAATCGCCGCTGCGGACAGCCTTCCCCTGCTCGACGAAGTACGGGTTGGTTATCTGGGTAAAAACGGTCAGTTGACCTCGCAGCTGAAAAAACTGGGGGCACTGCCACCCGAGCAGCGACCCCAGGCGGGGCAGGCGATCAACAAGGCCAAACAGGCCCTGCAGCAGGCCATCGAGGCGCGCAAGACCGCGTTGGAAGGCGAGGCACTCAGCAAACGGCTTGCCGCAGAGAGGATCGATGTCACCTTACCTGGACGAGGCGTGCAACGTGGCGGTCTGCATCCGGTGACTCGCACACTGGAGCGCATGCAGCGGTTATTCGAGCATGCCGGCTTCGAGACTGTGGAGGGACCGGAGATCGAAGACGATTACCACAACTTCGAGGCGTTGAATATTCCCGAACATCATCCTGCGCGGGCGATGCATGATACCTTCTATTTCGATGCCCACCTGTTGTTGCGCACCCATACCTCTCCGGTACAGATACGTACCATGGAGCAGGGTGAGCCACCATTCAGGATCATCGCCCCGGGACGGGTCTATCGTTGTGATTCGGACCTGACGCACACACCCATGTTCCATCAGGTGGAGGGCTTTCTGGTCGACCGGGATGTCTCCTTCGCTGACCTGAAGGGGGTGCTCTACGATTTTTTCAGCAGTTTTTTCGAGCGCGAGCTTAAGCTGCGTTTTCGTCCCTCCTACTTTCCCTTCACCGAGCCCTCCGCGGAGGTCGATATCGAGTGTGTGATGTGTGGTGGCGAAGGGTGTCGGGTATGCAGCCAAACCGGATGGTTAGAGGTGCTGGGTTGCGGCATGATCCACCCGGAGGTGTTCAGGCATGTGGGTATCGACAGTGAAAAATATACCGGTTACGCCTTCGGCATGGGCGTCGAGCGGATGACCATGCTGCGCTATGGCGTTAACGATCTGCGGCTCTTCTTCGAGAACGATCTACGTTTTCTCAGGCAGTTTGCCTAGTAGATATATAACGCAAAGACCGCAAAGGACCAACTATTACTATCTTGGCCTGGTTAGCATTTCCTTGCGTACTTTGCGTTTAATTGTGAACTTTGGGTTATAAACGATATTAACCAAACAAGAACGGTGATAAATGAAATTCAGTGAAGCCTGGTTGCGTGAATGGGTCGATCCCTCGGTAACCACTCAGGAATTAGCCGATCAGTTGAGTATGGCGGGCCTTGAGGTCGATTCGGTCGACGTCGTGGCCGCTGATTTCAGTGGTGTGGTCGTGGGTGAGGTGCTCAGCCGTGAACAGCATCCCGATGCGGACAAGCTCAGTGTTTGCGCCGTGAACCTGGGTGAAGGCGAGCCACTGCAGATCGTCTGTGGCGCCCGGAATGTGGCTGCGGGCATGCGGGTCCCTGTGGCCACCGTTGGGGCATTGCTACCGGGTGATTTCAAGATCAAGAAAGCCAAATTACGCGGTGTGGCGTCATTCGGTATGATCTGCTCCGCCAGTGAGCTGGGACTGGCCGAGAGTTCGGACGGGATCATGCCGCTACCCGTCGATGCCCCGATCGGTGAGGATTTCCGAAGCTATCTGCAGCTTGAGGATAAGGCCATCGATGTGGATCTGACCCCGGACCGGGGCGATTGTCTCGGATTGGCGGGCATCGCCAGGGAGGTGGGTGTGATCAACCGTTGTCCGGTGACAGCGCCTGCAATGCAGACGGTTACGGCAACTGTCGAGGATAAGGTGGCTGTGGATCTGGAGGCGGATGAGGCCTGTCCGCGTTACCTCTGCCGGGTGGTTCGGGATGTGGATATCAATGCCCCGACACCCTTGTGGATGCAGGAAAGATTGCGTCGCAGCGATATCCGCAGCCTGGGGCCGGTGGTGGATGTCACCAATTATGTGCTGCTGGAACTGGGTCAGCCGATGCATGGCTTTGACCTGGAGCGCATCAACCAGAAGATTCGCGTGCGTATGGCGCGGCAGGGGGAAAAACTGGTCCTGATCGGCGGACAGGAGGTGGAGTTGGATGAACAGACCCTGGTGATCGCAGATGCGGATCGGCCCGTGGCGTTGGCAGGGATCATGGGCGGCGAGACCTCTGCCGTGAGTGATACCACCCGCCATATCCTGTTGGAGAGCGCATTTTTCACCCCGATTGCCATCAGCGGCAAGGCCCGAAGTTATGGTCTGCATACGGATTCCTCCCACCGCTTTGAACGTGGTGTCGACCCGCAGCTCCAGGCACAGGCGATGCAACGCGCCACGGAACTGCTGATCCAGATCGCCGGTGGTCGGCCAGGGCCTGTGGTGGAAGTGGTAAACGAGGCGCAAATCGAGCAGCGGCCGGTTATCGAGTTGAGAGCCGACCGGGTCAACAAGGTACTGGGTGTCGAGATTGAAGCGGACGAGGTGAGTGATATCCTCACCCGTCTTGAGATGGAGATCAGCAAGAGTGATCAGGGCTGGCAGGTCAAGGCCCCAAGTTGCCGTTTCGATATCGCAATCGAAGAGGACCTGATCGAAGAGATTGGGCGTATCTATGGCTATGCACGCATCCCAACCAATCGTGGACTCTCCGCGATGGTGATGCATGACCGGCGTGAAGTCGATTTCGATCTTAATCGGGCCAAACTGCTGCTGGTCGGCCGCGACTACCAGGAGGTGATCACCTACAGCTTCGTCAGTCCCGAGATTGAAGCCCTGGTCGATCCGCAAAAGAACGGCATCCGTCTCGCCAACCCGATCTCAGCTGATATGTCGGTGATGCGCACCTCAACCTGGCCCGGTTTGCTGCAAGCTGCCTGCTATAACCAGTCACGCCAGCAGCAGCGGGTGAGAATCTTCGAATCCGGTCTCTGTTTCTACACCCGGGACGGGGAGATCAGGCAGGAGCCTGTGATAGGTGGACTGGTCTCTGGAGACGCTATCCCGGAACAGTGGGGCAGTGGCAGCCAGCGTGCCGATTTCTACGACGTAAAGGCCGATGTGGAGGCGATTCTCTCCCTTACCGGACAGCGGCAAGGGGTCGGTTTCTCGCCCGCTGAACATGCGGCGCTGCATCCCGGCCAATCAGCTGAAATCGCCATTGCAGGCGAAAAGGTCGGCCGGATTGGGATGTTACATCCTGAAATCGAGCAACAGCTTGATCTCAATGGCTCCACCTTTCTGTTCGAAATCAAGCTTGATAAGGTAACTCAGGGGAGACTGCCTCGCTTTGAGAGTCTCTCTAAATATCCTTCAATCCGGCGAGATATCGCCATTGTTGTCGATAAAACGGTTACTTTTGAGTCAATTAGGAATCTCATTCGTGACGTATCCGGCAAAATAATTACAGACATCCTGTTATTTGATGTCTATACTGGGGAAAACATAGATTCGGGACGAAAAAGTCTCGCATTGGGATTGATTTTACAGGAAAAATCACACACCCTTACCGATAAAGAAGTGGATGAAGTGGTCGCTACGGTGATAAGCCGTTTGGGTGATGATTTAGGTGCAAATCTTAGAGAGTAGGGTAGACGGAGATGGCGTTAACAAAAGCAGATATGGCCGCCAGGCTCTTCGATGAGCTTGGGCTGAATAAACGCGAGGCCAAAGAGATGGTGGAGATGTTCTTTGAGGAGATCCGCCAATCGCTTGAACGAGGGGGACAGGTGAAACTTTCCGGTTTCGGAAATTTCGATCTGCGTGAGAAAAAACAACGGCCTGGACGTAATCCCAAAACAGGAAAGGAGATTCCTATCTCTGCACGTCGTGTGGTTACCTTCAGACCCGGTCAAAAATTAAAGGCACGAGTGGAAGCCTATGCTGGATCCGAGCAGCAGTAATCTAGATCTGCCCGCAATCCCGGGTAAAAGGTATTTTACCATTGGCGAGGTGAGTGACCTGTGTCAGGTCAAACCTCATGTGCTGCGCTATTGGGAGCAGGAGTTCCCGCAGCTGAAGCCGGTCAAGCGACGGGGCAACAGACGCTACTATCAACGCCACGATGTGCTCATGATCAGGCAGATCCGTAGTCTTCTGTATGAGCAGGGATTTACTATCGGTGGCGCACGCCAACAGCTTTCAGGCGATACCGCCAAGGAAGATCTGCAGCAGAGTCAGCAGATCGTCAAACAGTTGCGCAGTGAACTTGAAGAGGTCCTGCAGATCCTGAAAAGATAGGATATTAGTCCACAAATAAACGCAAATGAACGCAAAAGCGGATGATTTGATGTGGCGCATCTCCAGTTACTGATTTCATTCAGAGCAAGCATAAACCCGAATATTTACGTTTATCAGTGTTCATTTGCGGACCCTACATAAACCAGGTCAGATACACTCACAGCTTTTCGTGAAAAGCGTTTTTCCAGATTGACATCAGCCGCTTAAGTGCCTAGTATTGCCGCTCTTTCCGGGCGTAGCGCAGTCTGGTAGCGCACTACAATGGGGTTGTAGGGGTCGGGTGTTCGAATCACCCCGCCCGGACCAAAAAAATAGGGTTACCTGTTTCAGGTAACCCTTTTTTTCTGCCCTTAAGTTTTTGTTGGGATGTATGACTACTACTGTTTTTTAACCGCGAATGGACGCGAATCACCTCAAATGTACGCAAATCGTTATTTACAAAACCCTTAAACCATTTGCGTTAATTGGCGGTGATGCGCGTCCATTCGCGGCTTGAATAAAAAAGGCTGCCTTACAGCAGCCCTTTTATTCTCAGCAGTTGTGTCAGATCAGTTTCAGCGATTGACTGTGGTGAGTCCCAGGCTGACCCAATCCTGCATGCCGCCACGATACCATTTCAGTTTGTAGGCCGGGTATCCCAGGTTAATCAGGGTCTTGATGTTGTTGGATGACTGCGGGCACCAGCTACCGTTACAGAACATCACCAGGGTCTTGGCATTGCGAAAATCAAGATTGCCGTCTATCTCCTGAACCCCAAGCTGATCGACCAATATGTCATGTACACCTTCTGCTTCAGCAGCGACTTCGAAGGTACCCTGGAGATCAACATTGATCTTGTTCCAAGGGATATTCACTGAACCAGGGATGGTGCCGCGGATGATCCAGTCGGGAGTACGTGAATCGATGACCAGAACCTTGCGATCGCCGTCACCGACCCGCTTCAGGTAGCCGAGGACCTCCAACTCACCCACTGTCTCCACACCTGGGGCAACTGTTGCCGGCTGTATGCAGAAGGGTGGGCAGTGACGGGCAACCTTGGTGAATGTGCCCGGGATCTTCGCCTGCTTGTCGGCTGAGCGTGAGATGATGATCTTTTCTCCACTATGGGTCACTTCCACCGACTGCAGTCCAGGGGTGATCTGATTACCATCGGCCGCAAGCAGCTGGGATGAGAGTGCTACGCCACTGACAAGTGCGGTAAGCATGAGTGCTTTGACAAACTTCATTATGTCTTCCTCCAGGCGTTAGCCATTATTAATAGTGTAGATACGATGGCATTTTCAGATCTTTCTGAGACATCGCCTGTTCATATCCCAAGTGACCCTGTTTTGCAGCCTTGTTGGCAAGCTTGGCAGCCGCAACAAAGTCACCCTTCTTCAACAGTCCCTTTGCTTTCTTGATCATTTTACCGGTATCACGCCATTCGCCACCAACACTGGCGGCATGTTTTCTGGCTTCGTCCGCCGCGGCGATCAACTTTTCCACCTTCTCGGCAGAGACTTCATCAGCCATGGTAGTAGTTGCAAGGCCAGAACCAATGATCCAGACCAGCAAGCTTGTAATGAGTATTAATTTTCTATGCATCGTTTTCACTCCGATCGCGTATATCTTTTAGTCATGAACTGGCAGAGGCTATTATTTTCTCGCGCCAGGACCGTTCAATGGCAAGCCGTTACTCATGTAGGTGAGGAAGTATTCGAGATTACGATACTCGTCGCCATGAGCCTTGAATGGTTTTGCGCGAACCTGCTTGTTACAGCCAGTGAATCGGCGATGCAGTGTTCCCACGGTACCCCATTTGGAGCGATATACAGGGAAGTGAGTGGTGTGACCGATTGCCGGACTGAGGATCTCCGTGCGCAGAATCATGCCTGCGTTCTGCAGGTGGCAATGGGCACAGGAGAAATTGAGCTGGCCACGACGTGTATAGTAGAACTTCTTACCCTCCTCATAGGCCTCGAGCGCGCGTGGATCATCAGTGGGAACCACCACATTAGTGACCTGGCCGCGTGATTCATAGGAGAGATAGGAGAGGATGTTGTTAATCGGCCCCTTCTTATATTTCAAAGGCTTCTCGCCATTGGCCTTTAGGCAGTTGTTGAGGGCCAGTGGCAGGGTCATGACCATACCTTTATCCTTATCCCAATGCGGATACTTGCCGGCAAGCGCGGGACCGTCCGGAAAGCAGTCCTTGAAGGTTTTGCCATTGGCGAAAGGTTTTTCCCACATCGCCTGGCCTTCATCGATGAACGGCTCGTAGGGTGGGAACTCTTCGATGGCCTCCCAGTTTTCACGGCCTATTGGATCAATGGAGTAGGCGCCATTGATATAGTCAGAGGTCTCCACATTGGGAAAACGTTTTTTAAAGAAGTTTTGGAAGGCCTTAAGATCTTCTTCAGGGGTTGTTGCCTGTGCAGCGGTGATAAAGCCGCAGGTAATTACCATCAAGGTTAATTGACGAAATAGTTGTTTCATGTTCTTTCAATCCTCAAAGGAGTTGCTGTTGGACTCGCTGTAGTCTTAACGCTCAGAGTGTCCAGACATATTCGACGACTTTTTCAAAATCAGCTTCGGAGAGGATGCCGTGTTTACCGAATGGTGGCATTGCCGATTCGGGATTTTTGATGGTTGCATCCCAGATCTGCATACGCAGATCCTCCTTTGTGGGGAAACGGGATTTCATCGCCACCAGGGCCGGGGCTATGTTTCCCGGGGATGGCGCGTTGAGTATGTTGTGGCAGGCAAGACAATTCCCTTTTTTTCTATCGAAGGCAATCTTCTTTCCTTCCGCTACAGCATTGCCTTCTGCAGCGAAGATTGCGGGGGAGACCAGAAACTGACCAGCTAGGACGCTGAGTGCGCCGGCCATTCCTATCCACTTTTTGGTATTACCAATCATTGTATCCTCCAACTGGGGGTGAATGTGGTTCTAACCTGTTGTTATTTAGGCAGTAATGCCATATATCTGGTGTTATAATGCTACAACAAGTCGCTTAAGGGCCTGAGTCTCTTTAGGACGTTTTTTTGGCTTAGAGCATTGTTATTCTTATAACTATGCTGTGTAAAGTCCAGAAAATGGTAAAAAAGGTTATGGTTTACCCCGGTATCACCTAAGGAAATGTAGGCTTTTTTAATATGCTAGGTGCCCTAACAACTGGTAAATGGTCAAATTTCAATCAATGACAAAGCGGGCTGATCATCAATCCTGGTATGTCTACATTGTGCAATGTGCAGACCGGACCTTATACACAGGCATAACCAAGGATATTGATAAACGGGTGACACAACACAACAGTGGCAGTGGCGCTAAATACACCCGGGGTCGAGTACCGGTTGAACTTGTCTTCGCCGAGGGGATGGAGAGTCACGGCGATGCATTGCGCCGAGAGTATGAGATAAAGCGAATGAGCCTGGCCGGTAAGCGAAAAATCATCGAAGTATCAAGGACTGAAAAGGAAACTAGCTTGTCATGAATCCATACTGATTGCATGGGCGTAGAAATTGAAGTCAGTATCTATTTTGTTCATTAGTAGCTAATTTCACATTCGAACCAGACATCCTGGTTTCCGATGATTTCAATGGGAGCCTTGTCTACCTATATATATTTCACCATGGCTGGAAGATCGTTTTACCTAGTGCATGGTGGTTTGAGCGCGATCAACCGCTTTGTCTATGCCTCTACGCCGGCTGTTGAGAAACAGCAGGAGCTGGCCCTGTGCGATGCGGATGTTGTCATAGGTGGACATGCGGGGATTCCATTCGGGGAGGTGTTGCACGGTCGCTACTGGCTCAACAGCGGTGTAATCGGTATGCCCGCCAATGATGGTACCCGGGATGGTTGGTATCTTTTGTTACTGCCTCAAGCGAAGGGTGTGCGTTGTGAATGGCGTCGTCTCAGTTACGATACGGAGGCGGCGCATGCAGCCATGCAGCTGTCGGGCAGGTCCGATGGTTATGCAACCGCCTTCAGCAAGTTCAATGGCCCCAACCGGTTTACCGTTTCCAGCTCGGACATATCCTTCACGAACAGTGATCCCACAAATCCCAGCGCATTGATCGAAATGTTTTCGCAGTACTCTTGCGAGCGAGGCACCAGGAACATCCAATCTCTGGTAAGCAACAGGTTGTAAGGGGCCGATTGATAATCACCATCCGTGCCATTCACGGCTTGTATCCCCACCATATTCAACATCTCCAGATAACGTGACAGGATCTGTTCGGCCGCTGTTGATGAATTGCCGGCGAGTCCGCTTGGCAATCGACACCAGCAGTGCAGGAATGGGAGTTGCGCCAGGCTCTGTATCCCATCCTCCCGTGGTGCGGTTGCATATAGAGAATCAAAGGGAGTTGCGGACTCTCCTGGATAGAGGGGTAAAGGGACCAGTTGCAGATGTTTATGTTGTTGACTGGCGCCTGCTTCAGCGCCCCCGTTATAGAAACCCAGTGAGGGGTACTCCCCCAGACAGAGCCACAGAGCTTCGAAATCATCCAGGGTCAATAGACGCTCCTGATGCTGAAACTCCCGGGTCACAATGAGTAGGTGGTTCTCCACCACATTGAATTTGTTCAGTACCGAGAGATGGGTGGAAGAGATATGCGTAACGGTCAAATCCGGATCCGGTGGCAGGAAGGGATTGAAAGGGACACTGGAGGGTTTTGTGGATTGCTCCTGTTTATCCAGGGCTTTACGTTTCAGATTCAGCGCTACGCGCACCATGAACTCGAGTCCGCCCTGTTTCAGGGTGTGGTGATCGGTTGCAATGGTGTGGAGTGCGCCTGCGGCGATGGCTGACTCTGTGCGTGAGCGAACCTGCTCCCACAATTTCCCGGATTGCAGAAGTTGTGTCATCAGAGTTGTCGAGTGGACAGCACTCAGTTCCCCATTTTTACCGCGTCAAGACTGATCACTGACTGATCGCCAATGACTTCGGCGGAGTGGGTGACACCCTTGGGAACCTGCAGACAGTCACCGGCTTCGAGGATGCAGGATTGACCGCTCATGCTCATTCTGAATCGGCCCGACAGCACACCATCTATCTTATCGACGGCATGTTCATGGGGTGGGAAAAAGGTACCGGGTGGATAGATGTAGCGTGAGACATCATAACCCCTGGCCTCAAGCTTTCTGCGCATGGCCGATTCGCTCATTTCACCGTCGATAGCTTCATTCCAATGTTCAATCTGCATAGGTCACCTACCTGTTAAAGAGGCTGCTGCGACTATCAGCGACCTGCGTAGGATTTCAGGCCAGTCGTTGCACCAGGCCCGGGAGTAGATTTGTCACTGTATCGACAATAGCCTGGGTCTGCGGGTCGATTTCAATATTTACGCGGTCTCCGATCTTGCGTGTGCCGATGTTGGTGCGCTGCAGGGTTTCGGGTATAAGGTTGACGTCAAACTGATCGTCCTCCACCTGGCCGATTGTCAGGCTGATGCCATCGATACCGATGTAACCTTTGGTAAAGATGTAGCGGCGCCATTCAGCAGGTAACTTGAACCTGATCTGGTAATTGTTTTCACTGCTCTGGATGTCCGCCACCTGCGCGGTGCAGAGGATATGTCCGGACATGGCATGGCCGCCGATTTCGTCACCAAAGCGAGCGGCGCGTTCGAAGTTCACGTGGTCCCCAACCTCGAGTTCTCCCAGATTGGTGACTCGCAACGTCTCCTGCATCAAATCGAAATCGATCAGATCACCATCGATGCGGGTCACTGTCAGACAACAGCCGTTGTGTGCCACCGATGCACCTGATACCAGGCCATCCAACGCTGTCTCAGGCAGGCGGATTCGATGGGTGCGGAAGGCCTCCCTCTGCTGGATCTCCACAACCTCCGCTGTGCCTTGAACAATACCTGTAAACATGGATCTGGTGGTTTATTTAGAGTGTATCGGACTGACTATTATACTCAGTAATCCCTTACGCGACTTGTTTGAGTTTTAAGTTATGCGTTTTTTTTGTTTTGAGCGGACGAGTTCGTTTCGTTCAAAACATATTCGACAAAGGCCTGGTTTGCCCGCGACAGATATCCGCCTTTTTTCCATGCCAATGAGAGATCGAGAAATACCGGCTCGTCAAACGGTACGGCTACCAGATCATGCTGCGCATCCTGCTCAATCACCATGCGCAGAAAGGTGGTAATGCCAAAGCCCTGACGCACGATCGCCTTGGTGAGAGGGATCAGGTTGGTCTCAAAAGCGATCTTCGGTGACAGCCTGTGGTTTTGGCTGTAGCGATCGATAAACTCGCGCAGGAAATAGCCGGTTTTAAACACCACCAGTTCGTGGCTGAAGAACTCCTCCATACTGATACTGTCGCTTGCCGCAAGCGGGTGCTCTTTGGGTACGCAGGCCACCATCTCTTCACGGGTCAAGAGTCGGGTCTCCAGATCCTCCGGGGGTGGATCGGCCACCACCACCCCAAGGTCGAGCTCGCCAACCCTTATCATATCCTGGAGACGGCGGGTGCCCTGTTCATAGACTGACAGGCTTAGGGCTGGATAGCGGTGTTTGAACCCCATAAGAATGGGGGGGAAGTAATACGAGCCCAACATGCTGGGTATGCCGATGCGCATCTCTCCCTTGGTCAGTCCACGAAGTTCACGCATCTCCAGCTCCGCGGCCTCCGACATTTCAATGATGCGTCTGGCGTGGCCCAACAGCACCTCACCCTCAACCGTTGGTGTGATCTGGCGTTCGCCACGCTGGAGCAGGGTGAGATTCAGTTCTGCCTCAAGTTTGCGCATGGCGATGCTGACGGCTGGCTGAGCGATATGCAGTCTGCGGGCTGCGGCAGTAAATCCGCCATGCTGGCATATGGCCTGGAAATATCTGAGTTGTTTGATGTCCATATGAAAATCGAATGAAAACAATATAAATAATATATTTTCATTATAGCTCGATCGGGGTTAGGCTCAATATACTCTTCTCTTCCGGCTTAAGTTCGCATGATTCAATCGAATACACCGAAATTCTGGCATGCCACCCTGGCACTCTGTATCGGTTCGGTGATGGTGTTCAGCAATCTCTATATCACTCAGCCGCTGCTGCCGGCACTGCGCGATGCATTTGATATAGACTCCCTGGAAGCGGCCCTGAGCCTCTCTGTCGCGACGCTTTCCCTGGGGGTGTGCCTGCTCTTCTTCGGACCCCTCTCCGATGCCATCGGTCGCCGGGTTGTGATCCTCACCACGCTGCTGCTGCTTTGCCTGATTACCTTTGTCACCGCTTTCGCCACCGATTACACCGATCTGTTGATACTGCGCTGCATACAGGGGATCCTGATCGCCGGATTACCGGCGGCAGCGCTTGCCTATATGGGTGAGGAGTTCGATTCACAGGCCCTGTTGCTGGCGGTTGGACTCTATATCGGCGCGAATTCCCTGGGTGGCGTTACCGGACGATTGATCAGTGGCCTGGTTGCTGCCGAGTGGGGATGGCGGAGCAGCTTTCTCATCCTGGCTGCCTTCGATCTGGTCTGCCTGTTTCTGGTATATCGCATGTTGCCGCTATCGCGACGATTCGAGCCGAGGCCGTTACGCTTTCACCGGATGCTGAGCGACCTGATCCTGCATCTGCGCAATCCGATGATTCTTGCTGCCTGTTTCATCGGGGGGCTGAACTTCTTTATCTTCGTCAACCAGTACAGCTATATCACCTTTGTTCTGGCGGATGAGCCCTATGGCCTCTCCTCTGACTGGCTGGGGCTGTTTTTCCTCACCTATCTCACCGGTACATTGGGTGCTTCGTTTTCCGGTCGTCTGGTAGTCAACCGATCTAAAACCGGCGCGATGGGTACAGGTATAGTGATATTTATGCTCGGTACACTTCTAACCCTGACACCCAATCTGGTTTTGATCATCGCCGGGTTTTGTATCAATGCCTTCGGCTTTTTCTTTTGCCACTCCCTGGCCGCCGGCTGGGTCACTGGTCATGCACAATCTGCACGGGCCAGTGCGACCTCGCTCTATTTGATGTTCTATTATGCTGGAGCCACTGTGGGGGGATTCTATCTGGAGCCGTTTTGGCGCTGGGCTGGGTGGGAAGGAATCGTGATCGGCTCCTTGATTGTGCTGAGTATCACCTTCGGTCTCACCCTCTGGCTGGGTAGTCGAAAGCCGTTGTACGACAGCCATCCTGCAACTGTCGAGAGCATGGAGGGCTGATCGATGAGCATAAAAGTTCAGCCCAATCTAAACCTGTCATTAAGTGATTGATGTAACAGACAGATAATATTGAAAATATCCATTTTCTTAATATTTCTCTTGAACCTCCGGTGGGTGAAAAACCCTGTGCATCGACTCATGACGTGAGCCTTTGGCTGTGTGATAATTTCAATCCATCATGACAGTGCACCAGACTAGGATGTCGGGTGCGTAGCTTACATTTAAAGATGAGGATTGACCGAATGGATGAAAACCGTGCAAAGGCGCTGAGTGCTGCTCTGGGGCAGATAGAGAAACAGTTCGGCAAGGGATCTGTGATGCGGATGGGCGACACCAGTGCGGTTCGCAACATCGAAGCGATCTCTACCGGCTCCCTGTGCCTGGATATTGCGCTGGGTATCGGCGGGCTGCCCAAGGGTCGAGTGGTGGAGATCTACGGACCTGAATCATCGGGTAAGACCACGCTTACCCTGCAGGTGGTGGCCGAGGCACAGAAGATGGGGGGCACTGCCGCCTTCATCGATGCCGAGCACGCACTCGATCCCCAGTACGCAGAGAAGCTGGGCGTGAATGTGGATGAGTTGCTCGTTTCACAACCCGATACCGGTGAGCAGGCCCTGGAGATCACCGATATGTTGGTACGTTCCGGTGCCGTGGATGTGGTGGTCATCGATTCCGTGGCGGCCCTGACCCCCAAGGCGGAGATCGAAGGCGATATGGGGGATTCCCATGTGGGCCTGCAGGCGCGACTGATGTCCCAGGCGTTAAGAAAACTGACTGCCAATATCAAACGCACCAACTGCCTGGTGATCTTCATCAATCAGATCCGCATGAAGATCGGTGTGATGTTCGGCAATCCCGAAACCACCACCGGCGGTAACGCATTGAAATTCTACTCCTCGGTGCGTCTCGATATCCGCCGCATCGGTGCGATCAAGAAGGGAGATGAGGTGGTGGGTAACGATACCCGGGTCAAGGTGGTGAAGAACAAGGTTGCACCGCCCTTCAAGCAGGTGCAGTTTGAGATTCTCTATGGTGAGGGTATCTCCCACGAAGGCGAGATCATCGAACTGGGTGTGCAGCGTGGCATCATCGATAAATCGGGTGCCTGGTACAGCTACAATGGTGACCGCATCGGCCAGGGCAAGGAAAATGTGCGTAACTTTCTCAAGGAGAATCCCGACATCTCCGAGACCATCGAATCGCGCATCCGCGAGGAGTTGCTGCCATCACAGGATAGTGAAGAAGAGATCGCCGAGGCTGAAGCCTGAACGGGGCCGACACCACAGAGATCGAGGCGGCGGCAATCCGCTTGCTGACGCAACGAGAACACTCGAGGCGGGAGTTGCAGCGTAAACTGCACTCCCGCGGCTTCGAAGAGCATGACATCGAAACCGTCTTACTGCGGTTGCGGGAGTCCGATCTGCAGAGTGACGATCGCTATACCGAAAACTATATCAGCAGCAGGATGGAGAGAGGCAACGGGCCGATACGCATTCGCGCCGAGTTGCACGAGCGTGGCATCGATGAGGCACTGATTGAGACCCATCTTGAGGGATACGCAGAGTTGTGGCCCTCCCTGCTGCAACGGGTACATGATGCAAAATTTGGCAGCGAGCCCGGCACGGATCGAAGGCTGTTGGCAAAAAAGGCGCGTTTTCTTGAAAATCGGGGTTTCCCGGGTGAGCTGATCCGTCGATTTCTATTCGATTGATCCCTGTCTTGGGGCATCCCGGACGTCTATTAACTACCCCTCATTTCCAACAGCTGTTGATGCTCTGCCTCTGCATTAGTGATTTTTCCATCTGGCGTTCAACCTGGTCGAGGGGTAATACCCGGAAGATACGCTTTTGATGTAACCTATACGGGCTTTTTTTCTCCGTTCCTGTTATCTTTTATGGTTTATTTTGCGGTTAATTTTTTCCTTACATGATGAAAACCAGCGCCGACATACGACAAGCTTTTCTGGACTATTTCGCCGAACGCGGACATGAGGTGGTCGCCAGCAGCCCACTGGTACCACAGAACGATCCAACCCTGCTGTTTACCAATGCGGGCATGGTGCAGTTCAAGGATCTGTTTCTCGGCCGGGAAAAGCGTGACTACCAACGGGCAGCCAGTTCTCAACGTTGTGTGCGGGCAGGGGGAAAGCACAATGATCTTGAGAATGTCGGTTATACCGCGCGTCACCATACCTTCTTCGAAATGCTTGGTAATTTCAGTTTCGGCGACTACTTCAAACGGGATGCCATCAGGTATGCCTGGGAGTTTCTCACTGAAACCATCGGTCTGCCGGCTGAAAAACTATGGGTGACCGTCTATGAAGAGGATGACGAGGCGGCAAACATCTGGCTCGACGAGATCGGCATAGACAGCACCCGTTTCACCCGGATCGGAGACAAGCCAGGGGGCAGGCGCTATGAGAGCGACAACTTCTGGTCAATGGGGGACACCGGGCCCTGTGGCCCCTGTTCGGAGATCTTTTTCGATCACGGGGAGGGTATCTGGGGTGGGCCACCCGGCACGCCTGAAGAGGAGGGTGATCGCTACATCGAGATCTGGAACCTGGTATTCATGCAATACAATCGTGATGCCGATGGTGTAGTGACACCACTGCCCAAACCCTCAGTGGATACGGGTATGGGGCTGGAGCGTCTGGCTGCTGTTCTGCAGAGCGTGCACAGCAACTATGAAATTGACCTGTTTGTTCATCTCATACAGGATGCCGCCAAGCTGACTGGCTGCGACAATCTTGAAGAGAAATCTCTGCGGGTCATAGCTGACCACATACGTTCCTGTGCCTTCCTCATCACCGATGGAATATTGCCATCCAACGAGGGTCGCGGTTATGTGTTACGGCGGATCATACGCCGTGCCATTCGGCATGGTTATATGCTTGGAGTGAAGGAGCCATTCTTCTTCAAGTTGGTGGGAAGTTTATGTGACGAGATGGGTGAAGCCTATCCGGAATTGCTGTCACAACGTTCCCAGGTTGAAAAAGTACTGCGTCTGGAAGAGGAGCGATTCGCCCAGACCCTGGAGCAGGGGATGAAGATCCTCGAAGAGACGATCTCGGCGCTCGATGGAGAGGTCATTCCTGGTGAAGTTGTGTTCAAGCTATATGATACCTATGGCTTTCCCAGAGACCTGACTGCGGATATCGCCCGTGAACGCGATCTGACCATCGATCAGCCAGGCTTTGAGACGGCAATGGCGGCACAGCGTGAGCGCGCCCAGGCAGCGAGTCAATTTGGCGCAGTGGCGAGTGTCGATCTGGATTTGGAGGAGAAGACGCATTTTTCCGGTTATGACCACCTTGAGGATCGAGGTACTGTAGTCGCCATTCTCCACGATGGCGAGACCGTGAATGCCCTGCAGCAGGGAGAATCCGGCATGGTTTTTCTGGATCATACCCCCTTCTATGCGGAATCCGGTGGTCAGGTTGGGGATCAAGGTGTGCTGGAGGGGGATGGCCTGCTGTTCGAAGTGGAGGATACGCAAAAACAGGGAGGTGAGCAGTTTGCCCACATCGGCAAGCTCGAGGAGGGCGTTCTCGCAGTAGGTGACAAGGTGACCGGGCAGGTCAATGCCTATACCCGTCTGGCTACTGCGCTCAATCACTCTGCAACCCATCTGCTACATGCGGCCTTGCGTCAGGAACTGGGTGAACATGTGACCCAGAAGGGTTCACTGGTGGACGCAGAGCGTCTGCGCTTCGATTTTTCCCATTTCGAGCCTATCGCCAGGGAACAGTTGCAGACCATTGAACAGCTGGTCAATCAGCAGATTCGTCATAATCATCTGGTCGATACCAAGCTAATGTCCCTGGACGAGGCCAAGGCATCCGGTGCGATGGCACTTTTCGGTGAGAAGTATGCGGAGAAGGTGCGGGTGTTGAGCATGGGTGATTTTTCCACTGAACTCTGCGGTGGCACCCATGTCAATGCGGTGGGAGATATCGGCCTGTTCAAAATTACTGCTGAGAGCGGTATTGCTGCCGGTGTGCGTCGAATCGAGGCAGTTACCGGCCAATGCGCCGTGGAGTGGATGGAAGCAGACGAAGAGCGGGTACAGCGAGTTGCCGAAATAATCAAAGCAGGGCGGGATGAAATCGAGGACAAGCTGGAGCAGATCCTGGAACGCAACCGAAAGCTGGAGAAGGAGCTGGAGCAGTTGAAAGGGAAACTCGCCAGTGCCGCCGGCAGTGACCTGGCGACAGGTGCCATCAGTGTGGGCGAGGTGAAGGTGCTCGCGGCTGCACTCGACGGTGCTGACGCCAAATCGTTGCGGGAGACCATGGATCAACTGAAGAACAAGCTAGGTTCAGCTGTGATCCTGCTGGCAGCGGTGACAGGCGGCAAGGTATCCCTGGTGGCTGGAGTAACCAAGGATCTGACCGCACAGATGAAGGCGGGTGACCTGGTTAAACTGGCGGCAGAGAAGGTTGGCGGCAAGGGTGGCGGACGGCCGGATATGGCCCAGGCTGGAGGTAGTAATCCCGATGATTTGCCACACGCCCTGGCGATCGTGGAACCCTGGGTCAGGGATCAAATGGATATGGGTTGAGTCCAGCGATATGTAATAGGGCAACAATGCGGTTCCGTTGCGGGACGCTTTGGTGTTTAATGTGCAGCTTTTTTAGACAACCAACAGCTTATTTGGGGTTTGAACTGACATGGCACTGATCGTGCAAAAATATGGCGGCACCTCAGTCGGCTCGACTGAGCGAATCATGGCCGTTGCGGAAAAGGTGAAGGGCTATAGGGATAGAGGTGACCAGGTAGTGGTTGTGGTCTCAGCCATGTCGGGTGAAACCAATCGCCTGATCGCACTGGCAGGAGATATCGATGAGGCACCTGAGCCAAGGGAGATGGATGTATTGGTCTCCACCGGTGAACAGGTCACTATTGCTCTGCTCTCCATGGCCCTGCAAAAGAGCGGATGTCCTGCCCGCTCCTATACCGGGGGCCAGGTGCATATCCTCACAGACAGTGCCTACAGCAAGGCCCGCATCCGTGACATCGACGCGGCCCGCGTCAGGGCGGATCTTGATGCCGGCCGGGTGGTCGTGGTGGCAGGCTTTCAGGGTGTTGATGAGCATGGCAGCATCACCACCCTCGGGCGTGGTGGATCGGATACCACAGCGGTGGCCATGGCTGCCGCGCTAAAGGCCGACGAGTGCCAGATCTACACCGATGTGGATGGTGTCTATACCACCGATCCCCGGGTGGAGCCCAAGGCAAGACGACTGGATCGAATCACCTTCGAAGAGATGTTGGAGATGGCCAGTTTGGGTTCCAAGGTGCTGCAGATACGCGCTGTCGAATTTGCAGGCAAATACAATGTTCCCCTGCGTGTCCTGTCCAGCTTCGAAGAGGGCGAAGGCACACTGATTACCTTTGAGGAAGAGAGCATGGAACAGGCAAAGATTTCCGGTATTGCATTCAACCGTGATGAAGCGAAACTGACCATTCTGGGTGTTCCTGATCAGCCGGGTGTGGCATATAAGATTATCGGGCCGATCTCAAGTCAGAATATCGAGGTCGACATGATTATTCAGAACATCTCCCACGATACCGGGCGAACCGATTTTACTTTCACCGTGAATCGGGTCGATTTTAATCGTGCCAGGGATATTCTGCAGCAGACAGCCGATGAGATGGGCGCACGGGAAGTGCTGGCAGACGACAAGATCGTCAAAATCTCCCTGGTTGGTGTCGGTATGCGTTCCCATGCGGGCATCGCCAGCAAGATGTTTGAGGCGCTTGCTGACGAGGGTATCAACATCCGTATGATCTCCACATCTGAAATAAAAATATCCGTTGTGGTCGATGAAAAATATCTCGAGCTGGGCGTACGGGCGCTGCACGAGGCTTTTGAGCTCGAAAAAGAAGTACAATCCTAAAATAGGCAAATCAGGGCATTTAGGCCCTATAAACAGGTCTTTTGAATCGTTTTTTCCCTTTTTTACCCAAAGTCCAGTTGCTAAAATGGTAATACCAGTCCCGTATTATACGGAGGCTTGGTTGGCAAAGGTGGCGCTGAGATTTAGTAGTTACCAAATCGAAGCCCACCACAAACTCAAGGAACTACATGGAGACTGGACATGTTAATACTGACTCGCCGTGTTGGCGAAACCCTGATGATTGGAGATGAGGTTACGGTTACTGTACTAGGCGTTAAAGGTAATCAAGTACGCATTGGCGTGAATGCACCACGGGATGTGACCGTGCACCGGGAAGAGATCTACGAGCGTATAAAAAGAGAGCAGTCGGAAGAGTCCTCCTAGAGGAGTCAAGTCAACGTAAAACGACAAGATTTAGCCTCAAAAAAACAACTTTACCACGGAAGGTAAAGTTTTTTTGTTTGTAGAAGCAGAAATCTGTACAATCTCGACACCTTAGAAGGGTGTGGGGAACCAGGGTCCTAAAACCTTGAGATCGCCCCAATCCCGAGATGAGATTAAAGGTCACCCGCACAGGGTTTGACTGAATCCAAAAACAAACACACCCGGAGAGATGGCCGAGCGGCTGAAGGCGCTCCCCTGCTAAGGGAGTATGGGGTTAATAGCTCCATCGAGGGTTCGAATCCCTCTCTCTCCGCCATATAAAAAGGGGCCCAACTGGGCCCCTTTTTATATGGCGGTGAGCGAGGATTTGATTCGAACCCTTCGTTCGACCAGGCGCGCAGCGCCGCAGGAGGCCGAGCGCAGCGAAGGCACCCCGAAGGGGCGAGTCTGCGCAGCAGACGAGTCAATCCCTCCCCTCAGACGGCACCCAAGTAATGGAGTCCCTCAGCCCCTTTTTATATGGCGGTGAGCGAGGATTTGATTCGAACCCTTCGTTCGACCAGGCGCGCAGCGCCGCAGGAGGCCGAGCGCAGCGAAGGCACCCCGAAGGGGCGAGTCTGCGCAGCAGACGAGTCAATCCCTCCCCTCAGACGGCACCCAAGTAATGGAGTCCCTCAGCCCCTTTTTATATGGCGGTGAGCGAGGATTTGATTCGAACCCTTCGTTCGACCAGGCGCGCAACGCCGCAGAACATCATCGCATAGCGATGATGGCCCGAAGGGCGAGGCCGCAGGCCGAGTAATCCCTCCCCTCAGACGGCACCCAAGTAATGGAGTCCCTCAGCCCCGCACCCCCGCACCCCTCCCAATTTCTAAATGGTCAGATACGAGATAGATGAACAGATTGTGCAATATTCCACAATCTAGCAGCGTCGTTTGTCACTTTTCGTTTAAAATTATAGGGTTATAGTTAAATTAAAGAGTCGCTTTAGGCAGATGCAGTAGTATCGATGAAAAGTGTTTTTTACAATAACCATAATTGGTGAACGATATGCTGAATGAGAATGAAACTCCTTTTAAGACTACGGTCGATGATCACAAGCATCAGATTAGAATGGGCAGGGTAGTCACAAATCGAAAGGGTGGACGGGCGAAAGGCAGCATCCGTGAGCTTGAACTCATTGCGGCGGACCTTCGGCGGGGCGGTGAGATTAGCAGAGCCGACGAGGTCGATATGGAGATCATGGCGATTTTGGATAAGAAAATCTGCCGAAAAATTATAAAACGGAGCAGAAAAGAGCAAAACATGCTTCACATCGAATCTTGCTGAGCTTCAGTAACTGGTTAAAAATTGTGGATTAACAAGATGAGACTAAGCTATGCTTATATACTCTTCAGTAGAAACTGGATAGGGGTTATGGAGTAACGCAAGGAGAAACCCTGAACCCGGTATTGGGAACCTATGCAAAAGGTACTATGGAGCAGTCTTAGGCTTAAGCGGCTAGTAGGAATAGTCGCAATATTGTTTGTCTCTATCCCCACATCAGCTCACACTGCTGATTCACTGATCCTCGGCATCCATCCTTATCGTTCCCATCAGGAAATCCGCAGTATGTTTACGCCGTTAGCGGAGTTTCTGAGTCAGCGCACTGGTATACCAGTAGAGGTGCGGATTGGTAATTCCTACGATTCTCACTTCAATGCGATTATTCATGGGCAGGTGGATCTTGCGTTTATCGGCCCCGCGCTATTCGTACAATTAATCGACAAGGGTGTTGTTCCCTATCTGTTGGCTAGACTCGAGATCAATGGGAGACCAACCTTCACCGGAAAAATCTTCACCAGGGAAGGTAGCGACATACGTACCCTTAAAGATCTCAAGGGACGCCATTTCGCTTTTGGCAGTTACTCATCCACAATGAGCCACCTTGTACCGCGGCAGACGATGTATGAAGCAGGTATCGATGTCGAAGATTTTGCAAGTTACCACCACTTTGATAGTCATGACAATGTGGCGCTTGCCGTGCTCGCTGGCGACGCCGATGCAGGTGCTGTTAAAGAAGCGGTATATGAGAAATATCGTAGTAAAGGGATTGTCTCGATTGCTACCACCCCAGAAATATCTGAACATCTTTTTATCGCACCAGCTAACACGCACCCAGATAGGGTAAGTTTGCTACGGCAAAACCTACTGAGCCTGTCCGCAGACAAGTCAGAAATTAATCAAGTACTCTCTCCGATCAAAGAATCAGCGACAGCCCTGGTTGGAGTGGATTCTAGGGATTATCAACAACTACAGAACATCATTAAAGACTTGCGAGCCAGGGGTGTGGTCAAATGAGCACCAAAGTAGGTCGACCAACCTTTACATGGGTTGTTCTGGCAAGCTCTATTTTTCTACTGATTTTATCGCTTGTAGCCGTTACTGTGTTAAGGAGTGAATATGACCAGCATGTGCAGTTCATCAAGGAATTGACTGCGGGTCAGATGGAGATTGTTTCCTTGGTTGCAGAGACTGAACTTGAGAAAGGTAACTATGCATCACTATCAAATCTGATCAACCAATGGGCCACTAAACATAGTGAGATCGATGAGATAAAGTTGGTGTCAAGGAACGGCTTTATTCTAGCAGGTTACGGCCCATTTCAACCCTCTGCACGCAGATATATTGTCGAAAAGAACATTCCATACTCCTATCGGGGAGACGCAAAATTAATGTTGGCTATGAGCCTTGAAGGTGCGTTTGAGCATACCCTGGATCAGGGGCTTAAGGCAGCAGTGGCTGTGCTTTTACTTACTGGCCTGTTTGCACTGTTGATGCATCTTTTTCTTGCACGTCGTTATGAGGCAAATCTTCTTTCACTGATGGTTGAAGAGCTAAAAGATACTGAATCCCGTAATCTTCAATTAGCTGCATATCCGCGCCATAACCCTAATCCGATTATCGCATTTAACATGGATGGAATAACAACATTTAAAAACCCTGCTCTATCCAGATTGATGAGTAGGTTCAATGTTACCGATCCAGTCTACATTCTGCCGGATGATCATGAAGCATTCATTCAGCGTATTGCTAGTGGAGAACGCCAGATATTTGCAGAAAAAGAAGTTGGCAATATGAATATGCTCGCACACTATCAAATGATTGATATGGCAAGAGAGGTTTATGTCTATATCCAGGATATTACCGCTCAACGCACTGCAGAGAAGGAATTACGAAAGGAGCGCAATCAGGCGCATACAACGTTAGCATCGATTGGCGATAGTGTACTTACCGTCGATATGAATGGGCAGATTACTTATCTGAATAACCAGGCAATGAAAATGTTAAAGACTGATGCAGAGATGCCAATAGGTCAGCATTTTTCAAAGCTGCTAAGTCTCCTTGATGATGGTGAGGAGTGGAGCATAGAAAATCTGATATCACAGTGTCGTATGAGTGAGCCCAATCAGGTGGTCAACAAACAGGCATCGCTGTTGTTACCTGATAGTGAAATGCTGCAAGTCCAGGTTACAGCGACGCAAATATACAGCGAAAATATAGAGGCTGATGGGGTGGTTATCGTATTACGAGACAATACTCGTGAGTACCGGTTACAAGCAGAGCTCCACCGTCAAGCAAATCATGACAGCCTCACCGGTTTGATGAACCGCAGTGCATTTGAAACCCATTTAGAGAACGCCTTGGAATCAGCAAGACAACGGGGCCATGAGCATATTCTTTGTTTTATGGATTTGGATCAATTCAAGGTGGTGAATGATACCTGTGGCCATGTTGCAGGGGATGAACTTTTGCGTCAACTGGCGCGCCTTATGCGCAAACACATTAGAGGGAGTGACGTTCTTGCTCGGGTTGGGGGTGATGAATTCAGTGCAATAATGATTGATTGTCCGCTGCCTCAGGCCATAGAGAGAATTGACTCGTTGCGCAAGGATATAGAACAGCATCACTTTACTTGGAATACTCATAGTTTCAGGATCAGCGTCAGTATAGGGGTGTCACCGATAAATCTGTATAGTGAGAATCTTGCGCAGTTGATGAGCACTGCAGATGCTGCCTGCTATTCAGCAAAGGACTCAGGCCGCAACCGTGTCATTGTTTATGAAAAAGACAGTGCGAAAACAAAGCATAGACTGGGAGAAATGCAGTGGGTGTCTCGCATTAACGGTGCCTTGGACGAAGGTCGTCTGGCTCTCTATGCTCAGCCAATTGTAGACCTAAACAGTGATAATAAGTTAATCGTTGCAATAGAAATCCTGCTCAGGATGCATGCAGATAATGGTGATCTGATACCTCCCGGTGCCTTCCTGCCTGCAGCCGAGAGATATGATTTGATACACCGCATTGATCTTTGGGTTATTGAAGAAGTCATGCGCTTGCTTACGAAATGCAATACTAATTACCCAGATTGTTTTATCAATATATCAGGAGCAACACTGAGTCATACTCAAATTCCATATTTGGTAAATGAGTTATTGCAAAAATATGCAATTGACCCTGAAAAGATCACCTTCGAGGTTACGGAAACAGCAGCCATTCAAAATCTCTCGAGTGCATTCAGAGTGTTTCGAAAGATACGTGAGCTGGGATGCCGATTTGCGTTGGACGATTTTGGATCAGGGTTATCCTCATTTGGTTATTTAAAAAACCTGCCCATTGACTACCTCAAAATCGATGGCATGTTCATAAAGGGTATTAATACCAATAACCTGAATAAAGGGATGGTAGAAGCGATAAAAACCGTTGCGGACTCAATGAGGTTGACGACCATAGCAGAATTCGTTGAAAATGATGTGATTATTGAGGAATTAAATGAGTTGGGTATCAATCTTGGTCAAGGGTTTGGGATAGCTGAACCAAAACCATTCAAGGACTTTTTATCTGAAACTGATGAGAGTAATGTGATTTGGCTATCTAGCAAAGTCTAATACTATATATCTGTTTACAAGAATATCTTGTTAATCATACGAAGAGTCGAAGCTAGTCAATTCGCGTATGCTATTGACGTGGATAATTGCGGGGTAATTTAATTTACACGGAATATCCTCCAGCCACAGCATTTTACAAAGATAATATGGGATGAGTGAATCTTGGTTAGAGATTTACTCGTAGTAACCAGACAAGAATCACTCTTACATGGATGGTCATGTGGTAATACTGTATGATCCGCGTAAGAGACAGGAATAGTATCGATGGACGAAGATGTCTATAGGACACCAAAATCGGAATTAAACGATCAACTAGAGAAAAAAGGATCTGCAGTTAAAGCCATCCTTGTTGCAACTATCGTAAATATAACAACCACTGTTTTTGTTGGGATCGTAATATCAGTTGTTTATGGTGTTCTGCTTGCTTCGAATGGTGACTCGCTAGAGGTGATAACATCAAAGCTTTCCAACATGGAACTAACATCAAAGGTTTCACTGTTAACTCTAATACCTGCTTCCCTTATAACTACATATGCCGGGTATTTATGCGCAAAACTAGTTAATCATTCCGAATACAAGGTTGTTGCAATATTTGCAACCATTCTGATCATTTTCGGATTGGCTATGGGATTGTCATATTACTCAGTGAGTGAAAACATATTTTTAAGTCTATTGACGTTATGCTGTGTCTATTTGGGTGCATGGCTTTATGTCAGTAAGAAGAAACGTCTGCTACAAAGTTAGAACAGTATGTGGTCAAGTTTTTTTCGAGCTTACAGCTGATTTGCTATTTCTAGTAAATTCTCATTCGGGTCGCGTGGATATATAGACAAGAATGGACCTGTAGCACCGTTCCTCTGAATAGAGCCTTGGATAATTATTATGTTCTGGTGGCTTAAGTGCGTTGCTATTTAATCGATGGGAGTATCTGTTGGAAAACAGAGATCCGCATGATATTCATTGCGAACGTGAGACAAACTCATATTTAGAGGTTATCGTCGCGATAGAGGTCGATAGGATCCTGTGAGACATCATCTTTTGCATGCTGCTGGCGCGGCCCAAATTCGTTTTCCAGTCGCTGTTCGATTAGATTACGAATTCGGTGGGTCAATGTATTGTCAAGTTCATCGTGAAGAATCTGGCCAATACGGGCTGTAGTTTCATCGACAACAATATTCACCGCCTTAGTAACGATAGTTTGAAGGTCATCCTCGAGTTGCTTGGCGATATCATCCCGCATGCTCAGCAGTTCTTCATCATACTCAGGGAGGCCACTATCCTCAATATCGACTTCGTCGTTGGCAAATTCGATGTATTCTGATTCGATTTCTTCCATTGAAACCACATCTTCCAGTAGCGGAATGGCTGAATCCGAGTGGTGTGATTTGTCGTCTCTATTCATCTACTTAATATCATGTTTGTTTAGCGGATAGCCCCTGTCACGGTAGAATCGGAAGCGCTCTCGCCCTGCAGTTACGACCTGCGGCTCCTTATCGACGATCTCCGCAACACGCTCAAAACGGCTGAAAAAGCTGGGAACCTCACTTGCAAGATTGATCAGAACATCCTTTTCTTCACCGCTCTCCCTATCATGGCTGATAATAACCGGTGTGGTCAAAGGATCACACTCATTAGCCATTCCATGGGGTACGAAACTGCCCTGGCGAAAGGTCCAGAGTAATCTATTCATATGTCGTGACTCTTCTTCGGAGCCAGTATGAATAAAAATCCTACGTTGCTGATGGTAGATCTTCTCACACAGACGGCAGGCCAGGGAAAAGCGATTTCCCATTGCCCGGTCATCCAGTACATAAAAATCGACTTGTGTCATAACAACTCCGAGAGACAGTTGCTGATGGTGATCGTCGAAGGTGAATCAACCAGCAACCAGGCCTGTAGGGATATACTCATACGCCACTACGCTTTATCAGAAACTGTGTGAGCAGTCCTACCGGCCGGCCAGTGGCACCTTTACTCGCGCCACTGCGCCAGGCAGTTCCTGCGATATCCAGGTGTGCCCATTTGAACTTCTTTGTATAGCGGGAGAGAAAACAAGCCGCTGTGATTGTACCTGCGCCCTTGCCGCCGATATTGGCCATATCGGCAAAATTGCTATCGAGTTGTTCCTGGTAGTCATCCCACAGGGGGAGTTGCCAGGCCCGGTCTCCCGAATCAGTGCCAGCGGCTAGCAGTTCATTTGCCAGGGAGTCGTTATTTGCCATTAAACCAGAGGCTTGATTGCCCAGGGCCACGATACAGGCACCGGTCAGGGTTGCGATGTCAATCACTACCGCTGGATTAAAACGCTCACAGTAGGTGAGGGCATCGCAGAGTATAAGCCGGCCTTCGGCATCGGTGTTGAGTATCTCAACGGTTTGACCAGACATACTGGTGACAATATCCCCCGGTTTATTGGCATCGCCATCAGGTAAATTTTCTGATGCAGGTACTACGCCGATCAGATTGATTGGCAAATCCATACCAATGGCGGCCTTCACGCTGCCGATGACAGAGGCGCCGCCACACATGTCATATTTCATTTCATCCATTGCCGCGGCGGGTTTGAGGGATATGCCGCCTGCATCAAAGGTCAGACCCTTACCTACCAGGACCACGGGTTTGGCATCGGGCTTACCCCCTGAATACTCCATAATGATGAGTTTTGCCGGTTGGCGGCTGCCACGTGAGACAGAGAGCAGGGCACCCATACCCAATTTGGTCATCTGCTTCTCATCCAATATTCTCACTTTTAGACGGTCCTCATCCCGTCCCAGTTTGCGTGCCTGATCGGCAAGGTAACTGGGTGTGCAGATATTGCCTGGCAGATTGGCCAGATTCTTGGACAGCTCGATGCCACTCGCTATGGCGCGTGCCTGGGAAAGGGCTTTTTGCGCGACTTTCAAGTGGCGGCGGTCGTGAAGCAGGAGCGCGAGTCGCTTCAGCGGGCGTTGGATTTTTTTTACTTCGCTCTTGGTGTCATTGAATTGGTATAGGCCGGCCTCAGCGCTTACAACTGTCTCTGTAACTGCCTGTGGCAGGGTGAAATCGTCGTTATTGAGCTCGCTGAGCCCCCAAATTGCCTCCATTGCATGCTTCCGATTCAGACTCTTGATAGCGGAGGTGACGCATTTTGCATACTGCTTTCTGTTGAAATCACGCTGTTTACCCAGTCCGATTAAGAGTACACGCTCTGCCTGGATACCAGGCAGATCATAGAGTAATAACTGCTGTCCACTCTCCCCATTCATGTCGCCGCGTTTCAGTATGCTTTGCAGAGCACCTTTGCTGGATTTATCCAGCAGTTGCGCCAGTGGGGTGAGTTGGCGCTTGGAGAAGATTCCCACTACCAGGCAGGCGGTGCTTAGCTTGGCGGGGTCTCCGGTTTTAATACTGTATTCCATGGAATGGATGGCCTCACTGTTTCTTGTTACAGGTTAATGATTAGAATAGACAGCCGATGCAGTGTTTTTTATACACTACGGATGCGCAAATGTCAGGATCAGGGCGATGTGACAATTGCATAAAGTCTAACCAATCATCGGTCATTTGACACCTTGTGTGGTGTAATCTTAATGAACTCAACCTTAAACCCCATGTGGACATGTGAATGCCGTTAACCTTAAGCTTCCAACCTGATCGACCGGCTTAGCACAAACAGGACCAGATAATTGATCACACTGATAGACCGCTACCTATTGAGAGATGTGCTCAAGGCGCTGTTAGCGATTCTGTTGGTGCTCGCCTTGATCATGCTTGCGAATAGCTTCATCAAGCTGCTTAAAGAGGTGGCTTCCGGTGAACTTAGCAGCAATCTGCTTTTCCAGCTGCTCGGTTTACAGATGGTGGTCTATATCCCACGCCTGATACCACCCGCCTTTTTCTTTGCCGTGCTGTATGTGATCGGCAGGATGTATCGTGACAGTGAAATGGTAGCCTTGGCCTCCTGCGGAGTCGGTGATCTTAGACTCTACCGATCCTTGATATTTGTTGTCACTCCAATTGCACTGTTGACTGGCTGGTTATCCCTCTATGCACAACCCTGGGCGAGTCGGCTCAGTGCCGAGCTGATCAGCACACAGCGAGGGCAGGCGACAGAATTGGCAGGGATCAGCGCAGGGCGCTTCAACGAGTACAGTCAGGGTGACCTGGTGCTGTATGTGGAATCGATAGCCAGTGAAGAGAGACGCATGCGCAATGTCTTCGTGCAACAGCGAAAAGCGGGTGTCCTTAGCCTGGTGACGGCAAGGCAGGGTTACCAATATATTGATGATGAGTCGGGTGAGCGATACCTGGTATTGGAAGACGGGGCCAGATATGAGGGTTCCCCGGGGGAGGCGAACTATCGGATCAGTGAGTTCGAACGCTATGGATTCAGGATTAAGGGTGCCGAAGGTGTGGTTGCCAAGATCAACCGGAGATCCCTCTCGAATCAAGCGTTGCTGAATTCCAAGTCGATCAGGGATAGAGCAGAGTTTCAGGTCCGAATCGCACAAATATTCGGACTGCTGGTGTTTGCCTTACTCAGCCTGCCACTCAGCCGATCCATGCCTCGCCAAGGACCCTTTGGCCGCTTGGTATTGGCATTTATCCTCTACACCCTCTATCTGAGCCTGCAGGGGGTGGCGGAGAACTGGATGATCGACGGCACGACAGCAGAGTGGCTGGGTATCTGGTGGGTGCATTTGATGCTGGCGCTAATAGGTCTTTTACTCTTGATACCCGAAACCCACTCCTATCGCAGAATACACCGGAGACTGTTGGGGGGTGAGACATGATTACCCTGTTTGACCGCTACATCGGCGGTACAGTGTTGATCGGAATCGTCTCTGTAATGGCCTTGCTGCTGGTGTTGATAGGATTCTTTGAACTGGTGGCTGAACTGGAAGAGGTGAAACGCGGCTATACAACATCCATGGCATACACCTATGTGCTTTTGGGTATGCCTCGCTACAGTTATGAACTCTTTCCATTGGCGACCCTGCTGGGAAGCCTGATCGGCTTGGGTGTGCTGGCGGGAAACTCGGAACTGCTTGCCATGCGTGCCGCGGGGATCTCGATTGCCAGGATAGTACTTTCTGTGCTCAAGACGGGGCTTTTGGTGCTACTGGTGGTGGTGATCATGGGTGAGTATTTGGCGCCCGCTGCTGAGCAGCAGGCGCAGCGCATGAAAAATGAGGCCCTGTCCGGACAGATCAGCCTGAAGACCCGATATGGTTTTTGGTCCCGCGACGGTAATACGTTCATTAATATCCGACAGATTCTTCCCGATGCCCAATTGGCGGATATTTCAATCTATGAATATGGCGAGGATGCCCGACTGCGTCGGGCGATACATGCGCAACGTGCCGGTTTTCAGTCAGGCGGCTGGGTCATACAGGGGGTAGAGCAGAGTGATTTCACCGAATCCGCTGTATCGGTCTCAAGCAGCCCAGAACAAGCTTGGCAGGCGGAATTGGATCCATCGGCACTGGATGTGCTGACAGTAAAACCCCACATGCTGGCTGCCTGGGATTTGTGGCGATATATCGACTATCTGCAGAAGAATGGTCAAGCCTCAATCAATTATGAAGTGGCCTTCTGGGGTAAACTGGCCGCTCCGCTGGTGACCATGGTGATGCTGTTTCTGAGTATTCCCTTTGTGTTTGGCTCACTGCGCAGTGTCGGGGTGGGGCAGAGAATCTTTGTCGGAGCCATGCTGGGCATAGTGTTCTACCTTTTGAATCGAACCTTCTCATATATGGCGGTGGTCTACTCCCTGAATGGATTGTTTGCCGCCTTCTTTCCTCTGTTGCTGTTCCTCGCACTGGCGATATGGCTGTTGCGACGTGTCTACTGATTTGTGCGGCGGCGGGCATTCACCGCGTGCCGGTCTCACTACCCTTAGTGCCAATGCAAGGTAAGTTGGATGCCGATATAGTCAGTTACCATCGGATCGGTGTGGGCCCGGTGAGGATCGCTCCAGCGGGGTTGTGCCGATTCAATGTGACTCAGGTTCGGGCTCTGGTAAAAGGTGCGCAATGCCAGCTCGCTCTCAACCCCGACGCCAAACAGATTGTCAACCATAGTATTCAATGTGCCCAGGGGGTCGGTGGCGATGAGAATGGTCTTGTCCCAGGTGCTGAAACTCGACTGCTGTTTGATGCTGCGACGGGTATCTTCGAAGTACCAGCCCAGCCAGGCACCAAGGGTCGGTGTAAAAATGACATCCTGCACGGAAACGGGTTCAAAAAGGGCCTCCAGCCCGAACTCATAGATCGAAGATAGGGTGAAGGAGAACCAGAAGGCGCCTGTCTCGGAAAGTCCCCGCTCCCTGCCCCGGGTGTAGTAGGTCATACCCCAATAGGGGTGCAGTATATAGTTGATATACCACTCGTCAGGGTCCCATCGAGGGTGGGAGACATTGTCCCACCACTTCTCGAAGGTGTACTCCTCTTTGTCCTCCTCAGACCAGGAGGAGATATCTTCCGGCATGACATAAAGCAGTCCCACGATAAAGAACTGATATCCGAAAAAATAGGCTGCATCACGCCTCAACCCAGGGTAGTCGACCGGGCTGGTGTCATTCAGCTCCCTGCCGAAGCCGTATGGCCTCTCAGCATGGTTGATAGGGACAACGGTCTCCAGGGAGTCGGAAATGCCGAGATAGCGATCAGGGAGTTGGTATGGGAAAAGCGTTTGCGTAGAGCTGGATTCATAGAAAGAGACCGGGCTTACCGGTAGCCAGTCGGTGGACTGGGCTTGGCCCGTCAAGGTCAACAGGATGAGACAGCAGAGGAGCCGTCCCAGATGGCTCCCTGTCTGAGTGTTGCTATGTTTCGTATCTCTGATCATGCGCAGCTATCTGTTGCCTGGCTTGGACTGTGGCGACAGACGAGTCTGATTCTTCAACCCTGGATTCTTGGTAGACGGAGATCGCCGGCCGCGATTATAGCGGATCGTAAATCTGGAACCACCACTTTTCGTGAGATTCTTGAACTCCCACAGGGAGACCTCAGCCCAATGGCCGTAGACATGGGGCCTGTTGCAGGTCAATGAAGTTGTTGGTGAGGGAGGTTTAAATGAATGAAAAACAGAGAGTTATGGATTCTTCGTGCCATCCTCGTTGGTTTTTCGCAGGTTTTCCAGATTGTCCAGTACCCGCTGGGCACGCTGGATCTTCTCCCGAGCCCGTAGATCGAGGGGGTCGAGGGTCAGGGCTGCCCGCCAGGTAGCCTTGGCACTCTCGATTTCACCATCCCGATAGAGCCGGTCACCGGCCAGCAGTAGGTTCTCAATATATTTTTTCAGTGTTCGCTTGACGTCGGCGAGTAGTTTTTTTGCCGTTTCGTTCTTGGGTGACTCTTTCAATACGAGATTGAGTGCGAGTCTGGCTTCCTTGAGCTGGCCGCTCTCAACCAGTCGTTTGGCCTCCGCAAGGTTTTTGTCGATGCGTTTTTTCCACTTCTGCTCTCGCGTGGCCAACTCCTCCTTTGCGACTGCTTTTTTATACTGGATCTGCTCTTTCAGAAGGTGTTCCATCAGGTTTTGGTCGGCCTTATCCTGTTTCAATGAAAGGGCGAGGGTCAGGCAGTCCTTGGACAAGGCATTGTTTCGCTTAAAATGGCGCCATGCGCACTCAGATAGCGCCTTTTGCATACTCAGCAGGGTTTCCTGGGTCTCCTGCAGGAGCTCGTAGTAGTGGGGTTTATCGGGACTGGCTTGGGTCAGCTTGGTAAGAATCGGCAACTGATTCTTCAATGCTGAGGTATTGCTGATCAGCAGTTGATCGTTCAGCTCCTCTTCCAGGGTCTTTTGTTGGTTTCTGAAGCTCTCGAGCTCCTTTGAATAGGCGGTGCTGAGATTTCTGTTGGCACTGGCACGGTCAAGGAGTGTGATTGCCTCGCCATAGCGTCCCTTGGCCGCTAATTGCCGGCTCTTGTCGAGGGCGTTGTCTTCAACTGGGGCAGGCGTGGTTTTCTTGCTTTCTATCAACTGACAGCCTGAGATCATCGTGAGTGATAGATAGGCTATAAATAGTTTTAAAAGCAGTTTCATCTAACCTGTTTGTTCAATATATAGGCCATGGTACGCAACAACCATTGACCAAATTCCCGTGACGGTGTTCCCGCAATATAGGGTGTAACGAGATTTTTCTTACCCCGAATCTTCAGCGTGGGTTGTTTGTGCAGCTCAACCATTTCAGCCACCCCGGGAAACTCAGCCGTTGTCTGGCTCATCATGATGCCGTCAGCCGGAGAAGCGCCACATAGGCGGGAGGCGAGATTAACAGTATCGCCTACAACAGTATATTCCAGCCGGTCGGGAATTCCGATATTACCCGCCAGCATTGTACCGCTATTTATGCCGATCCGTAGCATGATCGGTTCTTTCCTTGATTGGCGGCGTTTTTTGTTGATATGACGCACCATGGCCTGAATCAGCCAGGCGCAGCGAATCGCCTGCTGTCCATGTTCCTTATCCGCCTCGGGAACCCCAAACAGGATCATGGCACTGTCGCCGATGAATTTATCCACAACGCCTCGACAGCGGTGTGCCGAGTTGGCAATTGCACCCAGATAGAGATTCAGCAGGGAAGCCACTTCATCGGCGGGAAGATCCTCTGAGAGCCGGGTGAAACCAACAATATCGCAAAATAGGATACTCCCCTCCATCTCCTGATTGGCGAGGCGTGGTTGGGACAGGTTTGAGAGGATTTTCTCCGCCACCACAGGAGAGACATAGCGGGAGAGGGCATCTTCAACCTGGCGTTTTTCCAGTAGTCCTGCGGTCATGCGGTCAAAATGGGCATACACCTGGCCGATCTCGTCATGGCGGTCTGTCTCCGTAGGACTGACCAGCAGGCCCGCTTCAGGCTTTTGCCCTGCCTGGGCTAGGAGGGTGATCGGTCTGCTCAGGCGCTTGCTCAAGACATAGGAGAGTATGCCGGCGATCAGAATCAGGCCAAATGTGGCGTAACCGATGATACCGATGGTGCGCTGCTGATTGCGGTCGAGAAATTGCCGGTCCAGGGTGATCATGGCGTGGCCGGCGATGACATCGCGGAATTTTATGGTGCTGAAGAATGTGATTGCCGGGTGCCTGATATTATCTTCGTCGCGCCAAGACCAGATCATCGGTAACAGCTCTTCAGAACCGGGCAACTGATGGGGTACGCTGCCGGATGTGATCCAGGGCTTTTCGCTAGGCACGATCGCAGCGCCGACCACCTTCTCATTTTGGGTTTGACGGCTTACCAGTCCCTGTAGATTGAACTGGTCATCTGCGAGCATGGGTTCACTGGCGGAGTGAGCCAGTTGTTCCACCAGGACTTCACCAAACCCTTTCACCTCACGCATGTGGAAGCTGGTTTGCTGGGTGATGAGAAACCAACCGAGAACACCCATAACCAGCGTTATCAATGTGCCGATGTAGATCGTCCACTTGATGGCGATGGGAACGGGTGCCTTGCGAAACAGTCGTACAAGCCAGTTTATCACGGATATAATCTTATAAATCAGTTAGATATTAAAGTAATTTAGTAACTTGCTTTAAATAGTGTTTTAGTACCGTTCGGAACAGATTGAGTGACTGCTCCCGCAGCCTCAGCTTACACGGACCCGTTCCTATCATTCTAGGGCCTTAGCAGTCTTTATCGTATCTCTACTACAACCCTTGGCCCATGTTCAATGGGGTTGGGGCAGATAGGTGCATAGTATATTTAGATAGTTGAATGCTTTCATGAAAAATAACAACATAAAACACCATCCAATGGGTCTGTTGACTATCAATTGAAACGGTAATGAAAATACCGAGACTCAATCATTGGTAATCTTGGCGGCCCGGTTGATATGTTGTAATAGCCTGGCAGATATCTCCTCGATGGACATAGATGTGGTATCCAGATAGGGGATCCTGTAGTGCTTGTAGAGATCTTCAGACAGCTTGATCTCCATTCTACACTGTTCGATGGATGAGTAGCGGCGATCGGGTCGCCGTTCCTGCCGAATCCGTTGCAGTTGGTGTGGGTCGATGGTCAGTCCATAGAGCTTGTTCTTGTAGGTGCTCAAGACCTTTGGCAGCAGATCATTCTCAAGATCATCTTCTGTGATGGGGTAGTTAGCCGCCAGGACACTATGTTGCAGACCGAGAAAGAGGCAGGTGGGGGTCTTGCCGACACGCGATACCCCAATCAGGATCAGATCGGCAGTGGTGTAGTTCTTGGTGATGGCCCCATCATCGTTGTTCAAGGCGAAATTGACTGCGTGGATACGCTGATCGTAGGCCCGGTTATTGTCTGTTGTATGAAAGCGGCCCAGGGCATGGGATGAGGGGAGTTGCAGCTCTTGTTCAAGACGCGCGGTGAATGTTTCAAAAAAATCCATTACCGGGACATCCAGCTGTTTGAAATAGTCACGGATTTGAGGGTCCACCAGGGTGGTGAAGACAATCGGCTTCTGATTGGACTCGATGGTTGTCTGATTGATCCGCTCTGCAACCCGCCTGGCCTTGTCCAGGGTGTCAATAAAAGGCCAGTGAACTGTCTCGTAAGTGAAGCCCTCAAATTGACTCAGTAACGAACGTCCCATGGCCTCTACCGTGATACCGGTATGATCGGCGAGAAAGAAGATGGTACGTTTCATAGGATTGGCTGCAGGGTTGTTAGGCTAAAGTCGATTCGATTCAAGCAGGCGCGGCAGGGCCGCACCCAAGGGTGCCAGGCAGCCCTTGGTGCCTCCCTGCACCCAGGTTGCTTGATCAGCTTTCCAGACCGGCCAGGAGACGCCAGGTGTCGATAACCGTATCCGGATTCAGGGACATGCTTTGGATACCCTGTTCCACCAGCCATTCCGCCAGGTCAGGGTAGTCAGATGGGCCCTGACCGCATATGCCCACATATTTCCCTGCCTCGTTACAGGCCTGGATCGCCATGCCGAGCATCCGTTTAACCGCCGGATCCCTTTCATCAAAGCTGTTGGCCACCAGGCCTGAATCACGGTCCAATCCGAGGGTCAACTGGGTCATGTCGTTGGAACCGATGGAGAAACCGTCGAAATATTCAAGGAAATCCTTGGCCAGGACGGCATTCGAGGGCAACTCGCACATCATAATGACCTTCAGCCCGTTTTCGCCCCGTTTTAGGCCGTTCTCTTCCAGTAGTTGGATAACAGCTGCTGCCTCGTCCAGGGTACGCACAAAGGGGATCATGATCTCCACATTGTCAAACCCCATCTCTTCCCGTACCCGTTTCAGGGCCCGGCACTCCAGCTCGAAGCAGGGTCGGAAACTCTGTGAAATGTAGCGGGATGCCCCGCGAAAGCCGATCATCGGGTTCTCTTCTTCGGGTTCATAGAGCTTGCCGCCGATCAGGTTTGCATATTCGTTCGATTTAAAATCGGACATGCGCACGATCACCGGTTTTCCATTGAAGGCGGCAGCGAGGGTGGAGATACCCTCAACCAGTTTATCCACGTAGAACTCCACCGGAGCGGAATAGCCGTCGATCTGTTTCTGCACACTGGATTTGATATCGCTGGGTAGATTGTCAAACTCCATCAGGGCCCGGGGATGTACTCCAATAGTGGTGTTGATGATGAATTCCAGGCGGGCCAGGCCTATGCCCGAATTGGGGATACGGCTGAAGGCGAAGGCACGACTCGGATTGGCCACATTCATCATGATCTTGGCGGGGGGTTCCGGTAGCGAGGTAACGTCGCCACGACTGATGGAGAATTTCAACAGACCCTGGTAGATAAAACCGTCATCGCCCTCGGCGCAGGATACGGTAACCTCCTGTCCCTCTTGCAGGGTTTCGGTGGCGTCGTTACAGCCCACCACGGCGGGGATACCCAGTTCGCGGGCAATGATCGCCGCATGACAGGTTCGCCCACCCCGGTTGGTGACGATGGCGGAGGCCCGTTTCATCACCGGCTCCCAATCCGGATCGGTCATATCGGTGATCAGCACATCACCGGGTTCGACCTTCGCCATTTCGCTGGCATTGTGGATGACCTTCGCCACACCTGAGCCGATGCGCTGACCGATGGCGCGGCCCTGGGCCAATACCTGACCTTTCTCCTCCAGCTTGAATCGCTCCACCGTGGAGGCATCGACCCGGCTCTCCACCGTCTCCGGCCGGGCCTGGAGGATATACAGCTGACCATCACTGCCATCCAGGCCCCATTCGATATCCATCGGGCGCTGATAGTGCTTTTCGATGGTAATCGCCATCTGCGCCAGGCTCTCCACCTGTTCATTTGTGAGAGAAAACTGTCGCCGCTGCTGCTCGGGTACAGCCACGGTCACGACACGCTCTTCATCCGCCTGACCATAGACCATCTTGATTGCCTTGCCGCCCAGATTGCGACGCAGGATAGCCGGGCGTCCTGCTTCCACGTTGCCCTTATGGACGTAGAATTCATCCGGGTTCACCGAACCCTGTACCACCGTCTCGCCCAAGCCATAGGAGCTGGTGATAAAGACGGCATCCTTGAAGCCGGACTCCGTATCCAGGGTGAACATCACCCCGGAGGAGCCGATGTCGGAACGCACCATACGCTGGATGCCGGCGGAGAGGGCCACATCTTCATGGGCGAATCCCTGATGTACCCGATAGGAGATCGCACGGTCGTTGTAGAGGGAGGCGAATACCTCCTTGATGGCGACCATTACCTCATCCAGGCCCTGCACATTGAGGAAGGTCTCCTGTTGGCCGGCGAATGAGGCATCTGGCAGGTCTTCGGCGGTTGCCGAGGAGCGGACCGCGACTGAAGGGGGAGTATCCGTATCACCGGTAAGCTGTTTGTAGGCCTCGGTTACCGCAACTTGCAGGGATTCAGGGAAAGGCGCATCCACCACCCATTGGCGTATCGTCTTGCCGGCCTCGGCCAGGGCGGTGACATCCTCCACGTCCAGGGCTTTCAGCAACGGATCAATCCGCTCCGCGAGGCCATTGTGGCGCAGGAATTCACGATATGCATGAGCCGTAGTGGCGAAGCCACCGGGGACACTGACGCCCGCATCGGCAAGGCCGCTGATCATCTCTCCCAAGGAAGCGTTCTTTCCGCCCACCTGATCCACATTCTGCATCTTCAGATGTTGGAACCAGATGATTTGCTCATTCACCGCTTGGCCTCTGCTGTTGGATTGATTGGACTGCTCATTCATTGTTGTAACCTCTGGGGTTGTCTCCTTGACGTTGGCAGCTGCTGCCGCTACATAAACAGCTCTTTCCGCAACCCGTACCCTCTTCCCTGGGAGGGCCGAATTCTGGATGCAGCTTGGCGAAGCGCCGCGCGATCGATTGCACTATCAACCAACCGAGCAGCAGAATAGGAATTATTGTCATGGCAATGAGATAGTCTATCAAGATTAGCCCCCGAGACCTGCAAAACCCATGAACGAAAGTGATAGCAACCCACCGAGCACCAGGCTGACTGCGGCTCCCTGGGTGATGCTGGGCATGGTGGAAAGCTCCAGTTTTTCCCGCAGACCCGCCATCAGCAGAATTGCCAGGACAAAACCGGTGCCGGCACCCAGGGCGTAGACCAGGGATTGCAGGAAGTCATACTCCTTGAAGGTTTGAAATAGTGCCAGACCCAGGATCGCGCAATTGGTCGTGATCAGTGGCAGAAATATACCCAGGGAGCGGAACAGACCGGGTGAGAATTTCTTCAAGGTCATCTCCACCAGCTGTACCGCGCTGGCGATCACAGCGATATATGCAATCAGACGTAGAAATTCGATCTCAAATGTCACCAGGACAATATTGATCATATAGGCGCAGACAGAACTGACCAGCATCACGAACATGGTAGCCAGTCCCATGGGCAGGGCGGTGTTGAGTTTCCCGGAAACACCAAGAAACGGGCATAGCCCGAGAAACAGCGCCAATACGAAGTTGTTTGCCAGTACCGCGTTGAGAAAGATAAAGCTGAGTGATTCAGTGCCCATTGCTTGGCGCCCTCCGGGCTGGGGAATTATGAATTAACAATTCAAAATTAATCATCGTGTTTCCGTTGCCGTTTCCAGCTCCGCACGCTCTTTGCGCTGCTTCAGCCACTCGAACAGCAGCAGCCATGCCCCGAGTACGAGAAAACCACCGGCCGGCAGCACCATCACCACCCAGGGTTCGAAACGGGGCCCGAACAGATCGACACCGAACAGGCTGCCGGCACCCAGGATCTCCCGTACCACGCCGAGGCAGAGCAGGGCGAAGGTGAAGCCGATACCCATTCCCAGACCATTGACGATGGCCTTTAGCGGCCGGTTTCTCGAGGCGTAGGCCTCGGCACGGCCGAGGATCATGCAATTCACCACAATCAGCTGAATAAAGGCGCCCAGGGCATTATAGAGGTCGAGGGAGATGGCCTGGATGGTGTAGTCGACGATGGTGACGAAGGTGGCGATGATGACGATATAGGTGGCGATTCTGACCTGTTTCGGGATGCTCTTGCGCAGCAGCGATATCAGGGTACCGGAGGCCAGCAGCACGAAGGTGGTGGCGAGGCCCATTGCCAAGGCATTAATCGCCGAGTTGGTGACAGCCAGTACGGGACACATGCCAAGCAACATGACAAACACCGGGTTGTCCCGCCACAGTCCTTCAGTGAATGTCTCCCAGGTGATAGTGGGGTTGTCTTTAGCCATTGCTCAATTCGCTTCCGGTTTATTCATCGGTGACCTCAGGCTGCTGCAGAGGCTCGCCGGCCGCTGTCAGCTTGTCCAGGTGTGGCACAAGACCAGGCAGCAGCTGCTTTGCCGACTGATTGATCGCCTTGCCTACCGCCTTGGATGAGATGGTGGCGCCGGAGATGGCGTCGATCTCCCAGGGATTCTGTTTACTGCCCGGCTTCACCGTGACGATCTCATTGGCCAAACTCCGGCCGTCGCTGCTGAGCCTGACATCCAGTGCATCGAAGTTGGCGACAAAATTGGCGTCGGTGATGATCTTATCCCCCAAACCGGGTGTTTCAGCCAGTTTCAGCACTTTGATGCCGCGGATACATTCACAGGCAGGGTCGTAGCCATACAGGAGATGGATCAGGTCCGCATAGCCCTGGGCAGCTGCCTTCGCCGCTACGCCCTTCAACGTGCCTTCCGCGTCATATCCCGCGTAGACCAGAACCCCCTCGGCGGGTTTGTCGACTGTGACAGGCTCTACTTCACCACCATTGACTACAAAATCCTTGCGCGAAACAGCCCCGGGAATGACCTTGAAAACCGCCGCTTCTATGGCTCGGCGTTGATTTTCCGCGATAATCGGTTTGGTCAGCTGATAGGTGAGCACCACCAGAAACCCGGACAGCATTGCGATGCCCATCAACGTCCGGATCATGGGTCCGGCGGGGGTTGATGGCTGCATGACTTCTGCTTCAGGGGTACTCATTTGCTCGCCTTCTGCTCGCCGAACACGCGAGGCTGGGTGATTTGATCGATCAGTGGAGTGGCCGCGTTGCCAAGGAGAATGGCATACATCACACCCTCGGTGAGGCCGCCGAATAGACGGATGATCACTGTAATCACGCCGATCATCAAGGCATAGATAATGACCCCGAGCGGGGTGACCGGAGAGCCGACCATATCACTCGCCATGAACCATGCACCCAGCATCAATCCGCCTGAACAGAGCACGAACAAGGGGTCCGGATAGCGTGCCGGATCGATGAGATAGAAGATCCCGGCGGTAACCGCGGCGCCCAGCATCACCAGTACCGGGATACGCCAGTCGAGCATCTTTCGTGCTGCCAGGTAGAGCCCGCAGAGCAGAATCAAGAGTGCCGAAGTCTCTCCTGCCGATCCGGCCGTGGTACCCAGCAGCATATCCATGATGTCAGTCTGCACCGCTTCGAATTTCTGCAGTGCCAGCGGCGTGGCGCCGCTGAAGGCATCCACCTTGACCTCGGCCACCCAATCGCCGAGTGCCGGGGGCTGCAGGAAAGGAGGTGTCAGTGTGGTTGGAATGAATTGGCTGAAGCGTCCTTCGAAGAAGGCGGGGGTCCAGGTGGTGATCGCCACTGGAAACGCCGCCTGGACAAAGGCGCGACCGATCAGTGCCGGGTTCATGGCATTCATACCAAGGCCGCCGAACAGGGCCTTTCCCAGGGCAATGGCGATGATGCCCGCCACAACACCCATCCAGAGGGGGAAACCCGGGGGCAGGGTCAATGCCAGCAGCAGGCCGGTGATGGTTGCGGACCAGTCACCCAGGCTGTTGGGCTGGTCATTCAGACGGTTGAACAGGCGCTCGCTCAACAGACAGGTGATGGTCACCACGACGATCAGGGCCAAGGCACTGAGTCCAAATTGCCAGACGGTGAAAACACAGATCGGGAGCAGGGCATAGACCACGTTACGCATGATCCGAACCACGTCACCCCCCGCATGGGCGTGGGGTGAGGTGCGCAGCTCAATGGTGGGTTTCTTACTCATGCGGCCTGTTCTCTGTTGATCGCCTTTGCGATGCGGAAATATTGTACAAGCGGAATGTTAGAGGGACAGACATAGGAACAGCAACCGCATTCGAAACAGTCACTGAGATGATAGTCCAGGGCCATCTCTTCATATTTACGTTTTGCCGCCATCTGACCAAGCATAGAGGGATTGAGATGCATGGGACAGGCACTGACGCAGCGCGCACAGCGGATACAGGGCCAGATTCTTTGACTCTCATCCTCAATCGAAGGCTCGTTCAACACCAACAGACCGGAGGTGCCCTTGGTGATGGGAGTATCCATGGCGGAGACGGCCGGGCCCATCATCGGCCCGCCAAGAATGAATTCGGTGCGTGATCCCTCGTAACCCGTCTGTTCCAGGATATGGCGTATCGGTGTCCCCAGGGGCACCATATAGTTACCCGGTTTGACAATGCCGGGCCCGGCGACGGTGATCACCCGTTCTATCAATCCTTGCCCCAATGGCAGCAACACGCCGAGAAATGCCAGGGTGCCTACGTTGTTGACCACGACTCCCACATCGGCCGGTAATCCGCCAGTGGGTACCTCCCGGTCAAGCAGGGACTTGATCAGCATCTTCTCCGATCCTTGCGGGTACTTGGTCTCAACCACCTCGACCCGGATAGGGCTGCCCTTGGAGAGATTGGCACGCAACACCTCGGCGGCATCCATTTTGTTGTCTTCGATGCCGATGATGGCCTGACTGGTTCCCGATGCCTGCATCGCATAGCGTATACCACGAATCAGTGCTTTCGGGTATTCCAGCATGATGCGATGGTCACAGGTTAAATAGGGCTCGCATTCACAGCCATTGATGATCAGGGTATCGACCTGCTTGTCCTTTGGAATCGTCAGCTTCATATGCGATGGGAAGGCTGCGCCGCCGAGTCCCACCATGCCGCTGTCCTGGATTGCCTGGATGATCTCCCCCTGATTGAGCTCGCTCATCTCCCGGGCGTGTCCCCACAATACCTCCTGGGTTGAGCCTTCGTAGACATCCAGCACGATCCCATTGGATTTAGGTCCTTTCGGGGTCGGCATCAGCTCGATATCCCGAATCCGCCCGGTGGCCGGGGCATGCAGGGGTACCGAGAAGTTGCCGTCGGCCTTGGCAATCGGCTCGCCACGCACCACTTCCTGGCCTTTTTTCACCAGCGGGATAGCGGGTTTCCCGATATGTTGATCCAGGGGCAGCACCAGTTGCGAGGGGAAGGCAAGCCGCCGTATAGGCTTGCCCGCCGTATCTTTGTGATAGGGCGGATGGATACCGTGGGTGAAGCTTTTCAGCCCAAACAGCAGGTTGAGAAGTCCCATATCGTGTCAGACTCGGTCAGTAGGCGGATCTGGCGATCCGCCTATTTGTAAAGAAGCATTTTCTGTTTGCCATTATTGCTATCGTCTGCGGGTCTATTGATATTTCGCAGCGCGCTTGAGCAGTTTTTCCAAGTCCTTTTCCGCTTGGTTCCAGGGTGTGCCGGGATGGATGCATTCAGCGGTGCACTTTTCCGCCGCCTTGACGATATCCTTGAACTTCCCCCCCTGGGGATCAACGATCACGGCCTTCTTCTCATCGTTGTAGGCGAAGATGCCCGGATTGATCTCAATGCACTCGTCACAGGCCGTGCATTCCGGGGTCTCGATCCACACCGGTTCATAATCACCCATGGCTTCGCCTGCACCGGAAGCTGCCCCCGCGCCATTCCCGGGGGTGTTGGCAGAAATCGATCCCGCCAATGCCTCGGCATTGCCGGTGGCGGCCATCGAAAGCAGGGTGGAACTGAGACGGTTGGCCATATCCACTTTGGCCTGATTCACCAGGGCGTTCACATCCACCTTGTCGAGTTCACCGGCGATACCCTTGAGTTGGCGCCAGAACTGGCGACGTTCATCACAGGAGCGGGCGATCTCTTCCGCACAGATGATCCTCATCAGGCGATTCTTGCTGTCCACGCCCCAGATATAGGGAAACTGACCCTCACGATCATCTTCGTCCAGCTCGATAAACTCATGCATCGGGAGCATATTGTCATTCCAGGTTTCCGGCGGCGCCATGCGGAACTGCTTACGGAAGCGACCCTCGGTAACGGCAAAGTCGGCAAAGGTCATCGGTACCTCGAGCTTGCACGCTTCGCCCTTTTCATCCTCATAGTCGATGCTGTACATGGGCCAATCGTCATCCATGCCGGGATTGCCTTCCAGGTCGATGCACTCTTCTATGGTGATACCCGCATCCGGATCATATTTCACTAAGGGATAGGCGCGTGATTCAACGGCCATTTTCGATTGCCGAAATGCAATATCGTCACCGATTCCATGTTCCGGCGGACAGACGGCATAGATATTGAACAGTGCAGGACGGCGGCTGTTGAGGCCGTCGATATAGCCTTCGATCAAGTGAGTGGTATTGCTGATGGTGCCCTGCAATACATAGGTGGTGCGGTGGGCGATACCGATCAAAGATACCTCTTTGCGGATCTCCTCCTTGCCCTTCCAGGCCTTGCCGTAAGGACTCATATCGGCAACCTGACCGATGTAGCCGGAGGTACAGGCCTGGCCACCGGTATTGGAGTAGACCTGGGTGTCGAGCACCAGAACCTTGATCGGCATGCCGGAGGCGAGTGCCCGGGAGAGATTCTGGAAGCCGATATCGTACATCGCACCATCGCCGCCCACGGAGACTACCGGTGGACAGAGCTTCCACTCCTCGTCACTGAAGTCACTCCAGCTGAACTGTTGGAAGTAGTCGCCATGTTCGGTCGGGTTGTATTTTCCGGCCAACTCCAACTCGGCCTTGCGGATGGCAGCGAAGCCATCCGCCATCTTGCGCATATGCCCTTCAAACAGGCCCATCGCAACCGACGGGCTGTCCTGGAACAGGTGGCTGGCCCAGGGGAAGGGGTAGGGATTGAAGGGGTAGGTGGAGCCCCACACAGAGGTACATCCAGTCGCATTGACTATGCCCATCTCGGCACGGCCGCGCTTGGTGGTCCCTTCAACATAGCGCCATTTCAATTCCCGCAGCTGATCCAGTAACTGGGTCGCCCACTGCAGCCATTCACGGTCGATCACCGTCTTCTCATGGCCGGTGTCGAGATTGTCGCTCAGGTTGGAAAGGGTAAGGTCTCCCTCACCATTACTGGAGACAGCATCAGCGATGGCACTCGAATCGCTGAGATCAACCCCAGCTGCCAGTTTCAGGCGCACATGCTGTTCCAAGTCCCCGATCAGGCTGTCGATCTTCTCCAGATGTTGCTTGACCCGGGGCTGCATCAAGGCGGTGACGGTACTGGTGAACAGGTGAATAATGGTCTTTTCACCACAACCGAAGCAGGCCCCGTCACCACAGGACATGGAGTTGTAGTTCTCCTTGTCCAACAACAGGGTGTGCAGGGCGCCGATCTTCTCTTCCAGGTCGTCGATGCGGTTGAACGATGTATGGCTGGTGGGAAGATCGAGCCAGATATCCCAGTCGTCGCGCATGCGTTGAATGGCCGCTTCATCCTGGTGGGTGGCGACCAGGGCGTCGTCTTCACAGATCTCGACACACTCCATACACCCTTTACAGGTGTAGGGATTGACGGTGATGGAGAAGAGTCCGCCGCTGTTTTTGTTCTTCTTCTCCATATTGTTCCAATAGGGCTTGGTTATGGAGAAGTCGAACTCACCCAGTGCCTGCAGGAAGAGTCCAAACTCCTCTTCCAGTTTGGGCCTGGACTCCTCTTCAATCTCGGCGGCCCCAATGGACTCGAGTACCGCCTGATCCAGGCACTCTCTGACATTGGCGGCTTCGCCGGCCTCATTCAGGAGTTCACGCAGTCTTTTCTCAACATTGCGGCTCTCCCGCCTGAGGTATTGAGTTGGGTTGCCACTGGTTTCGATACGGTTGATGGCGGTATTGAAGATATCCCCAAGGGTGTTGACCAGGCCCGGAATCGCGCTATCGGGACAGACCACGTAACAGTCACCACAAGCGGTACAGTTCTCAGCCACCCACTTGGGATAGTCGAAACGGATCTGGGTCATATCACGAAACACACCGGTTGAAGCCGGGATCAGCGAGAGTGCCTGATAGGGGTCTGCCAGGTTGTCGCTGCCCTTGCCGGTGGCATAGAAGCTGCCGGTCTGTTCCCAGAAACGGTGTACATCGGAGATGCCGCCGTCCGCCTGGGGAAGCTGTTTCAGCATCACCGGTAGGCCGAGTTCCTGCTTGACCGGCATCTGGGCTGTGGCGCCGACCACCTTATTGGTGATTTCGTGGATTTCATCGAAGCCGCGGCGCACCACGCGTAGGTTGTCTTCCACCACCCGGCGTCCCTTGCTGCCAAATTTATGTTCCAGTTGGTCCTCGATGGCAGTGAACAGCTTCTTTTCGTCCAGACCCGCCATCTCCATCAACGGCGAACCGGCGAAGAAGGCACCCTGGAAGGCATTACCCTGCATGCGCAGTTGCAGCTCGGCATCGGAGGCCTCTTCACGGGCGATCTTGAAACCATCCACGTAGAAGACTTGGATCTCATTGTCGACGATCTGCTGCTGCATCCAGCGAGGGAAGGTCTGCCACACCTCGTCGGCACTTGCCAGGTTGGACTGAATGATCAGGGTGCCGCCCTGTTTCAATCCGGCGAGGGGGTTGGAGTGGGCAAACACATTCGGATCGGGGCTCAACACCACGTCCACATAGTGGTACTCACAATTCAGCGGGATCGGTGTCGGTGCCGCGGAGAGGTAGTAGGTAGTGGGTTGTCCCTTCTTCTCGGAGCCATATTTCGGGTTGGCCTTGATCTCGTAACCAAGCAGGTCGTAGAGGGTCATGACCAGGTTCTTGCCGGTGGTGATGGCGCCCCAGCCACCCACGGAGTGCATACGCACCGTTATCGATCCCTCTGGCATCAGATTGGGATTCTCAGAACCGCGCAGGGCCATCTTGCCGATATCGGGATAGGCCTCCAGCAGGCGCTGAATATGGATCTCCTGTTTGGGATTGTCCGCCTCGCGAATGAAATCTATGCCCAGATAGAAGAATTTGCGCAGACCGCCTTGCGGCAGCATATTTTCAACCGCCGCAATCAATGCCTCGGGCTGCAGGTCCCTCGATCCAAGACCGTAGGCGCCGGAGTAGAGGTGTGGCGCGTCACTGAAGCTGGAGTAGCTGTCATAGCCGGGATAGGGCAGCGTTTGTTTGGCGGCAGCGGCCTGACCGTTCTCGATACACTTGGAGATCGCTGAACGTACTTCACGCATCAGGGGCAGGTCTTCCGCCAGCGGCTGGTCGGTACGCTCCAGGACACAGACTCCCTTTTTGCCCTTCAGCACACTCCCCAACAGATCACCGGGGAAGGGGCGGAACATGGTGATGTCGACAACACCAACCTTCAGTTTGCGGGTTTTCTGCAGATAGTCGGCAACCCCATGGGCCTGCACGATCATCGATCCCATGCCGACGATCACATAATCGGCCTTCTCGATGTTGTAACAGCCGATGCGCTCGTAGCGACGGCCGGTGAGCTGGTAGTACTCCTCCATCACCTGGTCGGTGATCTCAGGGATATGCTGGAAGAAGTAGGGACGCTGTGCAGCGGTGGTCTGCATATAGGCATCCTGGTTCTGTACCGAGCCGGCGAGCATGGGATTGTCCACATCCCAGACCATGGGGACCCGGCGTCGGGTTTCACCGTAAAGGAGTTTTTGCGCTGGTGTAGGACACTCTATTTCATCCTCAGGTAGTCCCAGAAACTCATTGATCAGCTCCCGTTCCGGCACCATCAGCGGTTCGATCAGGTGGGTGGTGAGAAAGCCATCCTGGGCCACTGCGGCAGGGGTCAGGGAGAGTTCGGCAATCTTACGTCCGATCAGGTTGAGATCGGCAGCGCCCTGGGCATTATTGGCAAACACCTGGAAAAAACCGGTGTCGTCGATACAGTGAAAGTCGTCATGACCGCAATGCACATTCAACGAGGCCTTGGTGATGGCGCGACAACCGATATTCAGCACATAGGGTAGACGTTTTCCCACCGCCGCATACAGGGATTCATGCATGAAAGCGATGCCCTGGGCCGAGGAGAAGTTGGTGGCACGCAGGCCGGTCATCGACATACCGGCGGTAACCGCCGCCGCGGCGTGTTCAGATTCGGGTTCAATGAAGACTAATGCGCGGTCAGATATATTGACATGACCTTTGGCAGTCTCTTCCGCCCAATACTCACCCATCTGGGTGGATGGTGTAATCGGGTATGCTCCCGCCGCATCCGAGGCCTCCCGTTCACACATGATCACCGCACCATTGCCATCCATCGCCATGCGGATACCGGGATACTTGAAGGTCTTCTCGTCTTTTTTACCAAACATTGAACACATCTCTAGTCTAGTTAAGGGGTATGAGTTTCAGGGTCAACAGCCTTCTCTCAGAGGGGGAGGGCTTCACTTCGAACGATACGCTTGGCGTAGATACCTTTGACTGCTCCTTTGTCATCGTCGAGCCATACGATGGCTCCCGTTGGGCACCTCTCCGTGGCCACTGGTGAGGCAAGACTGTTGTTACTGTAATCGACCACGGCCAGATTATTTTGAATCGTTATCAGTCCTTCCGGGGAATCCTTCACACAACGCTCACAGGCGGTGCAGGCGACCTCGCACTCATTCTCAGCGGTATCGCCATCATGTTCCAGGTTCTTACAGGCCACCCAGAGTCTGCGATCCACCGGTTGAATGGAAAACAGGCCCTTGGGGCAGATCTCCACACAATCCTCGCAGGCAGTGCACTTTTCCCCATCCACCACCGGCAGGCCATGGCTATCCATGGTGATGGCGTCAAGGTCACAGACATCGGCACAATCGGCCAGACCGATGCAGCCCCAGGTACAGCTCTTGGGACCGCCGGCGACCACCGATGCGGCACGGCAACTCTCCAGCCCGTCGTAGTGGGCGCGCATGCGCGCCACATGGGAGCCGCCGGCGCAGGCGAGGCGAGCCACCCGTTTGACGACATCGCCGCTCTCAACACCTAGATAGTCCGCTATCTCATCGATGGCTTCGGCACTGCTGACCGTACACTGAGCGGGGGCGACCTCACCTGAGATAAGGGCCTCGGCAAATGGACGGCACCCTGCATTGCCGCATGCGCCGCAATTGGTGGCGGGCAGCATACTCTCGATCTCATCGATGCGCGGATCCTCAAAGACCCAGAGTTTTTTATTCGCAAAGGCCAGCATGGCGGAGAGCAACAGACCCAGTACCCCCATGAAGAGGATTGCGGTTGTCACGTTGAGTGCAATGTCTGTATCCATAGCCTTTACTCGAATGTCATAAATAGGTAAGCCAAGAGAAACCTTACATAGTGTAGTGTTGGCTTTAGTATTGGTCCATGGAATGGTTTCAATAGATAGTATTGTGTTTTTTAAACATCATTCTGAATTGATTCTGTCAATATTCACTATTGAAAATTGAGTCGTATTTTATTCGTTGCTCCTTAGTCAACTCTATATCCAACAACTTGAATTTCAACCATGTTGGCCTATCCGGGTATCAGCTTTAGCGGCAGGTCATGCAGGGTTATTTACCCTGCAGAAAAGTTAGGAAAGCATTCCCATCTTAGTTTTTATGCAACCCTATCGAGTACCGAGTGCGGTCTACCTGTGAGTATAGATCCTCCATGATCGCTGATTTAGCTGACTCCCGATATAAATTTTGGCATTTATCCTGGAAATAGGCTTAATAAACAGATGCAGGGACTGGCCTTGTGGTATGGGAGTCGTTCAGAAAGGCCACAGGCTCCAACCCCGTTCAAGTCGCTCTTTGCAGCTGGCGATCTGGGAACGGTAGCGCTTGGCATTGCCTTCCACCTTGCGGGCTACCTTCATCAGCCAGGGCTTTTTTTTGTAACTGGCGCGCTGGTAGCCGCCATGGCCTTCATGGTAGGCAAGGTACTGCCGGTAGGTATCCCACTTTGAGATACCCAGCTTGTGGTGTGAGACACTCCCATACCAGCCGATAAAATCCACCGCATCCTCGTAGTCGTCCCGGTCAGCCCAGCCATTTCCTGTTTCACGCCGATACCACTCCCAGGTGCTGTCCTGAGCCTGGGCATAGCCGTAGGCGGATGATTTGCGAAACCAGGGAATGAACCAAAAAAGCTTCTCTCTTGGGGGTTTGGCATCGTGCTCGAAACGGGATTCCTGATGAATGATGGCCAGCTGCACATGCACCGGTACACCCCACTTATCGAAGGCCTCCTGGGATGCCTCATACCAATCATCCTTCTCATCGAATATCTCACAGGCATCCGCCATATTTCGGGGAGGCGAGCTGGAGCAGCCATAAATCACTGTCAGGCAGAGCAGGGCAGCGGCACGTACCAGGGCGAGCCCGATGGATTTGGATGCATGGGTATCCGTTTTCAGATGGGATCCGATCAGTTTCTGCATGTCCAATAATTAAATCTATGGGTTAATAAATCATCAGGCAGCGACCAGAAGCCCGAAATCAGTATAATAACGCCGGTTTTGACATTATGCCGGGGCGATTGATTCAACCTAAGCACTCGGCACCACAATAAATTAAAAGCAGAAAGAATAGGAGCGATCAATGAAACTGATTCTGTTGGGTGCACCCGGCGCGGGTAAAGGGACTGTGGCGAAACTGCTGACTCAGCTTGACGGTTCGGTGCAAATCTCCACTGGTGATATCTTGCGCGGCGCCGTTCAGGCCGGCAGTGAGCTGGGCAAGCAGGCAGAGGCCTTCATGAAGGCCGGTGATCTAGTGCCTGATGAGCTCATCATGGGGATAATGGAACAACGCCTGCAAGAGCCTGATTGTGCAAAGGGTTTTCTTCTGGATGGATTTCCGCGTACGATTCCGCAGGCTGAGGCACTCAAGGAGTTGCTGAAAAATATCGGTGTCGATCTCGATTTTGCAGTAGAGATTGATGTACCCCGTGAGGTGATCCTGGACCGGCTTACCACTCGTCGTACCTGTGTCGATTGCGGAGCCATCTATAACGTTAAGAGTATGCCCACCAAGGTTGAGGGTGTATGTGACAAATGTGGTGGTAGTGTTGTCCAGCGAGATGATGAGACTGAAGCGGCGATCTCCAACCGACTTGATGTCTATAATGACAAGACAGCGCCACTTGTCGATTTCTACAAAAACGAAAATATGCTGCTGACCGTTAGCGCCACTGCCAGTGACGTGGTGGTCAATGCAATCCAGGAGAGACTTGGCGGCTGATGTTTAAACATCACCTGATTCCAGAGTGAAGGAAGAAACCCGCTCCATTGAGCGGGTTTTGTTTGTGCGCATATCGAGTCTGGGTTAGAGGCCTTTTTTACGCCGCTCGGTGACCTGTTCGCCGGCTATTCCCCAGTTGTCCGTATCGACCTCCTCAATAATAACGAAGGTGGTAGCCGGATTTTTTCCCAATATATCCGTCAGCAACTGGGTCGCGCCGGCAATCAGTTGCTGTTTCTGCTCCTTACTGACCTCTTCCCTAGTGATCTTGATATTAACATAGGGCACGTGGATTCCCCCTTGATTGGTACAGGTGGATGGATATCCACTCAATTATACAACTCATCTCTCTCCAGAATTAGTTTTTCCATGACTGAAATCTTGCGGTCAATCCAAGAAATGGAATGTACACGGTTATTTTTTTTAAAATTTGTTAGAATCCGGACGCTAGTTACGGGTAAGCTGGATCGACTATTTGGATTATGGGGATCTGGATAGTCGGATTTCTACGAATTACCCGGTTGAAGGATAGAAACAGCACAGTCATGATCAAGCTTTTTGGCATCTATATTTCCAAGGCGGTTGTACTGCTTGCTGTGATAGAGATCCTCATCTTTTTTTCATCGATGTTTGGCGCGATCTTTTTACGCCACAAATTCGGCACCAACTCACTCCCAATCGATAGCGATACCCTGCAAAACCTGCCGACCATCTACGCTGTAATCATGTTTTCGTCCATGACGGCATTGGGTCTTTATCAAAAGGGGTCGATGGCCTCCTCATCGGGATTTCTCCTCCGGCTGTTACTGGGGTTTCTGGTCGGTGGATTGATCATGGCCTTTTTATACTTCAGTCTGCAACTGTTTCCCAACACTGATCGCTCTCTACTCACCCACGGTTTTACCCTGTCGATTCTGGGTATTCTCATTGCCAGAACCCTGTTCGTCAGGGTTACCTCAGACAAGACACTGAAGCGCCGCGTATTGGTGCTGGGTGTAGGAATCAACGCTGACCGTATTGAAGAATCGGTCAAAAGCAAGGATACCGTGGGTATAGTTGTTGTCGGTTATGTCAATTTGGGTGACAGAATTGAGTTGATCGATGAGTCCCGGCAAGTAGTAAAGGATCAGACACTGCTTGAAATATCAAACCGTTTTGCGGTTGACGAGATCGTTGTGGCGGTGGATGACAGGCGCAAGAAATTGCCGAACCATGAACTTCTGGAGTGCAAGATCAGGGGGATTCAAATACTCGATCTATTGACCTTCTTTGAGAAGGAGCTCTCGATTATCAACATCGATCTGCTCTATCCGAGTTGGATGCTATACACCGATGGTTATCGTCAGAAGGCACTAAACCGTACTATCAAGAAGACTTTCGATATGACGGTGGGCATTGTGATATTCATTGTTGCCGCTCCGTTAATGATACTGGTTGCGTTGGCCAGCCTGATCGAGTCCGGTGGCAGGGATCCTATCCTGTATAGCCAGGTTCGTGTGGGGAAAAATGGAAAATTGTTCAAGGTATTTAAATTCAGAAGTATGCGTACCGATGCAGAAGCCGATGGTGTGGCAAGGTGGGCAAGCAAGAATGACGCACGCATTACCAAACTGGGTGGTTTTCTGCGAAAAACCCGACTCGACGAATTGCCACAGATCTACAATATTTTGAATGGGGATATGAGCCTGGTAGGCCCGCGCCCGGAACGTCCTGAGTTCGTGCTGCAGCTTTCCAACGATATTCCCTACTATTTGCAGCGCCACTGGGTAAAGCCTGGATTGACAGGTTGGGCACAGTTGCTCTATCCCTATGGTGCTTCGGAAGAGGATGCCAAGCGCAAGCTGGAGTATGATCTCTACTATGTGAAGAACGCCAGCACCATGCTCGATTTCATCATTCTGTTGCAGACCATCGAAGTGGTATTGCTAGGCAAGGGTGCGCAATAGTACGTCAAAACCAGGGCCTGCCTATGCCGTACTTGCGATTTTCATGGTTTCTTCCTGCTCCGCTTGGGGGCGCTCGAAGCGTAGTTTTTGGGAATAGGGAAAAACATCTGCCTGGATCCCCGCCGCAAGATTCTGCTGTGCGTTTTGCCAATAGCGATAGTCAAAAAGTTCCGGATGCAGTTCCATCAGCATTTTTCGAGTTTGTGCGTCGGTGGTTACGAAGGTGATGAACTCTTCCGGAAAAACATCGTTGGGATTGATGCTATACCAGGGTTCGTCACGGTAGAGGTCCAGGGAACTTCTGGGTAGAGGTATCCTGCGGAAGTTAACTTCACTCAGATAACAGACCTCGTCATAGTCATAGAACACGACTTTACCCTGGCAATTGACACCAAAGTTCTTGAACAACAGGTCACCGGGAAAGATATTCACGCCCATCAATTGCTTTAAAGCCAGTCCCCAATCATCCAGTATCTCTCTGGTCTTTGCCTGATCCGCATCCTGTAGATAGAGATTGAGTGGCACCATTCGACGCTCGATATAGAGATGTTTGATTACCAGCATGTCACCGTCGTATTCGAGCTGGGAAGCCACGGTCTCCTGCAGCTCTTTCAGTAGTCCGGGTTCTATGCGATTGATTGGCAGGGCGACATCCATAAAGTCAAGGGTATCCGCCATGCGCCCAATCCGATCATGTTTTTTAACCTGAAGGTAACGCTCTTTGACCAACTTGTGAGTGACCTCTTTCTGTGGCGGAAAGACGTCTCTGATCACCTTGAAGACATAGGGAAAAGAGGGGAGTGTAAATACCTGCATGACCAAGCCGGGGGTGCCGGCGGCGGTCACGAACAAATCCTTGCTTTCATCAAGGTGATTCAGCAGATCTCTATAGAACTCATTCTTGGCCTGTTTATGAAAACCGATGCTGTTGTAGAGTTCGGCCAGGGTGTTGTAGGGCATGATGCTCTGGAGAAATTCCACCGTCGCTGTCGGAACCGGCGTCTTTGCCATGAAATAGGCCCGGGCGAAACTGAAAACAGCTTCCACATGGCGCCCCCGGATCAGCAGGGTGTCCACATACAGACCACCCTGTTCGTTGTTGATGAGCGGCAGGATGAAGGGACGGACAGTATCACCATATACCATACGTCCTATGATGTAGGCGGCTTTATTCCGATAAAAGGGTGATTCCAATAGATCAAAGCGTAAATCTGCCGGAAGCTGATCGAAGCCGGACTGATCAAGCAGGGATTGAGCGACACGGTCACAGTCCCGCTTGATATCTTGATAGGGGAGTGAGAAGTAGAAGGCGGAGAGAATATCCCACAGCGTCCCGGTCAATCCCCCTTCAGCCACATGGAAAGACATATACACGCGGTAACGCTCAGATAACTCCCCACGATTTACCTGGGATTCGATAAAGATCTTGTCGTTGTCATAATACTTGCGTTCGAACAAGCGGCAGAATACGGAATTGTAAAAGGTTTCTGCCAGCTCTGGTCGGCTATGGGTCTTGAGCATGTTGGCGTAGGTCTGTTTGACCTGTTGCCACAAGCCCTCGTCCAGTTGGTCGATGTCGAAGTTCGCATTCAGCCTGTTGATGGCTTCCTGCACCCGTAGATCATAGAAACTGATGCGTTTTGCAGAAGCTTCCCGTACTGCCTCCCAATCCGCATGCTCGAAGCGTTGGCGCGCGGCACTGCTGATCTCCTGAAAAAAGGAGAAGTGTCGTTCGAACCCGGTAAGGATCGATTGGGCGATCTGTCGTGGATGAATTTGCATCATTTTGGTGCGTTTCTTTGGTCTGTGTCATAAAGCTTGAGCTATTTACTAAGGTTTAGCTGATTTTTTTGCACTGCACTATTTTTTTTATCAAACCTAACTATTGATATTTTTTTGACAATAATCTTGACCTTTTCACTATGCTTTAACGCAGTGCACAAAAACGGCATGTATCTCAACTTTGGGGCATGACCGACAGAAAACGACATCCACGCACACGAAAGGTGCGTGGCAAGAGTGAAGATGAGGAGAGCAAAGATTATGTCCAGTACACCTTCAAGTCTCAGGCAACAGCCGCATGAGGTACGAATAACCGGGACCATGGGCCCTGGTTTCGAGACCATCCTCTCGGCTGAGGCACTCCATTTCGTTGCCGAGCTTGAGCGCCATTTCGGCAGCAGGCGACGGGAGTTACTGAAGCTCAGGGAAGAGAGGCAGGCGCGTTTGAATCGTGGTGAGCTACCCGATTTTCTGGAGCGAACCAGCGGAATCAGGCAGTCCGAGTGGAAGGTCAGGCCGGCGCCGGCAGATCTTCAGGATCGGCGTGTGGAGATCACTGGTCCGGTTGATCGCAAGATGTTGATCAATGCATTGAACTCAGGCGCCAAATGTTTCATGGCTGACTTGGAGGATGCCCATGCGCCAACCTGGGAAGCCAGTGTCGAGGGCCAGATAAACCTTAAGCAAGCCGTCAACCGGACCTTGACCTACACCAGCCCGGAAGGCAAGGCCTATACCCTGAACGATGAGTTGGCGACGCTGATCGTTCGACCCAGGGGCTGGCATCTGGAAGAAAAACATGTACTGGTGGATGGACGCCGGCTGTCAGCAGCCTTGTTTGATTTCGGTCTCTATCTGTTTCATAACGCTAAGGCGCTCATCGATCTAGGCACAGGACCCTATCTCTATCTGCCAAAGATGGAGAGTCATCTGGAGGCCCAATTGTGGCGGGATGTCTTTTCCTGGAGCGAGAGACAGCTGGACCTGGAACATGGCACTATCCGCTGCACAGTGTTGATCGAAACCATTCCCGCGGTATTTGAGATGGATGAGATCCTGTACGAGTTGCGTGACTCCATCTGTGGTCTCAACTGTGGGCGCTGGGACTATATCTTCAGTTTTATCAAACGTTTTCACGCCCATCCGGAATGCGTGCTTCCCGATCGCAGCCAGGTCAACATGACAGTTCCCTTTTTACGTGCCTATTCACAGCTGTTAATCAACACCTGTCACCGACGTGGCGCCCATGCCATGGGCGGCATGGCGGCGCAAATCCCGATCCGTGACGATGCAAAGGCCGATGCCGAAGCCAAGGAGAAGGTGCGACTGGATAAGGAGCGGGAGGCTGGGGATGGTCATGATGGCACATGGGTAGCCCATCCCGGACTGGTACCCATTGCCATGGCCGTTTTCGATAAACATATGCCGGGTCCCAACCAACTCGAGCATATGGTGGATGGATTGAATGTCACCAGCAGCGACCTGCTGATGGTGCCTGAAGGAGAGATTACCGAAGCGGGTCTGCGCAACAATATCAGCGCGGCACTGCGCTATATGGCTGCCTGGCTGGGTGGACGTGGGGCTGTGCCAATTCACCATCTGATGGAGGATGCGGCAACCGCGGAGATTGCCCGCTCACAGATCTGGCAATGGATACGCTACCCCAAGGGGGTGCTCAATGATGGTCGTAAGGTCACCTATCAACTATTCGATCGTGCAGTCAGTGATGAACTGGAGCTGATCCGAAATGAGACCGGTGAACTGGCGTATGAGTCAGGGCATTACGATCAGGCGGCATCCCTTTTGAGACAGATTGTCGCTGCTGATGAATTTCAGGAGTTCCTGACTCTTCCCGCCTATGAGCAACTCGACTGAGTGCCGGGGCACGCATAAAACCAAACCAAAGATACCACTGGAGAAACAGATGACACGTAGAGAACAGATCGAAGCCCTGGAGAAGGATTGGTCGGAAAACCCCCGCTGGACCGATGTCAAGCGCGGTTACAGTGCAGAAGACGTGGTACGTCTTCGGGGCTCGGTACAACCCGAGTACACCTATGCCAAGCGCGGTGCTGATAAGCTCTGGAACCTGGTGCGTGGCGACGCCAAAAAGGGATATGTGAACTGCATGGGTGCGATCACCGGTGGTCAGGCGATGCAGCAGGCCAAGGCCGGCATCGAGGCAATCTATCTCTCCGGCTGGCAGGTGGCGGCGGATGGCAATACCTCCGAGACCATGTATCCGGATCAATCCCTGTATGCCTACGACTCGGTACCCACCATGGTGCGCCGAATCAACAGCGCCTTTAAACGTGCCGATGAGATCCAGTGGTCACGGGATGTGGGTACGGAAGATGAAGGCTATATCGACTACTTCCTGCCCATCGTTGCGGATGCCGAGGCTGGTTTCGGTGGTGTACTGAATGCCTTCGAACTGATGAAGAATATGATCTCTGCAGGTGCGGCGGGTGTGCACTTCGAGGATCAACTGGCAGCGGTCAAGAAGTGTGGGCACATGGGGGGCAAGGTATTGGTACCGACCCAGGAGGCGGTACAAAAGCTGATTGCCGCGCGCCTGGCGGCGGATGTGATGGGTGTGCCTACCCTGGTGTTGGCACGCACCGATTCCGAGGCGGCCAACCTGCTGACCTCCGATGTGGATGCCAATGATCAGCCGTTCCTTACCGGTGAGCGTACCAACGAGGGTTTCTACTGTGTAAAGAATGGCTTGGAACAGGCCATATCCCGTGGATTGGCATATGCCCCCTACGCGGATCTGGTGTGGTGCGAGACAGGCACCCCGGACCTGGGCTTTGCCCGCGAGTTCGCCCAGGCTGTATTGGCTGAAAATCCCAACAAACTGCTGGCCTACAACTGCTCACCCTCATTCAACTGGAAAAAGAACCTGGATGACAAGACCATCGCCAAGTTCCAGGATGAACTCTCCGACATGGGTTACAAATACCAGTTCATCACCTTGGCCGGTATCCACAACATGTGGTTCAACATGTTCGATCTCGCTTATGAGTATGCCCGCGGTGAGGGTATGAAGCACTATGTTGAAAAGGTTCAGGAGCCGGAATTTGCGGCACGCGACAAGGGCTATACCTTTGTCTCACATCAACAAGAGGTGGGTGCCGGTTATTTCGACGATGTAACAACGGTTATCCAGGGTGGTGCTTCGTCGGTTACCGCCTTGACCGGTTCCACGGAAGAGGAGCAGTTCGACAGCGCGGCTGGAATGTAGGCTCACTTTTCACACGCAGCTGAGTTCGCATCAGCACTCATACCCCTCCGAGGCTGTGCTGCTGCGTGTGTATTATCATTATCTGCCCTTTGGCCGCGCCCTTTGGCGCGGCTTTTTTTAACCGCGAGTGGACGCTAAACAGCGCTAATATTCGCAAATTGGATATTTGATCCATGAGGTTGAATGGCTACAAGTAACATCAATATATTCGTGTAGATTTGCGGTGATGTGCATTCATTTGCGGCTTGAATATCTAAAGAGGTGAACACCATGTATCAAGAAAAAGCTGGAATGAAGACTGCCGATCTCTACGATCTCCATGAAGAGAAATTGCAGATCTGTAATCCCGGTTTTCGTCACTATGGAGGGGATAGGGGGTTCCATGGCCCCATCGCAACCCTGAAGTGTTTTGAGGACAACTCGCTGGTGCGTGAAGAATTGGATCAAGCGGGACAGGGCAGGGTGCTGGTTATAGATGGTGGAGGGTCGTTGCGTTGTGCCATGATGGGTGACATCCTGGCGCAGAAGGCGGTTGACAATGGTTGGGCCGGTGTCCTGGTGAATGGATGTATCCGCGATGCCGCGGAGATCGGTGAGATGTCGCTCGGGGTCATGGCGTTGGCCACCAATCCCCGCAAAAGTGTGAAGCAAGGTAAAGGGGATAAAGGTGTGGAAGTCAACTTCAGTGGCGTCACTTTCAGGCCTGGAGAGTGGCTCTACGCCGATGAGGATGGCATCGTGGTGCTTGCCCGGGCTGCGACTTGAATGCGGGCTTGGCTCCGCTTACCACTGGATTCTTACCCTATTGATGAAAAGCGGCCGAAATGTCTGTATAAACAATGATTGACACAATCTGAACCCGTGGTTTTACGATGCTGTTACTCATTGTCTATGTACTCATAGCCTTAGGCTTTTCATTTCTCTGTTCTATTGCTGAGGCGGTGATTCTCAGCATCACCCATCCCTATATCTCTGTGATGGATCAGCAGGGTAGCCGTGCCGCACCCATACTGCGAAAGATGAAGCTGGATATTAACGACCCCCTGGCAGCGATTCTCACCTTGAATACCACGGCGCATACCATAGGTGCCGCGGGAGCCGGGGCCCAGGCGGCGGCGGTATTTGGCAACGCCTATGTGGGTGTTGCATCAGCCATTCTTACTTTAATGATACTGATTTTTTCAGAGATCATTCCCAAGACACTGGGTGCCAATTATTGGCGTCAACTTGCACCTGTCACTGCCTATACGCTCAGGTTTCTGATCTGGATACTCTATCCATTCGTGGTGATGTCGGCGCTACTGACGCGACTGCTATCCCGGGAAGGCTCCCATGGCCATTTTCGCAGAGAGGAGTTTACCGCCATGGCGAAGGCCGGCGAGGAGGAGGGAAAACTCGATCTGCATGAATCATTGATATTGAAGAATCTGTTTCTCCTTAGTGAAACCCGGGTAACGGATGTAATGACGCCGCGCACAGTTGTGTTTTCACTGGATGAGACGCTCCTGGTCCAGGACTATTTCGATAAACACCACGGCAGCCGATTTTCCCGTATACCTGTATACAAAGAAAATCGTGATCATGTGACCGGCTTTGTATTGCGCAGCGATCTGCTGCTCTCCCACGCCCGGGGGAATTCTGAAACCCGTCTGGATGTATATCGTCGTGATATGACGGCACTGCCGGACAACAGCTCTCTACAGACAGCGTTTGAACTGTTCATCGAAAAACGCAACCATATCATGCTGGTTGTGGATGAGTATGGCAGCATGTCCGGGATAATCACCCTGGAGGATATACTCGAGACTATTCTGGGTATCGAAATCGTCGATGAGGGTGATCGTATTGACGATATGCGTAAACTGGCCAGGCGGCTTTGGAGAAAGCGGGCAGACAGGATGGGGCTTGAAGTAGACGATCAGGATGAGTGATTTTATGCTGCACGATCGCTCATGAAAATTTCATTTGTAAACAATTCGTCATTGAACAAGTTGATAACAGGGTGAGTAGTCACCCTGGAGCTTCATTCTGTTCTGCTCGGCAAAAGCGATCAATAAGCGATCCATGGCGGTGACGATCTCTGAGTCGCCACGAATGATGAAGGGTCCATTTTTCTCTACAGCACGTATGCCGTCCTCCTTCACATTCCCGGCGACGATGCCGGAAAAGGCGCGACGCAGATTGGCAGCCATCTCATGACCATCCTGATCCCTGGTCAAATTCAGTTCAGACATTGCCTTGTGCGTAGGTAGGAAGGGTTGTTGCAGGGCTTTCTCAATATATAGACGCCAGTTGAAGTAAAAGGCGTCATTACCGTCGTAACGGTAGCTCCTGACATCTTCCATGGCGCTGCCTAATTGACTTGCAACGGTTGCAGGGTCGTCAATCACGACTGTGTAGAAATTCTCAGCCTCTGAACCAAGGGTTGCACGGATAAAACCATCGATCTCTATAAAATAGTCCGCACTTTCTGCAGGACCGGTCAATATCAGGGGGAATATATGATCCCTGTTCTCTGGATGCATGAGAATGCCAAGCAGATAGAGCAACTCCTCCATGGTGCCGGCACCACCGGGAAAGATCACAATGCCGTGACCAACCCGTACAAAAGCTTCCAGACGCTTTTCAATGTCGGGCATGATCACCAGGTCGTTGACAATCGGGTTGGGCGGTTCGGATGCGATGATGCCAGGTTCAGTAATGCCCAGGTAGCGGCCTTTGCCGATACGTTGTTTTGCATGTCCGATTGTGGCGCCTTTCATGGGGCCTTTCATGGCGCCCGGTCCACAGCCGGTGCAGACATTCAGGCCTCTCAAGCCCAGTTGATAGCCAACCTCCTTGGTATAGTCATATTCACTTCTGCCAATGGAATGCCCTCCCCAGCAAACCACCAGATTCGGATCCATGCCGGTGTGCAGAACCCGGGCATTGCGCAGGATGTGAAAAACGGCGGAGGTGATATGGCTCGAATCGGTCAAATCGTACACCGAGTCGTGTTGGATCTCATTGTGGACGTAGATGATGTCCCGCAGTACCGCAAACAGATGCTCTTGAATACCACGAATCATCCGACCATCGACGAAGGCGCTGGCAGGGGCATTCTCCAGGCGTAGCTGTATGCCCCTGTTCGTCTGCATCAGATGAATGCCGAAATCCCGGTAGGTCTCAAATATTTCACGGGCATTGTCGGTTTCACTGCCGCAGTTGAGAACGGCCAGGGCGCAACGACGAAACAGGCCATATAGCCCACGCGCGCTGGTATCGAGCAGGGCATTGACCTCCAGCTGTGACAGGACTTCGAGGCTGCCTTCCGGACGGACTGAGGCGCTGAGTCGGGGTATTGTAGAGTTCAAAAGATTGGTGTTACGTGGTTTTGTGGAAATATTCTCATTGACGTTAAATATAATATAAATCCATCACAACTTGAACTCGCAACTTAACAGTTTACACACAACCATATCACGGCAGTGCTACAGGTGCGGCAGCGCCGCACCTTACATCGATTACTACTCTCCTTCTTTACTGTCCCCGGTATAATAACCACCGGAGCTGCTGCTTTCACTGGAACTGTCACTGCTGTTGTCTGAGGATGAGGTTGTGGTGGTTTTGCTTTTTATCTTTACCTTGGTTTTGGTGACGTTTCCATCTTCATCCACAGTGCGCGTCTTCGTCTTTCCTTTGACCTTTATCGTGGTCTTTGTGTCGCCAGCCAGCCGAAGCGGGGCACTGGGCATCTCTTTAGCACCAATAGAATAGGGTTTGAGATTGGTTGTCGCTGTGGCCTCCAAAGTGGTATCCCTCACATGGGCCGAGGCCTGGATGCTGATTCCAACAGCAACCAGGCTGGTAAGAATAGATATAAGTAGTCGTTTCATGATCGTTTCCCTCGATATAGATAGTTATCAACGCAACAATATGTTTGCCAAAGATAAACTGACAACTTTGAACTCGATGCTGACCATCAGATGACAGACAGTGATCCATACTGTGGTGTAATGGTAATGAAACTGATTAACGAGGAGTGATGAGAATTACACTTCAGAGATGTGAGATAATCACAGACATATACCTACGCATTGTAGTCTGAAGCGATCAGGTAGCTGATTGGTACTAGGGGATAGAAACTGCCCCATCACTTGAATGGGGCAGAGTTGTTTAGTCTAACTGCGCAGCAGATCCGCGATCACTGCACGCTCTTCCAGTAGCTCCTTTTCCGATGCCTTCATGCGGGATACGCTGAACTCATCAAGTTCCAGTCCCTGTACGATTTCGTAATTCCCATCCTTACATGTGACCGGATAGGAGTAGACCACACCTTCCTCTATACCATAACTTCCGTCGGAGGGAATGGCCATGCTCACCCAGTCACCTTCAGGGGTGCCAAGGGCCCAGTCGTGCATATGATCGACAATGGCATCGGCCGCGGACGCGGCGGAGGAGAGCCCACGTGCTTCGATGACCTCTGCACCGCGGCGTTGTACCCTGGGAATGAAGTGGTCTATGGCCCAATCCTGGGATACCAGGTCGTAGACGGGCTTACCGGCGATCTCACAGTTATCGATGTGGGGGAATTGGGTGCTTGAATGGTTGCCCCAGACCGTCACTCGCTTGATATCCGCAACCAGGGAGTTGGTCTTGTTCGCCAGCTGGCCGATGGCACGATTGTGGTCCAGGCGCGTCATCGCGGTGAATTGGCGCTTATCCAGATCGGGGGAATTTGAAGCGGCAATCAGCGCGTTGGTGTTGGCTGGATTACCCACTACCAGGACCTTCACATCCCGCGAGGCGTGGTCATTGATCGCCTTGCCTTGAATAGAGAAGATCTTGGCGTTTTCGGTAATCAGGTCCTTGCGCTCCATACCTTTGCCGCGGGGTTTTGCCCCGATCAGGATGGCGTAATCGGTATCGCGAAAACCGATCGCCGGATTATCCGTCATAACGACGTCGTGCAGCAGCGGGAAGGCGCAATCTTCCAGCTCCATACCCACGCCCTTCACTGAAGACATGGATTGGGGGATCTCAAGCAGTTTGAGAATCACAGGTTGATCCGGACCGAACATGGCGCCGGATGCAATGCGAAATACCAGTGCGTAGCCGATATTCCCAGCGGCACCGGTGATTGTGACTTTTACTGCGGATTTCATGCGGATAATCCTCTCTCTTATAAGTTCGTTGGATGGATCGATAAGTATAGTTATATATGATTTCTTGAATAGTCTATTTAATTCAATAGAAAGTATTATATCCCTGTGGAGAATTCTGCAGGGATCAGCCAATCAGTTTGCGCATGCCGATACTGGATGTTGTCAGTCTCAGTCAATCTTGGCTCTCTCATCCTTGTGTAATCTGTAAATGAATTAATATCCAGTCAAAACAATTGGATATAGTCAAATCATATTGTAATTAGTTAAAAGATCCTTAATCCTGCTCGCTACTGATTCTCCTGCGGTGTTTTAGCTCTTACTGTCAAAGCGTGCAGTTCTCCACTGGCGATCTCATCGTTGAACAGGGTCAGGATAGAGCGTTGTCTCTGCAGACTCTTCATATTGTCAAACGCGGGTGTCGTGACATTGACCTCAAAACTGCAGCTTTCACCGGCAACAGTGATCTCCGCATCCGGATAGAGCTGTTTGATTCGATTGATTAGATCTTGATCGTTCATATACAAAAATACCAATAAGAGAATCTTAAGAAGGGTCAACCCATCATTCCACTACCCAAGCATAAATTTAATTCTATGTTTGTGTGGAATTGCCCCTGTTTGGAGAGGACCACCGCCACTGTATTGAGATTCCATTCTAAGTCTGTTTTCTATGCATGACCAGTTAGGGGTGGTTTGGATGAGTGGTTACAGGCTCGATTATGGTTGGTATCGATCATATGGGGAAGATTGACAGTACTAAGCAGTTGGGGCATGTTGTCATCAACCCGGCAATAAATATGTCATAAATACTATCCGGTTTTTTCAGGAAGGTTCATGGATATTCATAGCAAACCCATTCAGGAACGTATCGATTGGTTAATTAATCATGCCACTACCCACTCTGAAAGTTACAGTACCCCGGGCAGTTGGCTGGCGCGTACCCGCTATCTTTCAGAACACCCCACCGCGATCGCCGTGATGAAGTGCATGGACGGCCGTATCAACATACCCATCGCCACCAATACACCACAGGGCATTATTCAGCCCTTCCGCAACCTGGGCGGTATCTTCAATCTAGGTTGGCCACATCTTGGGGAGGTGTTGGCGAGTTATGTGCAGAATGTCGTGTCCGATGGCAGGCGGGTACTGAACTTGATCACTTACCACTACTCCAAGGGGGATCCCCAACGGGGCTGCGCCGGTTTCAATTATGATACCGAGGCGGCAAAAGCGCATACCTATCAAATAAAGCGACAGGTGGAAGAGGTGTTCGGCCCTGATCATGAAACGGTCTACCCGATCGTGTGTGGGTTTGAGACTGATGATGACGCATTGATCCTGCATGGTTCGACAGGAGAACAACTCAACACGGCGGATCTGAGTTTGAGTGATAAAGATACCCTGCTGCCGCGGCTGGAGGCGCTATTTCCGGATATGTCTGCGCAGATGAGGCAGGATCTATTGCCTTTGGTGGCGGGTAATCTCGACCATGTGTTCGAGGCGCGCCAGATGCAACGGGAGCTGGATCTTGTGCATCGGGAATGGATGATCTGCGTTGGTCGTGGCTTCGATTTTCTGCATACCCCCAATCTGGCGCTTATCATCGGGCCGTATAGTCCGAACCTTTCCGATCCCATCGACAAGGCTGCCGGGATAATCGAAAGTAACATGCAGGCTGGGCGCATTCCGGACGATGGCTTCCTGCTCCTGGCTTCAGTACCCTACCATGACGTGGGCGTGGATCGGGCGAGGGCAGAGGTGAAGTCGAATTTTCTATGCAACTTTGCCGCCGATCGGATCCGTACCTCCCACCCCGAGCTGTCGCGGAAGATGACTGTAAAGACTGCTGTCTTGAACTGGCATTCCCGGCGTTTGGAGATATTGTCGAAGAGTTGATGCTCGATCCGCAAATGAAAGCAGGTCTTATCATCGCATGGTTACGGCAGGCGCATCAGCCACAACTCTGTGGTTGCGTGCATAAAGTCCAGCACTAACCCGGGAAACAGGCCAAAAACGAGTACCAGGAGCGAGAACAGCAGCATGGTAGCCAGCTCCCTGGGGCGCAGGTCCTGACTGGCCCTGACCTGGCCGTCAGTGATCGGTCCGAAAAAGCTTTGGCGATAGCTGTTCAACAGATAACCGGTACCGATGATGAGACCGAACAGGGCGGCGAGTCCGGCGCCGGTATGGGTTTCAAGGGCACTGATGAGGATCAGCAGCTCAGCCGGGAATCCACTCGTCCCGGGAATACCCAGCGAGGCCAATCCCAGAAACATGAAGAAAGCGGCGAGTAACGGCATCGTCTGTGCTATGCCCCCAAGGTGGATCAGATCGGTGGAGCCCAGACGATGATGCAGATAACCGGTAAGGAGAAACAGTCCCCCGGCGATGATGACGAAATTGAGCAGTTGAAAAATCGCCCCCTGCAACCCTTGTTGATTGAAAGAGGCGATGCCCAAAACCACCAGTCCCACGTGGCTCATGGAGGAGTAGGCCAGCATACGTCGTAGATTGGTCTGGTTGAGGGCTGCCAGGGCCCCATAGAGTAAGCCGATGACACCCAGTCCAGCCAGCAGCCAATGCAGCTCCTGGGCTGCTGTAGGTGCCAGCGGTATGGCGAATCGGATGATGCCATAGGCGCCCAGTTTGAGACCCACCAAGAGTGCAGCAACGGGGGCCGGGCCCTCGAGGGCAACGATGGGCAGCCAGGTATGCAGGGGGAACAGCGGGGTCTTAACCGCAAAGCCCACCAACAGAAACAGAAACACCACGATTTCGAGCCCGGCGGGAAGGGGGGTGTCGAGGAGGGTCTGGTAGTCGAACGAGAGCCCGTCCGGAGGAATGGCGCCACTGATCTCAGCATGATTGAATGCCAGAACCGCAATCGCAAGCAGCAGTGGAATACCGCCCGCCAGCATGAACAGGGTATATTTCGTCGCCGCGTAACGTCGATGGGGGCCGATCCCCCACAGGCTGATCAGGAAATAGAGGGGGGCCAGGGTCAGTTCCCAAAACAGAAAAAAGGCCAGCACATCGATGCTCATAAACACGCCAAGGGTGGCGGTGGCGAACAGCAGCAGAAGACTGTAGTAGACTCTTTGCAGGCTCTGAATATGGGTCCAGGATGCGAGGGTCACGGCGATAAAAAGCACTATCGTCAAGGGCAGGAATGGGGCGGACAATCCGTCGACCCCAAATCTGAAGTTGGCATCCAGCGCGGGTATCCAGGGATATTGTTCAACGAACTGAAACCCAGGATTATCAAGCTCCAGCAGGGCAACAACAGCCACCGCGGGGAGCAGGGCGCCCAACAGCGTGGCGAGGGTGACCAGACGTGCCTTGGGGACCGGAAAAAGCCAGATCATTCCCGCACCCACAAGTGGCAGTAGCAGCAGTATAGTTAGCAGTGGCAGATCAGTCATGGTGTCGAATGGTCCCATTTGCAGCAGTCTCAATGGGCGGTGTAAATAGCGCTCAATGCAGCGAGCGGCTTATCAATCAGGGTTAGCCAGGGCTCTATGAAGAAACCGGCACTCAGCAGCACCACTATCAGGGCGCTGACTACGAACACTTCAGGTTTTGAAATGGGGATCACCTGAAACGGCTGTCTACCACTGGGACGGGGTGCCAGAAAGGCCCGCTGGAAGGCCCATAAGAGAAAGCCTGCCGCCACCACATTACCCAGGGCGGATGCGATGGTCACCAATGCACCGAATTTATGAATGGCTGACTCAAGAATCAGATGCGCGGCATCGAATCCCGGTGTCCCTGGCATGCCGATGATGGCAAGCCCGCCGATGAGAAAGGTGATGCCAAGGAAAGGCAGGCTATCGAACAGGCCGCCCAGATTGTGCAGCAAGGTCGTGTGGGTGCGCCGAAACAGCAATCCCGTGGTAAATACCAGGGCTGCCAGGGCCAGGCCAAAAGTGGCCGAAAGAATCACACTGCCCATAAAGGCGGCATGTTCCAGACTGAAGATACCCAATATCAGGATCCCGGTATGGGAGATCACCGCATAGGCGAGCAGCCGGCGCAGATTATCCTGCATCATGGCGAGAAACGCAGCGTAGAAGATTCCGGTTAGGGCGAACGTGACCACATAGCTGTGCCATTCAGTGACCGCGGTGGGTAACAGGGGTAGTACAAAGCGCAGCAGACCGTAGATACCGATCTTGAGGCCGAGCAGCAGGGTGGGTGCGACCGCCACATTGCCATGTTCAGCAACCATCGGCAGCCAACCGTGCAGGGGGAAGAGCGGGGTGCGAATCGCCAGCCCATAAAAGAGCAGAAAGAAGGCGACTGAGCGGAAGGTATCGGAGACGGGTGTTTGTGCCAGTTGCAGCAGATTGAAACTCCAGACGCCGTCGTGACTGTCGGAGTAGTTCCAGCCCATCAACAGGGTACCGGCAATCAACAGCAGGATACTCACCGACATGAATTGATAAAAACGCTTGAGTGCCAGCTCCTTATCCGGTGAGTTGCCCCAACGCCACAGGAGATAGCCGATGAAGCCGATTTGGGCCGCCGACAACAGCACGAACCAGAGTAGATTGAGGGTGACGAACAGCCCCATCAGGCAGGCCTGCACGGCGAAGATCGCCATATAGAGGCGGTTGAAGGGTTTCAATTCCCGTACCACGCCATACAGGGCAACCAGCAGGGTGAGCAGTCCCGTCAGCAGAATAAAGATCACCGAGATACCGTCAACGCCGGCATGGTAGGTCAATTGAGGTATGATTTGAGCCTTTTCGACAAACTGAAAGCCTGCCAGATTGGTGTCGTAGTGGCGCCACAGATCGATACTCAGCAACAGCTGCAGCAGCGCAGCGACTAGACCTGTCGGCACGAGCCAGGGGTGGCGGCGCAATAACCACAGCAACACGATGGTGGCCAGTGGCAGTAGTTGCAATAGGGTCAGAATCGGGTACGAGATCTGGGTCGACCAGTGGAAGGTTTCTATTGTCACGTCTTGGCCCTCACAGGATCACCACGAAGGTTGCCACCACCAACACGATCAGATAGCGCGGCGTGGACAATAACTGCTCAACCCGTTGCAGCACACCCCCCACACGATGCAGGTTTTTCAGTAACCCTTCACCACCACCGCGCAGTACGAGACGGGATTCAAACCAGTAGAGAATATTGGCCAGCCATGTCATGAATTTACCGGCCAATCCGGTGCCCTGACCTACCCTGCCAGCCGGATCCTCCGAACTGCGTTTCTGCAACGCCTCCCACTGGGTGAGGGAGGAGACGCTGCGGGTATAGACAGGCAATCCGATGACCCGGGTGACCACCTGTTCGTCAAAGTACTGTACATCCTTCGCCAGGGATACCGTCGGGCGTGTGAGGAGGGCGTCGGACAGGGTGTCGAGCCAGAAACGCTGCAGGGCGGCATTATGCAGCCAGCGCCAACGCGTCAGCCAAGGGGGAGGCGCTGGAGTGGTGGTATCTATCTGATTGACCAATGCCGGCGATGCCAGGAACTGAAACAGCCGCCACACGGCATGCAGGCTCAGATGCCAGGCAGCCAGGGTAAACCACCCCATGCCGCACCAGAGGAACATCAGGCCGACCTGGGTCGTGGTGGCGAACATGAGCGAGCTTTTGATATCGGACTGGGTCAACCCGACCAGCCAGCCATAAATCACGGTCAGCAGCCCGAGGATGGCGATGGTGATCATGATGGCAGGCGCTTGCTCCAACAGCGGTGCCAGACGTATCAACAGGATGACCCCGGCATGTACCATCAATGAACTGTAGAAGATGGCCGAAGAGGGTGTGGGTCCCTCCAATGCATGGGAGATCCAAGGCGCAAACGGCAGCTGTGCCGACTTGACCAGTGCGGCGATGACGAAACCGCCCGCGATCACCCCGGCCGCGAGGGTCCCGATGTTAGCGGCCTCGGCATTGATTTGAGGCCATTCGACCCCCCCGAGCCAGAACAATGAGAGGGCGATGCCGATGATGAATCCGGTGTCGCCGACCCGGTTGGTGATGAACACCCGAACCGCATTTTTTGTGGCTGTCTGCCGATCGATGGCATAACCGATCAACAGGTATGAGGTGACGCCGACGATCTCCCAACCCACAAAAGCGAGCAGGGCATTACCCGCCAGCACTATCAGCTCCATGCCACTGGCAAACAGACAGAAGAGCATGAATATGCGCTGGTAGCCTGTCTCGCGGTGCATGTAGTTAATGGAAAATTTTATACTCAGGAACACGATCAGGGTCACGACCACCAGCAGGGAAAGACCGGTCGCATCCAGGCTGAAGCTGATGGGCAGATGAACATCCCCGCTATCGAACCAGGTACCAAGCACCAGCTGTCCGGGCGCACCTAGTCGAACTGCCTCAACCGCCAGGGCCAGGGCCAACAGCAGGGACCCGCTCGCAGCGCCCAGGGCAACCAGGGATGTCTGGCGCTCACCGGCTTCACCGCGATTGAGTTTGAGGATATAACCGAGGCCGATCCACCCGGCGGCCAGGCAGGGCAGGAGAGGAACCAGCCATGCGAATCGTTCAAGCATCTGCGTTCGCCTCCTGCGGGGTTGTGATCAATGCCGGCCGCAGCGGCTCCGTCGAGCCCATATACCACTCGGCGGAACGATCCACCTTTGCTATCCCACGATTGTCAGGTTGCCAGGGAACCCACCCTGTCCCAGGTTCGAACAGATGGAATGTTCCGCTATCCGGATCCATGGACACCAACACCACCCAGCCATTCCCCACCAGCTCCTGCAGCGGAGGTTGGCGCTGATAGATCTCGGTCAATCTGTCGGTGCTGGCCTCCACCACGGCCAAAAGACGCATCGCTTCATGGATTTCGATCATCTGCCGTGGCAGCCCGGTACGCAGATCCGAGCTGGCGCCTTCCATCACCCCGAGAAAGCCGGTCACATTGTGGGTGACCTTGGAACCACAGCCATAGTGTTCGTTGTCCACCGTGGAGAAGTAGTATTCGAGATTGATTCCGGCACCCACCGCGCCATTGATCAACAGATGTCGCTCAAGTATTTCCCCACTCGGGTCCTGGGAGGCGTCATAGGAGATGAGGAAGGCCCGCCGGTCGAAAAATGCACCGCGACTGATAGAGCGCCTGCCGAAGAATGCACAGGCATTGGTGGCATGGCCGAGCTCTGGCCGCACCTGGGAAAAATCGAGGGAACGGCCGAAGACATGGTCAAAGGCCTGATCAGGATCGGCTTGCTGAGGCGCGGAGGCCAGACGTCTGCAGCGCTCCTGGGCGTGCAGTTGACAGGCCTGTTCGCAGGCCTTTACCAGTTGCTCCTGCGCCGGACGAAACTCAGCGGGTAGCCGATCAAGATCGTACCAGTCTATGCTCTCGCCGCAGGTATCGTGCTCGGCACCGATAAACCAGGTATCTTCGGGTATGCTGATGCCTCGTTCTGCCAGGATCGCTCTAACCCCATCCTGGTTGGCCATCGCGGCCACGAGACGCGCATTCGGTCCACTGAAACGTCCTGAACATGCACCACAGTTGTATGCCGAAGCATGGGGGTTGTTTTGATTGCGTGAGCCATGACCCACGATGGTGACGATTGGGGCGAAGCCACTGAGTAGACCGATGCTTCTCAGCATTGCCTGTACCCGGTCCGCCTGCTCCATATCGGTGAACCCCAGACGGGGCGATTCAATGCTCGCCTCCGGACTATCATTCGGCGCCTTGTATTCAATCCGGGTTGTTACCGGCCTTTCAACCTGCTGTCGCAGATGGGCCAGCAGTCGCCCAAAGGGCCTGGGTGCCAGGATCTTGCCGATCAATACACCCAAGGTGGCGGGTGCGGCAATAGTCACCAACAAACCGGGGAGGAGGGTCCCTCGGCGGGTGTTTTGTAACAGCAGCTGGTGGCCTTTCTTCAACAGTTGATGGCGCTGCTGATGGTGTCTGCCGTTTTCAAGGTCTGCTTCAGCTGGTGTCTCCCGAACCTCATGCACCGGGATGACCGGGGTCGGGATGACCGGTGCCTGAGGTCCGGCACAGCTGTCATCCAGTCCCCGCCAGTTATGGGGGACATTGAAGTGTGCGGCAGTACCCAGGGTCTCTACCTCTGGATAGATCTCCTCCAGATGACGGCGGGTCCCTTCCTCACGGTCATCCATGCAGAATACCACCTGCGCGGCTGGCCGCTGTTGTCGATCCGGCCAGGCACCACGTCCACGGTTTTCGGACAGCGCGGTCAGGATCTGATCACGATAGTGTTTTTCGTAGGCGCGCAGCCAGATATAACCCAAGCGGTCTTCATCGAGTGCGTCGACTGTCTCGAATATGGCCTGGATCTGCTCATAGCCGAGGTCGCGCACCTCTGTACCGCACCAGCCAAGCTGCTGCATCAGCTGAAACAGGGGCCAGGCACCCTGGCACAGGGTCGGTTGTGTGTTGGTTTCGTAGCTGCCGCTGCTTTGACGCCATGTCCAGATCAACTGGGCGAGATGCCGCCACCGCGCCGAGTTATCGTCCCCATCCCTGTTGGCGGGTGCGTGCACTGCCCGTTGAGCACGGCTTGCCAGGTATTCCGGTAGACGGCTGTTGAAGAGTGCCTCGCGGACAGTGAATTCATCTGCCTGATGGTGGAAATACCAACGCAGCATGTCGACACTGGATTCGATATTGAACAGGCGCGCACAGAGATTGTGGGCGTAGATCCTCTCCAGTACCAGCCGCACTGCGAGATAGTCGAGCATGTCGACACGGGCAGAGAGAGATTCATAGTCAGGGTGGTTGTGCCGCCACAGAACCATGCCGGACCAACCGGGCAGTTCCAATGCCAACCGTTCCAGGTAACCGCTCCAGTTATCCCGTTGCAAGCCCATTCTATGCAGCTCGCTGATGATGGTTTCCATAGGATCGTTCAGGAGCAGTTCCAGGTGTTGCTGCCATCCCTCGATATTGCGTAGTTGCCAGTCGAGATCCTGCTCAGCCCTGTTACTCCAATAGTGATAAAAACCAGCGGAGCGGGAGACCGGACGCCAGCTGGCCACCCCCTGATCGAGAAAATTTGCCAGATCCCTGATCAACTGGGGACGTATATCGTCCAGCAGGTCGTGGCCGGTGAGGGCCAATAGGAGATCCCGCATGGTCATGTCATCACCCAGACGTTCGAGCAACTTGTCGAAGCGGTCATTGGCGGCCTGCTGCATCAGTTGGGTGGTTGTGCTGGGATTGCCCTCCACACTGTTCGCGATATCGAGCATTTCATGCAACAGGGTCTCGGCCTGTTGCGGTGCCAAATCGAGCAACTCCTCCGGATGAGTGGAATCGTGTTCCAGGTGCAGCACCTGGAGACAGGCGTTCCATAGGTCCATGACAGCACTCGACTCCGTCGTCTGACCACTCTTTTGGGCATGCTTCAAGAGTCGATCCCGGCTTGCCTTGGGCAGATCGGGACGGAGTCGTTCAAGCACTCGATTCTCCTCGATCTGCCAATTGAGTTGGCAGCCGGATACAGGTTGATAGGGCATGGTCATGATCGCCACGATGATATCGCTGCGACGGATCGAAGCATGGGCCGTATCTGCCAATTGGGTTTGGGGTTCGAGCTGCGTCTCCTGTGCCACGCAACTCACCAGGTCCAGGTGAGATATGCGGCCCTGGTGATAAAAGTCCCGATACCGCTGCAACGGCAAAAAGCCGCGGGCGCCGGTAATGCGGCGGGCGCTGGCCAGGGCCTCCTGGAAGGGGAGATGCTGAAAACCATGCAGGGTATTGTGGTGCACGAAGTCCCGGATGGGTGCCTGGCTGGGGAGCAGATGTTGCAGATGATCAATAGTCTCTCTGATCTGCTCCCGGATATCGCCGCTCTTGCTGTGGTTCTCATTCATGCCACTGATCCTATGATGAGAACAGACTCGAGAGTTGTACAGCGGAGGCATTCACCAGATCGAGTACAGGGGTAGGCATGAATCCGAGCAGGAGTGTGGCTGCTGCCAGGGTGCCTGCCGCCAGCAACTCGGTTGGGCGTAGGTCCTCCACGTTCTGCATACCCGGGCGAACCGGTCCGGTAAACAGCTGGCTGATGGTGCGCACGGCATAGGCGGCACTCAGCAGAACACCGATGGTCAACAGGGCGGCGACCCAACCCCAGCGGGCGAAGCCGCCTATCAAAGCGTTGAGCTCGGCCACGAATCCGGCCGTGCCAGGGAGTGATACGGCGGCAATAAAGGCGAGGGTGGTAAAGAATGCAAACCGCGGCATCACCCTGACCAGAGAGCTGTAGTCGGTCACATCACGGGTGCGGGTGCGTTCGTAGAGCAGGCCGATCAACAGGAACAGGGAACCCGCCACCAGGCCATGGGCGACCATCTGCATCAGGGCGCCGTGCAGTCCGGCCAGGTTGAGGGCGGCGATGCCCAGCAGCACAACCCCCATGTGGCTCACGGATGAGTAGGCGATCATGGCCTTCAGATCGCTGTGGCGCCAGGCGAGCAGGCCACCGTAGATCAGGCTGACAAAGGCGAGCGCGGCGAGGATGTCCTGCAAGGCAAGCACCGCATCCGGCAGCATACCCGCGGCACGGATCAGTCCGTATGAACCCATTTTCAATAATACACCCGAGAGTAGTATAGAGATTGGGCTCGGCGCCTCCACGTGGGCCAGGGGGAGCCAGCCGTGGAGGGGGAAGATTGGCATCTTTACCCCGAAGCCGATCAGAAAACCGAGAAAGATCAAAACCTGGGTATGTTGGGGCAGGGTGCGTCCGCTCTCCGCCATGGCGGACATGGAAAAGCTGTGGCCAGGTACGGAATCGAAAAGTACCAACAGGCTGATCAGCATGAAAACAGAACCACCCATGGTGTAGAGGACGAAATTCAGCGCCGCGCCATGACGGTTTTTCCCTCCCCAGCGGTCGATGAGGAAGAACAGCGGAATCAGGGTCAGTTCCCAGAATACATAGAACAGAGACCAGTCCTGCGCCATGAAGACACCGAGCATCGCAGACTCCAGCAGGAGTACCAGGATGTAGTAGCCCTTGACGCTCTGGTTTATCGCATTCGAGGCGAGGAGTGCAACCAGACTCAACAGGGTGGCCAACAGCACCATGGGATAGGAGAAACCGTCCAGTCCCAGGGCAAAGGAGGTGCCGAGGCGGGTATTCCACTCGGTTTGGTGAATGAACTGCAAGCCGGGCTGGCTGTAGTCGAATCCGCTGATATAGACCCATGAAAGGGCGAAAGTCGCCGCCGATGCAAACAGGGCGGTGGCGCGGATGGCCCAGTTCGCCTGCCTGGGCAGGAAAGTGATCGCGAGTGCGCCGACGAAAGGGGTTAGGAGAAGATAACTCAGATCAGGCATATCACTACCCACACCCGGGACGCCACGTCGGCCGGGTATCTGACTGCCACATCATCATATTCAGTCCCTGTTGACGCCAATCGGGGAACGCAGTGGACAATTCTCTCTGTCGTAGGTATCACCCAGTTGGTTCCAGACATAGGTCAGTGCCAGACCGATTCGGGAGTGGAAGGTGGTTTCGCCCATTTTATCCTTCAGTCCTGTACGCCGAATCGTATCCATGAACTGTTTCTTCATACGTGCGATGACCAGGGTTATGCCTTGCGCCTGCAGACGTTCCCACAAATGGTGCAATACCTCTTCACCGGTTGCGTCAATCTGATTGATGCCTTCACCATCCAGGATGATGTATTTCAGTTCCGGATTGGCAGCCACCACACCGAGCATTTTGGTTTCGAAATAGCCAGCGCTGGCAAAATAGAGCGAACCGTCGAAACGTACCACGGAGATAACCGGGCTGGTGGGTAAGTGGCGTACCCGGATGTCGCGCATTGTGCCGTCCTTGTAGCGGGAGAGCTGAGCAAAGCGGGGCCGCATGGTGCGCCACAGAAACAGTCCGAGTGAGAGGAGCACGCCGATGATGATGCCCTTGTCGAGATGGGGGGCGAATACCAGGGTCAGGACAAAGGTGATCACGGCGACGATGGCGTCATGGGGTTGAGCCTTCCAGGCATGGATGATCGGATCGATCTTGATCAGGTTGATGACCGCCATGATGATCACGGCCGCCAGGGTGGCCTGGGGCAGGTGGTAGAGCAGTGGGGTCAGAAAGATCAATGTGATCATGACCACCATGCCCGTCACGATGGATGAGAATCCGGTCATGGCGCCGGCATTGATATTCACCGCCGAACGGGAGAATGAGCCCGATACCGGGTAGCCGGAGAACATACTCGCCACCACGTTGGAGAGCCCCTGTCCGATCAGTTCCTGGTTGGCATTGAGACGCTGACGGGTACGTGCGGCCATCGCCTTGGCGATAGAGATGGCTTCCATGAAGCCGATCAGGGAGATGGTGATGGCGGCGGGTATCAGTTGCCAGATGGTGGTGAAGTCGAACATCGGCAGTGACAGCGCAGGCAGGCCCTTCGGGATGTCGCCGACCACTTTGCCCCCCGCCTCGCCGAATCCCGTCAACCATGCGATCACGGTGGTGACGACAACGGCGATCAGTACCCCGGGGAGACTCGGCGCATAACGCTTGAGCCCCCACATGATGGCAAAGGCGATAACCGCCATGCCAAAGGTCGATCCGTGGGTACTGTCGATGGCAGCCAGGATGGTGTTCCACACGGTTTCGTAGTGATGGGCCTCGCGCTCCACCGAAACCCCGAATACCTTGCCCAATTGAGAGGTGGCGATGATCAGGGCGCCGGCGTTGGTGAAACCCACCACCACGGGATGGGAGAGAAAGTCCACCAGTACGCCGAGTTTGAACAGACCGAGAAACAGCTGGAATACACCCACCATGAAGGCCAGCAGCAGGGCGTAGGCCAGATAGGTGTCGGGGGAGGTGGCAAGGGGCTCCAGGGCCGCCGCTGTCATCAGCGACACCACCGCTACCGGGCCGGTGGCCAATTGTCTCGATGAGCCGAAAAAGGCGGCCACCATGGGTGGCAGAAATGAGGCGTAGAGGCCATAGTAGACGGGTAGACCGGCAAGTTGGGCGTAGGCCATGGATTGAGGCACGAGCACCAGAGCGACGGTGATACCGGCGATGATATCGGCTCTTATCGTCTCCTTGTCCTTAATCTCACCGATCCAATCCAGAAATGGGATGAACGCCCCTTTCCAGCCCGCCATCAGACTCTGTATATGGTCCCACATGATCGTTTTCACCTAAAGGAGTTAGGTGCTTACTGGTTGCTCTTTACGACTTTTTATGCGACGAATTTAAACGCGGCAATACAGCTGCTTGGACGCCGCCGAGACCAGTTCTTGGCTGGTCTTCGGACGTATGATCGAACTTCTTAGTAAGCTATGTTTTTTTACCTGGATCATCGATTCAGGCTCCACCCAAGACCGTTTGCAGGCCTATATTAAAACATGCTAATACTAATGGATATCCCAGTGAAATGAAAGCGAAATCACTCTTTCATGGTGTTGTGCAGCTGAGTCACCAGTTGCACAATGCATTGCGGACAGATTTTTGCATTGCCGCATAAACGTCTCTCTTCAACGCTTTTCAGTACCGATGCTAGCTTGATGTTTTCACTCTCCGGGAGGATTACCTCCTCTCCCTTAGGATTAGTGAGCTGTTGCAGAGTGAGCTGGTGAGATTGGGCGTCTACACGGCAGAATATGGTCGCTAAAAGGTGCTCTTTTTGCGATGCAGTATCGATGGGGACCTGGATCGTGAAACCCCTGTTGCCACTCTCATCGGACAGCAAGTGACACATCTCACAGTGAATCTTGTATTCACTGATACGCATCTTTTTTATACCTCCCCCCAGTTGTTTATCGTCAAGCTCTCCCTGGAGAGTCCTGGTTGCTTCTATTGTTGTGGTGACTATTTGATCGTTTTTCGGCCTGTCGTAATATTTACAATTCAGGTGCCGTTGCGTGTTCTTTTGTCGATAGTTTCGGTCATTCGGAACAAACAGTATAAACTGGAACAAATAATAATACTCTTGAGTGGAGAGAAAAATTGCATCTCGGTCTGATCTTCTCGCGTGGAACGCAACAAGAATCTATAAGGGATAAAAAGGCCTTTCAACCTATTCTGGTGGGGCGGGGCCCCACCCTACCCAGGGTTCGAAGTGTAGGGTGGGGACCTGCCCCACCATTGCCGATAGTTAAGGTGGTTACTGCCTATCCAATACCCGATGATTCCGCCACTTGCTCCTCGATCTCCTCATCACTCTCGTCATGCAGTTTTCCAAGCAGATTGAAGTCATCAAGAATACAGTAGACAGCGGGCACCAGAAACAACGCCACCAGGGTGGCGGCGGTGAGCCCGAAGGCGATGCTGGCTGCCAGCGGGATCAGGATCTGCGCCTGCAGGCTCTTCTCCAACAGCAAGGGCATCAATCCGGCAATGGTACTGATGGAGGTCAACAGGATCGGTCTGAAACGGGCGCGCCCCGCCTGCTTGGCTGCGGTTATGACAGCTGTACCTGAGGCACGACTGTCGCGGATGAAAAACACCAACAGAATCGAATCGTTGACCACCACGCCAAACAGGGAGGCCATGCCGACGATACTCGGCATGGTCAGGTCGAGTCCCAATGCCATATGGCCGAAAATCACCCCGATCAGGGCCGCCGGAATGACGATCATCACCGTCAAGGGTGCGAGATAGCCCTTGAACTGCAGCGCCAGCAGCATATAGACACCGATCAGGCCAAGCAGGACATTGCCCATGATCGACTGGCCGGTCTTGGCCGACTCTTTGCTCTCTCCCTGGATATCGAATCTGATGTCGGGATAGCGCTCGAGCAGTTCAGGAATAAAGCTGGCTTTGGCGATTCCTAGCAGCTCCTGGGCATTGGCCTGGCTTCGATCCACATCCCCCTGCAGGGTCACCGTCCGTTGCCGGTTGACCCGGTTGATGCGGGCCCAGCCTCTGACCTCTTCAATATCCGCCACCACGGAGAGGGGGATCAGCGATCCCCCGGGACCGGTGATGCTGAGATTGAAGAGATCTTCAGCATCGGTACGGTCATCCGCGACAAGTTTGAGATTGACTTCGTAGGTCTCGGGTCCCACTGGAAATTCATCGATCTTGATGCCCTGATAGGAGGCGCGTACCTGTTCCGCCACCTGCCTGGCATTCAGCCCCAACACCCCCGCCCCCGGTTTCAGATGGAGGCGATACTCCCGTTTTCCGGGACGCAGGTCGTCGCTCAGATCATTCACCCCTTGATGGGTATTGAGCCACTGCTGCAGTTCATTGGATGCCTGTTTCAGGCGCTCCAGGTCATACCCCATCAGGCGCAGATCGATGGGGCGTCCTCCGGGACCGAAGGTGGGTTCGGTGAATTTGACCGATATCACATCGGTGAGCTTGCCTGTCTCAAGGCGCCAGCGGTTGATCACATCATCCAGTTTTGCATTTCTCACTTCAGCGCTGAGCAGGTCGGCCACCACCCGGGCCACATGGGGGCCGGTTTCATAGGCGTCGGGATTCTGGCCATAGATGACAGTGATGTTCTCCACCAATGGCTGCTGCTCTGGCTGGTCCGGGATGAAGGCCTGGTTAGTGCGCTGCAGTGCACTTGTGATCTCGTTTACGATGGTCTCGGTGTGCGCCAGGGGTGTCCCCTGGGGCAACAGGAGCCGTGCCTCGATCACATCCCCATCCAGGTCGGGGAATCCGACGAACTTCAATTTACCGCCCACCGGCATGGCAATGGCCAGGATCAGCAACATCAGCACAATACCGAGTGTCATATAGCGGTACTCAACGGCTCGGTCGAGCAAGGGGCCGAAGCGGGCTTCGCGGAAGCGGTCAAAACCGCGCTCGAAGCCCTCTCTGAAGCGCGACACCTGCTTACGTTTCATATGCGCCAGGGAGTGACTCAAATGGTGGGGCAGAATCAGAAAGGCCTCGAGCAGGCTGACACTGATGACCATGATCAACACCATCGGCATGATGCGCAGGATCTGGCCTATATCACCGGTGATGAAGGCGAGGGAGCCGAATACCAACAGGGTGGTTGTGAAAGAGGAGGCAATCCCGGGCAGGACCTGCTGGACACCTGTGATCGCCGCCTGCAGGGGTTTGTCCCCCTTGCTCATGCGCGAGGCGATATTCTCGGCGATCACGATGGCGTCATCCATCAACAGACCGATGCCGATCAACAGGCCGACCATGGAGATCATGTTGATGGTGACACCGATGATCGGCAGGATGAACAGGGCGCCGAGAAAGGAGACCGGCAGTCCCATGGTGACCCAGAAACTGTAACGGAAACTGAAAAACAGCCAGAGCACGAAAAATACCGCCAGCAGTCCCTGGGCGCCATTGCGCACCAGCATATCGAGCCGGTCCTTGACCACCGAGGCCCGGTCCTGGGTCAGGGTTAATCGCAGGCCTTCGGGTGAAAGTTGATTCTCCCTCTCCACGAATGACTCCACCCTGGCGAGGACATTGAGAATGTCCTGGGAGCGGGTCTTGGTGATATTGAGGATGGCCGCGCGCTGACCATTGAAGCTGATCTTCTCCTCGTCACGATCGAAGCGATCGCTGATCTCGGCGATATCGCCGAGACGGATAGTGGCGCCGCTGCTGCCGGATATCACCACCAGGTCATAGAAATCATCCACCTGTTTACGCTGATCGTCGAAACGTAACAGGATCTCCTCCCGGTCCCCCTCGAGGCGACCGGCCGGGGTGCTGATGCTGTGTGAGCCGATGGCATTGGCGATTTCCTGTGCCGAGAGTCCATATTGGCGCAGGCGCCAGGCGGGAATCTCAATGCGGATGTGATGATCCGAGAAGCCGTTGATGGTGACCTCGGCGATCTTCTCCTGGGTCAACAGTTTGGACTTGAGATGCTCCGCGTAGGCCTTCAGCGTGACCGGATCATCGGGTCCCGTCACAGCAATGGAGATTACCGCATCGGTACGGCCCAGCTCCTCTATCACCGGCAGTTCGGTCTCGGTCGGGAAGTCGGCGATGGCATCGATCTCGGCATTCACATCATCCAGGAAGCGGGTCATCTCCGCCCCTTCCATCATCACGGCCGTGGCCACGCCCACACCCTCTCGGGACTCGCAGGACATCTCGTCCAGGGTGCTGATCCCCTCCAGGGCATCTTCCAGACGGCGGCAGATGGCATCTTCGACCTCGTCCGCCGTGGCCCCCTTGTAGATGACCTGGATCTCCACTTTATCGTTCTTGATCTCGGGCAGGGTTTCCCGCTGCAGGCCGGGCAGGGCGGTCAGACCGAGGATCATGATCGACGCCATCAACAGATTGGCGGCGTTTGGATGCCGGGCAAACCAGTTGATCATTGTTCACCCTTGGCGGTAGCCAGGATCGCAGCGGCGATCTCTTGGTCTACCTTCGTTTCAAGCTGCATACCGCTTACCGCCGGCACCAGATCGGAGACGACCACTTTCTGTCCCGCTGTGATACCGGATGCAACGACACTGATCTCCCCCTGACTGAACAGCAGCTCCACCGGCTGGCGTCTGAGGCGATTCTCCCCATCGGCCAGATAGACGATGCCATCCCTGACCGCGGAACGGGGTATGACGATCCGCTCAGGTTGGGGTTTGCCCTGTAGCAAAACCTGTACGAACATACCCTTCGAGAGCGGTGGCCGTATACCTGGCTCGATTTTTTCAAAGGGTCTATCGACGGCAACGACCACACCCATGGTGCGCGTCTCCGGGTCCACATTGTCACTGAAGCGAACGAACTCCGCCTCCCACTCGGCGATGGTGGTACCCAGATCGAGCCTGACCTGGGGTTGCAGGGCGACGAAATCCGCCAGGTTTCCGTTCAGGATGTCGGCCGAGATGTCGCGTCGCTCGTGACCGATAAAGAGTCGGCGCAGGGAGGACATGGGAAAGCGTGCAATCACCTCGATCCTGTCCACCGCATCGCCCGCAAGCAGGGTCTCTCCCTTGCTCACATACTGATCGTTCTCAACGCTCATATTGCTCACTCGCAGATTGAATGGGGCGAGCAGACTGGTGTTATCCAGATCGCGCTGTGCCTGGGTCCGCTTGGCCTCCAATACCTTGCGTTTGGTCGGTATCAACGCCAGGCTGTTGTTTACATTCTGCACCGCATTGCGGCTGCTGAGCAGATTGCGTTCCGCATCATCCACCGCACTCTGGGAGGCGGTGCCTTTCTTGGCCAGTTTGCTGATCCGTTGAAACTCCCGTTGGGCGATTCCCAGGCTGCGCTCTTCAATCGATAGGGATGCCTTGGCATTGGATGCCTCCACCTCCAGCTCGGCCAGCTCCGCCTCAGCCTGGGCCAGATTGAGCTGATAGTCGGCAGGATCGATCTGCAGCAGCAGGCTGCCTTCACTGATGATCTCCCCATCCCTGAGACGGGGATGGATATCCACGATACGTCCTGCCACTTGCGCCACCGCACTCCAGACCCGGGCGGGTTGCACGGCACCATAGCCTTCGGCAACAGGGATCATATCCAGTTGCCGGGCCTCCACGATTCGCACCAGTTGGGTGGGCTCACCAGGTTCGACCTTAAGCGGCGGTTGTCGATTGCTCGCCATCAACATCAAAACCAGCAGGCCCAATGCGATGGGAGGCAGGATCAGCAGTTTGCGCCAATGGGGATGGTTATCAAGCATGATAAATCTTTCCAGGATTGTCGGATTGACAGATACGTCCATTACCAAGGCATCTGATGCAAGGTTTAAGGTTGGAAGCTGAGCGCTTGTCGTCCCTAGAATGTATCCATCGACATAAGAGTCCCCGCCATTAACTGGCAGTAGATCATGCCTAATGATCTCACTGGAAGTGCGTGGAAGTCCAATGTATGTGCGTGCTTGGATGCAGATCCTATTTAAGGGTGCGGTCCGCAAGCTGCATCATATCCGGGATATGAGAAATCAGCATGCCGATCACCGCCAACACGACAACCAGGGTGATGCCGCCGACGAAGTTGACCAGCAGATTTTTGGCTGAGCTGTGATCGGCCAGGGCATGGGCCACGTCTGCCATGTTGATCACACCCTGGAGATTGTCATTGCGGTAGACGAGGAGGCGACGGCAGCGGTGACGACGCATCAGCTTAATGGCATAGGTACAGGAGCTATCATAGGAGGCGGAGATCAGGTTGCGGGTACAGACTTCGCCTAGTTTTAGTGCATTTGCGTCTCTGCCTGCACCAACAACACGCTTCAATAGATCCCGTTCCGTGAAAAGCCCGACCACTTCACTGTTCTCAGTGACCACCAGCGAGCCGAGTTCCCGCTCCGCCATATAGGCCGCCGTGGTTTGTATATCGGTATCGCTGTCGAGGGAAGCGACAGATTCGGTAAGGATTTTGCTGAGCTTACACGCCATGGATTGATCCTGTAATTTATATCTGACTGTTATCGTCCAATGTCCGTTAATGACCAGTTCTGCAACATCCACGCCAATAATGCTGTGGTTACTGTAGGCAGAATCTTAGGCGGTCTTTAGTCAAGACAAATTACAGCTGACGATTCCTTTCGTTAATCGAAATATCCATAATAGAGGAGTGTTCATTCTAGATAGTGATCCAACCGGAGACAATGATAATCTTTGAGTTGGATGGCGACACATCCCTGTGCCGCAGCAAGCTCTGAATTAATCAGATGTTTCTTACCTGTTAGCTTCAATGATCATCGGCTGCGCCTTGAAGACGTGTTTCGAGTTGGGATTCACTGTGATCTTCACCCAGTGCACTCGGCTCGAGCCGAAGTTCTCGACACGGGTGAAGTTGGAGATAAAGCCATTCTCCACCAGGCCGGGTTTATCGACTCTGAAATAATGGGAGTCGCCATGGGCCAGGACGACAGGTTTTCCGAACGCCAGGGTACGCTGCTCAAGGGCACTCAGGATTTCGTTGAAACCGAGTCTGGCATTGGTTAGATCCGTGCCGCTGGGCAGGGCATAACCGACCTCAAGCTTGGGATTGGCCTGCATCATGATCAGCATGCCGGGTGCATCCTCTTCCATGGCCTTGTCAAAGGTGTCGTTGATCCAATGGACGGCTGCTTCGATACGCCGCGCCGCTTCCAGATCATCCGCATCACTCCTTTTCGCTGATGATGCAGCATCGAATGCCTTCAGACCGTTATTACTGCCAACCACATGAATGGCCGCAAATATGACGTCGCTCTTGCTCCAGCGAACATTCTCCGGAAACTCCTCGAAACCGGGGATAAATGCCTGGCTCTCAACTGACATGGGTTTTCCGCCAATGGTCATCCCGGGATTGGCGAAGAAGATCTCGCGCAGCCTGGCGAGGCGTTCCAGGGGTTGGTACTCACCGGCATTGACCCGATGACAATCGGTCCACTCATTATCGCCAGGGGTATAGATAAAGGGTTTATTGATTGCGTTATAGCGATCGAGACGGTCGAAAAACAGCTCATCGGAACAGTTGGATCCACCACTCTTGATGTCACCTGTGTGGATGACCCACTTCAATCTTTTTCTTTTGTTTATCTCAGCAACGAGATTATCGAATTGCGGATAGTCAGTATAGGGAGCAACGCCATAGGGTACGTCTCCAATCATGGCAAAAGAGAAACTGTCTCGTTCCTTTGATTCACGCTCCTGGTCATCGAATCTACCATCACCACTAATCGATTGGGAAGAGACCAGCAACAGCAGACAACCGGACATGGCTTTTAATATTTTCTTGTTTATCACCTCAATCTCCTAATAACAGTAATAAATGAGAGTAAGGCGTAAAGTCTAGGTTGGAGGCCTTTCAGTATGATTTAGCCAATATAGCAGCAATGTGACACATAGGAGACATGAATAGAATCAAAAAACTGTCATTTGAACTGCACTGTTCGATAAAAAAAATTTCATCAAATCCACAACAGACAGAAACCTATTGCTTATAGCGTGAGGGGCCACTCTGAACAACGACAAGGAAAGAGACCTCTCACATGCATCATCAAAAATCCCTGCTGGCGCTACTGCTAAGTCTAAGCGCTACCACTGTCTTGGCGGACACCCCCGTTTTTATCAATGAAATCCACTATGACAATGTCGGTGCCGACGCGGGTGAATTCGTTGAGATCACAGGACCCACGGGAACCGATCTGAGTGGTTGGCAACTGGTCCTCTACAATGGTTCGTCCTCGGTACTCAGTCCCTATGAAACGTTAGACTTGAGTGGAGTCTTGAGTGACGATACCGGCAGCGGTTACGGTTTCACGATGGTTGCACACAGCGGCATCCAAAACGGCGCCCCCGATGGCATAGCGCTGGTCGACAACAGTGGAACGGTGGTGCAGTTCCTCAGCTATGAGGGGAGTTTTTCCGCCAATTCAGGTCCTGCTGCGGGCATGACCAGTATCGACATAGGTGTGGCGGAGAGCTCTTCAACCCAAGTTGGAGAATCGATGCAGCTTCAAGGCAGCGGCACCCTGGATACCGACTTCGTCTGGGTTGCAGGTCTTGACGATACACCGGGTAACCTCAATATCGATCAGAGTCTGAACGGCTCTGACCCCGGCGACGGCGGGGATGGAGGAGGTGCTGGCACCCCGGACTCAGTCGCCATCTACGACATTCAGGGTGCAGGTCACAACTCGCCTTACGAGGGTCAGCAAGTCACCACGTCTGGGGTGGTGACCGCGGTGGACTCAAACGCCTTCTTCGCCCAGGACCCCTTGGGGGATAACGATCCGGCAACCTCAGATGCCATCTATGTCTTTACCCAAAGTACACCTGCGGTGGCAGTGGGTGATGAGGTGGAGCTCACCGGTGTGGTCAATGAATATACCCCTGGCGGCAGCGCTACCGGCAATCTCTCCACTACCCAGTTCTATCGTCCCGATATTGTGGTGTTATCCCAGGGCAATATCCTGCCTGATCCGGTGATGATCGGCGAGGGGGGTAGGGTGCCGCCCCAGCAGGTGATCGATAATGATCAATTCAATCAGTTCGACCCACAACAGGATGGCATAGATTTCTACGAATCCCTCGAAGCAATGCGGGTCAAGGTGATGAATGTGGTGGCAGTCTCCGCCACCAATCGCTATGGCGAGATATTTGTCCTGGCTGATAACGGAGATGACGCCACCGGTCTGAATGAGCGCGGCGGTATCACCATACGGCCCGGGGATTTCAATCCGGAGAGGGTTCAAATTGATTTCGACAGCGGCATCCACAGTCTCTATCAGTTGGTGGAGACAGGTGACCGACTGGGTCATGTCACCGGTGTGGTCGGCTATAGCTACGGCAACTTCGAGGTCTATCCCACGGAGGATTTCACACCTCAGCGTGGTGGCTTGGAGCCTGAAACTTCAATCCTCGAGTCAGAGCATAAACACCAGTTGACCATAGCCAGTTTCAACCTCCTCAATCTCGATCCCAACGATGAGGACGGCGATTCGGATCTCGCAGACGGTCGCTTCGACCAGTTGGCCGAGCAGATTGTGAATAACCTCAACTCCCCCGACATCATCGGTCTGCAGGAGGTGCAGGATAACTCTGGCAGCCTGGACGATGGTGTGGTCGATGCCGATCTGTCATTGCAGGTGCTTGTCGAGGCTATAGTCAATGCAGGTGGACCCGGCTACGAGTATATCGACAATCCGCCGCTGAACAATCAGGATGGCGGCCAGCCCGGTGGCAACATCAGGGTCGCCTACCTGTTCAATCCTGAAACAGTTGAGACGGTGTGGGAGTCGGTGACAAAAATCACCGACAGTGATCTCTCCGACGGCGACGCCTTCCTCGATAGCCGCAAGCCACTCTATGCACGCTTCAAGGCCGCCGACGATGAGTTCCATCTGATCAACAACCACTTCTCCTCGAAAGGGGGCAGCACCCCGCTGTTCGGCCAGGTACAGCCGCCGGTCAACGGCAGCGAGGATGAGCGTATCGCCCAGGCAGGTGTGGTGAACAGCTTCGTTACCTCGATCCTGGATGAGGCTCCCCATGCGAATGTAGTGGTACTGGGTGACCTCAACGAGTTCGAGTTCCTCGAGCCGCTCAAGGTATTGAAAGGCGACGACACCCCGGAACTGGTCAATATGACCGAGAGCCTGCCAACCCTTGAGCGCTATAGTTATAACTACCAGGGCAATGCCCAGGCGCTGGACCACATCCTGGTAACCTACAATTTGGCTGCCCGCGCCGAATACGATGCAGTGCATCTGAACAGCGAGTTCTCTAGTGCCGCCAGCGACCACGATCCGGTGCTACTGCGCCTGAATATGGAGGAACACGGAAAGACTCTGCGTTTTGCAACCTTCAACGCTTCATTGAATCGCAGCGCCTCCGGCGAGTTGATTGCGGATCTGAGCGGTGGTGACAATGCCCAGGCTCAGGCAGTGGCTGAGATCATCCAACGGGTTCGTCCCGATGTGCTGTTGTTGAATGAGTTCGACTACGACCCCGACGGCGAGGCGATCAGGCTCTTCAATCGCAAGTATCTGATGAAGAGCCAGAACGGGGCCAAGCGGATCAAGTACAAGTATGTCTACTTCGCCGAGTCCAACACCGGCATCCCCACCGGTCTCGACATGGACAACGATGGCGTCACGGACGGTCCGGGGGATGCGCAGGGCTTTGGCTTCTACCCCGGCCAGTACGGCATGGTGGTGCTGTCCCGCTATCCCATCAAACAAAAGAAGGTACGCACTTTCCAGCACTTCCTGTGGAAGGATATGCCCGACGCCATGCTGCCATGGGATTGGTACAGTGCCGAGGAGCGGGAGATCTTACGCCTCTCCTCCAAGAGTCACTGGGACATCCCAATCAAGGTGAAGGGGAGGATCGTGCACCTGCTGGCAAGCCATCCCACACCGCCTGTATTTGATGGCGACGAAGACCGCAATGGTCGTCGCAACCACGATGAGATCCGTTTCTGGATCGACTATATCGCGGGCGCCGACTATATGTACGATGACAAGGGCCGCTATGGCGGATTGAAATCGGGGGAACATTTCGTGATTGTGGGCGATCTCAACGCCGACCCCCATGATGGCGACAGCACCGGCAACCCGGCCGGCAAGCTGCTGGCCTCACCCCTGGTCAACACCTCGATCACCCCGGTCAGCCTAGGTGGTGCAGATGCGGCGATTAGGCAGGGTGGGATCAACACGACTCACCTGGGCGGCGCGGATTTCGATACCGCCGACTTTGCCGATTGGACGCCGGGCAATCTGCGGGTCGATTATGTATTGCCATCGGTAGGACTGGATATGATCAGTGCTGGTGTGTTCTGGCCATCCGCCAGTGACCCCCTGTTTGGTCTGGTGGGTGACTGGCCGTTCCCCAGTTCGGATCATAGATTGGTTTGGATTGATGTTTTGAAAAAGATTAATCGGGGGAAGTGGGACAGATAGACTCTGATATGGCGTTTTTACCAAAATACCAGTAGGAAGGGGTGTCGGTGGTGAGCCGGCACCCCGCTGTAGTATCAATCAGTGAAGTTCTCTATATTTTGTGAAGTTATATTTACTGTCCAGTTCGGCCCTCTCTTCATCTGATACCGATAGGTAGTATTTTTTCCACCCGGGGCAGAAATTAATATGCCAACGCCAAACCCTGCCCACTATGGATTTTGGGTTTTGGTCATATTTGTTTCTTAGATTACAGTGCTCACAATCATGCTCTGTCATATCCTCTCTCCTAATAAGTGCAGTGCACCCATCTCAAGCATAATTCATTCATTCGGGTCCGTCTGGCATTTTGCTGAAATAGTCCTGTATCAACTTCGTTCTCGCATTATGTGCATCTAGGCTTCGATCCATGTAAGGATGAGATAAATCTTCTCCATCTAATACTTTCGCTCCACGTTTTTGCGCTTCGACCCTAAGTGGAGCGGTCATGTTTGAATTGAGAACTTGATCCTTTTTTCCGGTTATCACAAAGATTTTACTGGCATCATCCGGAAGATTATTGACTGGATCAACCCTTTCAGGGCAGCCGAAATCGGAAAATCTGCTCGGGCTTGAATCAATTAATGCAGCGTCATGATCCACGCCTGATCCGATTGCATTCATCATCACAGCGCCACCGAGAGAAATGCCGTAAAGGAGGGTTTTGTCATATTTGGCATTTAAAGAGGTAATGATCTCTTTATAGTCTTCTATGATTGCGTTTATTCTTCTTTTTCCCTCTGAGTTTGCATAGCCTCTATAGTCATATATATATACATCGTATCCGCTCAATGACAGATATTTCAGTGATGTAATGATTTGATCTGCGATCATGGCGTTCCCCAGTGCCATCAGGACATACCCTTTGGGTGGGGTTCTGTTTTCAGCTTTATTGTGTGAGTTGTATCTATATCCTCGGAGTATTTTGTTATCAGAGGTTGTGAAATGTGTTTGCTCGATAAGGGGAGATACCAATGCTCTGTTCTTATCGGGCTTAGGCGCCGCCAAACTCCAGAGCCAAAAAAGGAAAGGCTCCTGTATAGATCCGCATACGGTTTTTTCTCTTTCATCTGCAGCTGCATTGCTTACCAAGATGAAAAGGAAAAGTAGAGTTGTTGGAATGTTCATAGTGTCTCGGGATATTTACTCCGGTCGATGCTCGCGTATCGACTGCGCAGCCGCGAATTCAACTGCTTCCCCGATGGACTCCAGGGGCCAGCGGCGGTCATCCTCGTAGCGGTACAGTTCATCATTGATGTCGAAGTACAAGACCCGTTCTCCGAGTCCGCGTTTGCGTAGAGAACTCAATTCCTCAAACAGCACCTGACTGTAGTTACTCTCGACAATGATGGCCTGGGCAAGGTCGATCGCGGCGGTGAAAACGTAAAACCACATGTTCATCTCCCGAGCCGGCGAGACTCCATCGGGCGGCATCAGCTGATTAGGCACTTCGACGCACACAGGTTGCGGTGGTGGATTAGGCCGGGATTGGGGCCAGAGCAGCATTGTGTAGTATCCGGCCTGATCTAGACGCAAGGTCAATCTACCGATCCTGGGCAGGAAGTTCTCTGCCTTCCAGGTTAAAAGCTTGCGGGATTCTTCCACATCGATCTCTTCATCCTCAGTGATCTCCAGGAAGAACTTCTCGTCAAACTGCCGAGACCAGAGGACAAGGCAAAACGGGTGCTTGATATCCATGCGCAGATTCTGGGCATAACGACGCGCCTCGTCGGTGCACCAGTTGCCTTGCATACTTCCCGCCGCGTCGATATCAAGCATCTGTTGACCAGCAAGCATCACTTCTTGTCGCAAACCTTCCCTGCGGGTTTGATAGTCGCTCAACCATTTTCTGTAGAGTTCATCGCTCATATCGACAGTCTCCTTCCGTCGTCATGCTCTCGGTATTATCCACTATGAATTGTACTAGATATGTAGGGGTTTCAGGCGTGAATATTCACTTCCGGGCAGATAAAGCTATATTCCTGATCTATACTCGCTCGCAAAAAGGAGATCGAATCATGCACATGTTTATTCTCATCTTCCTGTCATTGATCTTGCCTACCACTTATGTTTATGCGGGTGATATGCAAGGCAGTCGTGATCACCCGGAAATTCCACGTGTGGCTGGTTCGGAAATCATCGGTTTTGAATACAACGAGTACGATGCCGCCAACTTTTTGAAAGCAGACGCGAGTAAAAAAATAACCCTGGTTAATCCGGAAGGTAAACGGACGCGTATTCTCTATCTGGCAAAGGCGGGCGATAAGCCGCTGATGGTACAGAAGAACTATGATACTGCCTTGAGGCAACTGGGAAATGCCAATGAGATATACAGTTGCAAAAACACAGGATGTAACAGACATCTGCTTGCGACCACATTCTGGACGCGCAACACAATGGTTCCAACCGAGGGGCTAACTCACCCGTTTTATTTGCTGGGCTTCTCTCACACCTTCACTTCGCCGGCATATCGCTATATTGACGTAACGACGGATAGTACCAGATATCATGTTGGTGTGTCTGCCGCGGTTATCGCCGCGAACAACTCCAACAAGAAATTCAGGGAACGGACTGTGATGCTGGTTGAGATTCTGGAGGTCAGCAATTTTGAGGCAACCCTGGAGTTTGTCGACGCATCCGAAATGCAGCAGCAAATTGGAGAGTCTGGGCACGTGGCCCTGTACGATATCCAGTTCGATCATGATAAAGCGACGTTACGACCTGAGTCCAATGAAACGATCACCGAGATAGTGAAGGCATTGAAATCAGATCCCGCCTTACAACTCTACGTGGTAGGACATACTGATGATGTCGGAAGTCTGACGTACAACCAGGATCTTTCTCTGAAGCGCGCCAATAGTGTCGTTAAGTCATTGGTTGCCGCCGGCATCGAAGACAGCAGACTGACTGCGCTTGGTGTCGGACCTGCAGCACCGGTCAGCAGTAATGATACGGAAAGCGGTCGGGCAAAAAATCGACGTGTTGAGTTAGTAAAGCAGAGAACGGTTGACTGATGGAAAAGCCATTAATATGGAGAAATAGAGCAGTGTCGCGATAAGGATAACCGCAGTAAAGCCGAGATCGATAGCGATCAGCGTCGCCAATCCGGCACTGATCACAGAGGCATAACCGTTGATGCCCCAAGCCCATGGGATCAGGTTCGAGTCCTGCTTTTTCATTAAGGAGATGGCAAGAGGAAATGGCATCCCCATAAAGAATGCCAAAGGTGCGATAAGAAGTGAGGAGATTATGAACTTAATACCCATGGGGTGATGACCCAATTGCCTGAACAGCGGCTCCAATAGAAACAGGTAACTTAGACTTAATGTGGCAATGGCAAGCACCGCCAGGAGAGCGATTCTGTAGTGCGATCTTGTATGGGACCAACGCTCGCTAACAAAACTACCTAACCCCGCAAACAGCAGAAATCCAGTGAGAGAGATCGAGATGGCATAAATGGGGTGGTGCAGAAAAAGAATGAATTTTTGTATGGTTGCGATTTCGATAAACAGGAAAGCCACACCGATAGCGAAGAAGTAGTAGAAAACACGCCAGCGGCTCAAGCCCCCACCTGTTGTCCCTGTGTTGCGCGAGATGATGTGTAAGGGCAGCAGTATCAACAGGGCGCTGAGCAGCGTGGTGATCACCAGGGTAATGATCAGGATGATGTAGCCCCACTCGATCAACGGCATGCCCCCCTGGTGGCGCAGCTTCAATGCCTCGAAGAAGCTCTCCCATTTGAAGAAGTGGTGGAAATAGGGTCTGTCGTCCGAAGCGGGCTGGAGATCGAATTTATAGCTCTCCAGGAGTTGGTCCTTGTCACCCGAAACGATCTGTTTGCTTGCCCGGTAGAAATAGGGTTCACGCAGTTGGTTGTAACGGTTTGCCTGCGCTTCGTTGAGGCGATGGCTGTAGGCCAGGTCAAAAAGCCTTGCCTGGCAAAAGGTGTCCGCCAGATCGAGCTCCTGAGAGGTGAAGGTCCCGTTCTTCACCAGCAGGGTAGCGGTCTGCCAGTTTCGAATCAGCAGCAGACGTTTATCCAGATCACTCAGTCCCAGGGTCTCCATCGCCTGATGGGCGGTGAGGAGGAGTTTGAGGGTATCTCTGGGAGGTACCTTGATCCAGCGAGTGATAGCGAGATAGCCGTCCGGCGCCAGGTGTGAGAGGTAGAGCGCGAGGGCCTCCCGGGTATAGAGATAACTTTCATTCAAGGCATACAGGCCCGATGACGATGCGCTGGCCGCGTCGACCAGGGCGATCTGGATCAGGTCATACTGTTTATCACTTTGGCCGAGGAAGTCCCGCGCTTCGGCGATGTGCAGCCTGGTGGTGGGGTTGTCATAGATTTCACCGGCGAACGCTTTGTAGTCGTTTCTCAGCAACTCAACCAGCTGGGGATTGAGTTCCAGGGCATCTATCGATTCTGTCCGGTGGTAGCGTGCCAGCAGCAGGTCGGAGCCGGTACCGCTGCCGATCACCAGCAGTTCGGCAGGCCTTTTCAGATGGTAGGGGAGGGCCGAGGTTGTCTGGTCGAGATAGCTTAAGGCATCGAGGTCGCCGCTGAAGCGGGTGATGGCGGACATGTTGTCCGCATCGGTGAAGAGTCCCAGCTGTTGCGGTGGTTCCCGAGGGTTGATCAGGCTCAGCCCAGGGGCGTGGCGCAGTGGCATCTGGTCGCTGGCCACAAGGGTCAGGTAGCCCAGGGGGCTTGAGTATTGATCGACAACACCTGTGCCCTTGATCTGCAGTGTCTGCATCAATCCTTTATAGGGGGAGAAGTTGAGGGTGATCAATGGGGTGGTGTTGATCAGCAGAATCCCAATCAGCATCAGGGGAATGTAGAGCCGGGATTTATAAGAGAGATCGAGCTCCCATATGGCAATGGCCACTGCCGCCAAGCCGGCAAGGGTGATGGCAACCAGGATCTGTTGCGGCATCAGCAGAAACATGATCAGTACTATGCCCAGCGCCCCTATACCGGCGCCCAGCAGATCGACGGCATAGATGGTGGAGACCTGTTTCTCGCTGTAGACCATGAAGGTCATACAGATGGCACTGGCGGTGAAGACGAACGGCAGTGCCAGCAGCAGGCAGATGATCGCCAGATTGAGGGCCTGGCGAAAATCCCACAGCAGCTCCTCACTGTTGAAACTGAGCGACTGTGCAATCAGGTATGCCCCCAGGGCGCTAAGGGCGAAGAGCATCAGGGAGAGGGGATAGAGCCATCGGTAGTGGCGGGCGATCCTGGGCTGAATGGTCGAGAGCAGACTGCCGCTGATCCCGTAACCCAGCAGCGCCAGGGCGATGATCATGTAGGCGAAGTGGTGCCATTGAATAATCGAGAAGAGCCGCATCAGCAATATTTCATAACCGAGTGCCGATGCCGAAAGAATCGAGATCGAGATGTAGGGTGGACGATTCAAAATTATTCAATGCTCTCCAGTAAGCGGCACAAACCTGACAGGTAGAATCTGACGCACCCTGACCTCCTTGTCATCACCTTTGTCGACCAGCAGCAGCTGTTGGGTCATGAAGCGGCTCCCCACCGGGATGATCATCTTCCCTCCCGGTTTCAGCTGCTCGATCAGGGGAGGGGGGATGTGGCTGGCGGCAGCGGTGACGATGATGATGTCGAAGGGGGCATGCTCCTTCCAGCCGTAATAGCCGTCGCCGATGGAGACCTCTATGTTGTCATAACCGAGGCGCTTTAATCGCTCGGTTGCCTGTTTTCCCAGGGGTTCCACGATCTCCATGGTGTAGACCTTTTCCACCAGGCGCGAGAGCACCGCGGCCTGGTAACCGGAACCTGTGCCTATCTCGAGCGCTATGTCATCGGTCTTGGGATTCATCAGATCGGTCATGATCGCCACGATATAGGGTTGAGAGATGGTCTGGCCAAACCCTATCGGCTGGGGGCGGTTTTCATAGGCCCTGTCGCGGATATCCAGGGGTACGAACTGATGACGCGGCACCTCTGCCAGCGCCTTCATGACCCGAGAATCGAGCTGTCTTTTATCCAGATAGCTACTGGTCTCACGGACATCCTGTTCGATCAGTCTCACCATCCTCTGGCGGGCGGCGCTGTAGTCGTCATAGCCCACTTTTGCGACTGCATCGATACAGAAGAGAATCAGGACGAATAGCAGCAGGTAGAGAAATCGACTGATGGTCATGTCTGTCTCCTCCTTTCCTACTTACAAATATAGTTCTTGGGGGAAAATAATGAGTCCGCAAATGAACGCAAATATAAGTTATTACCGCTTAATTCAGTGCTTACCTAATGATTGACTTTCACTATAGGGCAGGAGGGCAACCCCGGGTCACCATATTGGCTAGTTAAAAATGCCCTATTTGCGTTCATTAGCGTTCATTTGCGGACTAACAATCATTCACACTGATATGTGGCTGACTCCTACACCTACCTGTCACCAGGTTACTGAGTCAATATCAGCGTTGGCGGAGTGACAATAGTTGGAGTTGTCGGAGTCAATGGTCTTCTGACCTTGACCATGGTAGTTGATGTTGCTGTTCCTGAGGAACTTTTTGCTGTCAGCGTGTAGGTCGTATTACGCCTGGGCGAGATTTTGAGGGACCCGGTTGTTCCAACACGGCCGATACCGGGATTGATTTCAACATCAGTGGCGTCTCTGGTTCGCCATCTAAGGGTTGTGGATTTACCCAACTCAATAGTGCTTTTTTCGACAGAGAGGCTCGATTTTGGAATGCTGGCCACTGGGCTTGAGTTGACTTGAACGGAGAGCCTTTGCTTCACAGATCTATTCTCAGAGCCTCTGGCGGCCAGGGTGTAGGTTGTGTTTTCCGTGGGTGATATATCCTTGGATCCGGAGCTCGGAACCGTGCCGATATTTGGATGAATAGTCACTTTCCTGGCGTTATTCGTGACCCACCTCAATTTGGTGGTAGCCCCCTGATCGATCCTGTTTGGATTGGCTTGGAACTCAACAATGCTTGGTGCCGGGCTCTGGCTTCCTGAGTACCATACGAAGAGACCAACGAGGGCACTGACCAGGGCAATCCCCAGCACGCCTATCAAGAGCGCCTTGTGGTTAGATTTCGGTTTATTCTCTACTGACTTTTTACGCGTCGATACTATTGGCCTTGTTCCCGTTCTGTCCCTTTCCAGGCCCTCGATTAGTCGATCGCAATCGGTTCGAAAGTCCGGGTCGGGCCTCACCAGCATACCGTTTCGCTTGGAAAAATCGCGGATACTCTCTGGCAGATCCTTCGCTTTGGGCATCGATGCGCGCCGAACCAATAGGGGGATTACCGGTATGTTTCGCTTCAGTGCCGATTCCAATTCAATGCGGACAAAGTCCCCTGGCAGATCCAGGCGTCGATTGCCGCTCGCGTCTGTGGACGATAGCCAATCGCGGCCGATTACAGCCAGTAGAACCTCGCACTTGCCCACCTTCTCATCGATGTACTTGGAAAAATCGACACCCAGGGGGATATCGTCCACGTCCATGAACAGGGCCGAATCTCCAAAGTGCTCGACAAGGCGGTCATGAATCCTGCCAGTAACGTCCGCACTGTCTTCGCGTCGGTAAGAGATGAAGATGTTAGCGATGAGAGTTCTCCTTGGTGTCCCATCCTGTGCTTATCCGTGATGACTGCTTTCTCATCTACAGTTTATATGAGAATGAGAGTTTTTTTAGAGTAAATATTCCACAACCGATTCACCCGCTATCTGTAGGTAATTCGAGGGCTTTTCACCGTGTGATGAGTGGTTTTGCATCCCTTGTGAGCAGAGGATCAGTGGTGCCTCATACCGCTGGTGGCTTGATACCGAACAGGATTGCATACAGGGTCGGTACAAACAGCAGTGTCAGCAGGGTGGCGAATCCCAGACCCGCCATGATGGTCAGCGACATATTGACGAAGAACACATCCTGCAATAAAGGAATCAGTCCGAGTATGGTAGTGGCGGCGGCAAGCACCACCGGGCGCAGGCGACTCACGGTGGAATCAAGTATCGCGGTATAGGCCTGTTTTCCCAGCGAGCTCTGTTGATCGATCTCGTCGATCAGGACGATGGCGTTCTTGATCAGCAGGCCGATCAGCGACAGGGCGCCCAGCAGGGACATGAAATCGAATGCGCCATTGAACGTCAGCAGACCGGCTGTTATGCCCACGGCCGCCAGGGGCACCGTCAGCCAGATCAACAGGGGTTGACGTACCTTGCCGAACAGCAGGATCGTGACCAGGATCATGAGCAGAAAGCCTACCGGTAGTGAACTCATCAATCCCCCTTGGGCATTGGCAGAATCCTCATATTCACCCCCCCATGAGAAGCTGTATCCCGGCGGTAGCGGTATCGCCTCGATTTCCGGCTTCAATTGGTTGAACAGGGGAGTGGCCAACTCCTCCACAGAGTTGCAGGAGGCAATGATGGTCTGAATGCGGTCACGGGAACGTATGAGGGTGTTCTCGAACAGGGTTGTATAACCGCTGACCACCTGGGCGGCAGGGACAGACTGGTTCAGGGCCGGACTCCAGATGCTGATGTCCTGCAGATTACCGGGATCCTTGCGCTCCACTTCGGGGGCGCGCATCAATATCGGCAGGATACGTATGCCGTCGCGATAACGGCCCACCGGGGTGCCGTCATAGGCATACTGCAGCGCGGTTGCCAGGTGTTCCCGGGTGATGCCCAATTGCCTGCCCACCTGTTCATTGAAGATGGGTCGAATCAACTTTACCGGTTGTCGCCAGTCGTCCCGCACGTCCTTCGATCTGGGATCGGCATGCATGAGGGCCTGGGCATGCTGCGACAGCTTCCGCAGGACTGCGGGATCGGGTCCATGGAAACGTGCCTCGATCTTACTGTCCCTGCCGGGGCCGATACGCATCGACTTGATAATCGGGTCGGTCCAGGGGAGTTGCTCCCGCATATAGCCCTCGACCTTGTGCCAGATCTCCGGGATGCGTTCCAGGGTATCGGTCTTGACGATGATCTGGGCATAGGCGGGCGATGTCTCCCGTGGATCGTAAACCAGGGTGAATCGCTGATGGGGTCCGCCGATGGCGGTGCTCGTCTGCACCACCCCTTCCTGTTCCCGGATAAAGGCCTCCACATTGAGGGTGTCTTCCCGGGTCTTCCTGATATCTGTTCCCTCGATCTCCCAGATATCGACAAAAAAGAGGGGCGTGTTGGACTCTGGAAAAAAGGCCTGTTTGACACTGCCGAAACCGATCACGGCCAGGATGAATAATGAGATCACTATAGCGACAGTAATCCAGCGCAGCCGGATGGCCCGATCCACAATGCTGCGGAAAAGGGTGAAGATTGCACCTCCGTAGGGGTCCTTGGGACTGTCACCACCGGGTTGCCCCGGCTTTATCAGTAGGGCGCAAAGCAGGGGGGTGGTTGTGATGGCGGTAATCCAGGATAGCAGCAGGGAGTAGAGAATCACCCAAAAGAGTGAATTGGTGAACTCGCCGGTACTGTCCGGTGAAAGGCCGATGGCGGAGAAGGCCAGGATGCCGATCACGGTGCCGCCCAGTAGCGCCCAGATGGTCTTGCCAACCGTCTCCCGCGCCGCATCCACCGCCTGCATACCGGCCTGGAGACGCACCAGCATACCCTCGGCCACTACAATCGCGTTGTCCACCAGCATACCGAGGGCAATCACCAACGCACCCAATGAGATACGTTGCAGCTCAATGCCTTCCAGATGCATGATGAAGAGGGTGCCCGCCACGGTGATCAACAGCACCGCGCCGATGATAAAGCCCACCCGCAGACCCATGAACAGCAACAGCACAATAATAACGATAACCACCGCCTGGCCGACACTGACGATGAAGCCACTGACCGATTTATCCACCTCGGCGGGCTGGTTGTAGATCTCGATCAAATCCATGCCGAGGGGAATCGTGGGGATCAGTTCCATCACCCGTTGCCGCAGACTCTCCCCCACCGCGACCACATTCTCACCGGCCTGCATGGAGATACCCAGGGTCAACGCCGGTTTGCCGTTGACATAGTACATCTGGCTGGGGACCTCCTCATAGGCGCGGGTTATCTCGGCGATATCCTTGAGGTAGACCAGTTTCTTTTCATCGGAACCGATCAGCACATCGCCGATCGCCTTGACCGAATTGAACTCCCCGGTGGGTTCGATGCGCAGATACTCATTGCCGACACTGGCGTTACCCGCGGTGACCACCACATTCTGTGATTCCAGGATCTGTGAGATCTGGCTCGGTGATATCCCCAGTTCACCCAGCTGTGCACGGGAGATGTCCACATAGACCACCTCTTTCTGCGTCCCGCCGATGGAGATCTTGCGGATGCCGGGTACCAGTACCAGTTGGCGCTTGAATGCATCGGCGAAATCCCACAGATCACGCCAGCTGTAACCCTCACCCGTAAGCGCCAGATAGACACCGAAGACATCGCCGAAATCATCGATCACGATCGGGCTCTGCGCGCCAGGGGGCAGTTTGCCTTGCATGTCGGCGATCTTGCGCCGCAACTCATCGAAGATGTTGGGGAAGTCGTCGGCACGGTATTTGTCTTTGAATTCGATCTGAATATCCGATACACCAGGTCTGGAGATCGACATCTTGATCCGTTTCACCTGCTGCATGCGTTGGATGGCATCCTCCACATGGTAGGTGACTTCATCCTGAACCTGCTTGGCGGATGCCCCGGGATAGTAGGTGATGATCTTGGCCATCTTGATGGTGAAGGCGGGGTCTTCCAGTTTGCCGATTCGATCGAATGCCCAGAAGCCGCCACCAAGCATGATGATCACCAACAACCAGGAGATCACTGGTGTACGTACCGAATATTCACCGATGTTCATCCCGCGCCCCTCATCGCTGCTGTGTTCTGCTCAGTTATCACTGATTATTCAGCTCCTGTGTGCGGGGTTCCGCCTGTTCCCGATCAGGCAGCAATCTGACTTGCATATCCTCAAGCAGAAAGGGGGTGCCGGCAGTGACGATCCGCTCACCCGGATCGAGACCTTCCAGGATCTCAACCCGGCTTCCCAGGAGCCGGCCGATTTTCACCTTGCGGGATTTGACGGTCATGCTCTGTTCATCGATAACCCAGGCCCTGGACTCGAGATTGCTGTCGCCCACGACCGCCGTTGCCGGGACCAGGTGACGCTGACCATTGTTGAGAAAGCCGCTCAGGTCGACAACCGCTGTGGCAGTCATCCCCGGCAATATGGTGACGTCGTCCACCTGCTGCATGGTATAGGTCACCTGGAAGGTCTGGGTTTTGGCATCGGCTTTGGTGCTGACTTCGCGAAAGGTGAGGGGGTAGCTCTTACCCGGTAGATCGGAGAAGCGTACCTTTACAGGTATCTGCCTGCGTCTCGATTCCGGTGACTCCCTGTCAGGCTGGAGCTCGCGAAGCTGACTCTCCGGTACATCGAATTTAACCTCCAGCGTGGTGATATCCTGCAGATCCAGGATCACCTGCTTGGCTTGTACCTCTTCGAAGTTTTCAATATGGCGCTTGGCAATGACACCCTTGAACGGGGCGGTCAGCTTGGTGTAATTGAGCTCTTGCTGGGCGGATTCCAAGGCGGATCTGGCACCCTTGAATTCAGCTTCAAGGCGATCGTAATCCATCTTTGAGATGTGCCCCTTTTTCACCAGCTCCTGGGCCCGGGCATAGTCCTTTTTTGTCTTGTCGAAATTCGCCTTGCGATTGTTATAGGCGATCTTATAGTCGGTGATATCCAAGGTGGCGATCAGTTGACCCTTCTCCACATGATCGCCCTCTTTCACGGACAGCTGTTCAACCTTGCCAGCAACCCTGAATGCAAGGTCCGCCTTTCTGCCGGCATCGATTCGTGCGGGGAATGAACGGATAGCGGAGGCGTCAGCTTGCTCAACGATAAAGCTCTTTACAGGGCGCACCGCCTCCTTACTGTCGGGTGGCGATGGTTTGTCGCAACCAAATAATGTGGCAGCAATCAGGATGATACCTGCACAACGAAATCCACAACCATGCATGTCGAAACCCCCCCATGCTTCTGCCGAACGGATAGTAATTATTTAGGCTGGTAGGTGGATAAGTATAACTGCCTTCACGAGTTTAATTACAACATAGTGAAAGGGGAGAACAATCCTAAAATGCAGTGTGTTATTACTCCTTATTGTCACTTCATTCGGGTGCAAATTTATAATCGGCAGGGCTTAGCTCAATGCCAACCCGGGTATTGTCGTAGATATGGTTTACACTTGATAGATCAGGTGTCGTAAAGCCTGTGGCCAGCAGGAAACAAACTGGCCTCCCAGCGGTCACTGCTCAGGCATGGGAGTCAGTGGTCCGTGTTAAAGAAGAATTAGAATCCTTGCCAGGACTAACGACTTGACACAACGAAAAAACGCCGATCAGTCTCACAATCATGTGCACCATCAGTGTGCCGAGTATCCTCAAGAGTTGTTTAAGCAGCTCAATTTCGGTGTGGCTGTCTACCAACCCGTGGATGATGGTAGAGATTTCATATTTATTGATATTAATCCTACGGTTGAAAGAACAGACCGGGTGAAGCGCCAGGAACTCATCGGGCGCCGTTTGACTGAGGTGTATCCGGGGGTGGAGGAGTTCGGCTTGCTGGATGTTTTACGCCGGGTGATGAAGAGCGGTGCCAGTGAAACCCTGGGACCAACCGAGTATCACGACGAACGTATTCGCGGTTGGCGTATGAACCATGTCTATAGACTGCCCTGCGGTTATGTCACTGCGGTATTTCAAGATGTAACCAATGAGATTGAATATGAGCAAGCGCTCCAGAAGAGTGAAGAGCACTATCGATTGCTGACAGAGTCCAGTCTGGATGGGGTATGGGATTGGGATCTTGAGCGGAACACCATCTATTTCTCCCCTCGCTGGAAGATGCAGTTGGGCTACCAGGATAATGAATTGGAGAACCACATAGATACCTGGAAGAATCGTCTGCATCCCGATGATGAGCCACGTGTGTTGGAACATCTCGAGCGTTACCTGGCCTCACCAGAGCCCATCTGGGAAGAGGAGTTCCGGCTCAAACACAAGAACGGCAGCTATAAATGGCTGTTGGCTAGAGGCTCTGCCTTGATGAATGCCGAGGATAAAATTGCACGTATTCTCGGCGTGCATATCGATATCAATCGTCGCAAGCAGGCAGAAGCATCCAGAACCTTGATACAACAGCGACTCGAGGCCTCCCTAGAACTTACCAAACAGGCGCCGAGTGTCAGTGAAAAAGAGATTGTCCAGACGGCCCTGGAGCAGGCGTGTCACCTCACCAATAGCAGCATAGGTTATCTCCATTTCGTCAATGAAGACCAGGAAACGATCGAGTTGGTGGCCTGGTCGAAGCAGACCTTGCTGCAGTGTAGTGCCGCGTTTGATTCTCACTATCCTCTAAGCAAAGCCGGCGTCTGGGTGGATTGTGTGCGCAAACGGAAACCACAGATTCACAATGACTATCAATCCTTGCAGGGCCGTAAAGGCTATCCGGAAGGGCATATTCATCTTCTGCGGCACCTTTCAGTACCTGTCATGGATGGTGACAAGGTAAGACTGGTAATAGGAGTTGGAAACAAGATAGAACATTACAACGACTTCGATGTGCAGCAAATCAGTATGCTGGTCAGCGATCTGTGGAGACTGATGGAGAAGAAACGCAACGATGAAAAGCTTAAACAAGCCGCCGCTGTACTCGAAAGCACACTTGAGGCGGTGACGATAACCGATACAACACCCAGAATTATTTCAGTCAATCGCGCCTTCAGTAAAATAACCGGTTATCGGGAGGAGGAGGTGCTGGGGCTCAATCCGAGCGTGCTCAAGTCAGGCCGGCATGACCAGAATTTTTATCACCATATGTGGGAGCAACTGACTAGCTCAGGGCATTGGCAAGGGGAGATTTGGAATCGTCGCAAGAGCGGAGAGATCTATCCGGAGTGGCTCAATATCAGCGCCATCCTTGATGACGATGGCTTGATTACCCACTATGTGGCAGTGTTTTCGGATATATCAGCATTGAAACAGTCGGAGCAGCAACTCGAGCACCTGGCACACTATGATCCCCTGACCGGGCTACCAAACCGGATTTTGCTCTTTTCCAGAATAGATCATGCGCTGCAGCGAGCGCGTCGCAACGGCAACGAAGTCGCTGTGCTTTTCCTTGATCTGGATAATTTCAAGGTAGTCAATGACAGTCTCGGACACCCGACAGGAGATAAGCTGCTGAGATTGCTTGCACAGCGATTCAGCAAGCGCCTGCGTGCGGGGGATACGATCTCGCGCATCGGTGGTGATGAGTTCGTGATTCTCATCGAAGATGTGGTTACAGAATCGGTAATTGCCGAGATTGCTCAGGCGGTCTTGGATGAGATGAAAACACCTGTCCATGTTGAGGGTCACGATCTCTCCGTGGGGGGTAGTATCGGGATCAGTATCTATCCTCAGAATGGAGAGACAGCCACTGATCTGATCAAACACGCCGACGCCGCGATGTATCTGGCAAAAGAGTCGGGGCGAAACAGCTTCAAGTTTTATACCCACAAGTTGACACAGAAAGCCAAACGACGATTGCGCATGGAGTCCGACCTACATGTCGCACTGCAATCCAAAGAGATCGTTCCCTATTATCAACCCATTGTTCGAGTCAGTGACGGAAAAATCGTAGCTGCGGAGGCATTGGCCAGATGGATCCGTAATGATCGAGAGCCCATCATGCCGGGTGTATTCATTCCAATTGCGGAGGAGTCTGGCCAGATCAATCTAATTGCTTCAGTGATGCTGCGCCAGATCTGTGAAGACCTGGCTTCCTGGCAGTTGCCGGATACTATGGAGTTCAAGGTGGCAGTGAATATTTCACCGCAACAATTCACCAGCCTTGGCCTGGTTGATGAAATCAGGAGTAATCTGAACGAGTTCCAGATTCCAGTGAAGAGACTCCAACTCGAAATAACCGAGACTGTATTGATGCATGATACGGAACAGACGATCATGAAAATCAGACAACTCAATGAGATGGGTGTGGCCATGGCGATCGATGACTTTGGTACCGGCTATTCATCATTGGCCTATTTAACCCGTTTCCCAATAGATATACTGAAGATCGATCGCAGCTTCATTCACAGGATGCAAGCCGAGGAGGAGAATGAGGAGATTGTTTCGACCATTCACTTGATGGCACGCAACTTGAAAATGCATGTCACAGCTGAGGGTGTTGAGACCGCAGTGCAACTTGCCAAATTACGCAACCTGGGATGTGATTATTATCAGGGTTACTTTTTTTCCAGACCTGTACCGGAGAAAGCATTTCATCAACTATTGCTCGACTCCAATTAGAGGCGTTAGGTATAAAAATTGTGGTTATTGTATGCCATGGATACGCTGTTTTAGATCCGCATGCCCGATTGAGTAGAGCATCTCAAACAGCCTGCTGTAGCGAGACAGGTTGACCTTGACCGCTTTGTCTGAGTAGTTGAGGCGGTTGAACTCACGGGAAATCCTGCCGGCATGCAAAGGAACCTCCAGTGCCGCCAATCTATCGAGTAGTTTCTCGATGGTCAGCCCCGCGGGTCGCTGATAACCGGCATTGCGCAGCAGATCATCAATCGCCTGCAGATGAATGGCTATGGCTTCGTCCGGGGTGGCGGCCTGGGCTGAGTCGAGTCTGCGTTTTATTTGCAATGCGCGCCATCTGGGCTGGACGTGTGGCCAGGCGATCCACGCGCCCAAAAGTATCCCGGCGAGAGTAATGAAGAACGGCCACATATTGATGAAAAAGAGTTTCAGGTAAGCGCCTGCCCAGGTGACTAACAGATAGGAGGCCTGCCAGACAGCGCTCATCAGCATCTCGAAAGAGATGTCAGTCTCTCCCATGGCGTGCTGAAGCCGCAGCTGCCTTTCCACGTAGTCGTTGATCTGTTCCGCGGACAGGGTTTCATTATCCACGGCCGGGCCGTCGTAGTAGGCGGTGGGTTCCAGTTCCAACCAACCGATATCATCCACATAGGCTTCGACCCAGGCATGTCCGTCCAGGGCATACACATCGTAATAACCGGTCATGGGATTTTGATTGGTTGCGGAGAAACCCGTGACTAGGCGGGATGGGATACCCTGGGTACGCAACATAATGGCAAGCGCGCTGGCGAAGTATTCGCAATGCCCCTTTTTTGTCTCGAACAGAAATTGGCTTAGCGGTGTCTGTTTTTGTGATTTGAAAATGGAATCGAAGTCGTAGTCATAGTGGTTACGCAGGTGTTGCTCCAACGCGATGGCCTTTGCGAACTGGCTGTCGTGGGATTGAGCAACCTGGGTAGCCAATTGATCAATGCGCGGATCCATATCCTCCGGTAGTTGCCTGAAGTTTGGTAACTCCACGTATTCGGTTTCGGCAAAAGTGCGTCCCTTGTGCAGGGTGCGTAAAGATTCAACGGCATATGCGGTGCCGCTTCGCAACGCACCTGGTGAGTGAAGTTGGCCGAATGCATCGACAGCAATGACGGTTGCAGGAAAATTGACTTTAATCGGTACCGCCGCCGCAGGGATATAGTCCCCAAGGTCATGCTCGACAAATACCTCGTAGTGTTCTGTCAGACGGTCTGACGAAGGTAGGGTTTCGGGCTGGAGTTCAATCTCCCCGCGGGAGAGCTGCAATTTGCTTAGCTGTTGAGCAGAGCTATGCCAACGCAGACCGTCGAAATGGTCAAAGATACGTGCCCGTAGATAGAGCGGGCGGTCGGCGCGAACATGCGCCACGATCGCATTGCTGAAACGGTCGCCCTGATCGTCGGGATTATCGATATTCATCTCATAGTCGAAACCCCGGTAACGGAAAGATGAATCTGAGGCTCGATTGGGTGATGTTCGGTCAGACCTTCCCCGTGAACCCTCGGCATCAAATTTATCTGCCAGATCCTGCAGTAGCGAGTCGGCCGGATTGTTTTCATCCTCTCCTGCCTGGTTTTGTTCCGCTTCCTGTTCCCACCCCTGATTTTCATAAAAATGGTCGGAGCCGGGAATAGCACCCAGGTTGCCTGCGGGAAAGCGGGGAACAATCAGATAGATGGCCAGTGCCAAACCAATCAGTAAGGCAGCGGCGCGTAGCTGGTCGAGTGGATTCCATCGGGAACGATTGTGGCTCAAAGGCTCGATATAGGCATAACCCAGGGTGATGCTGATGGTCACGGCATAGGCGAGAAAAAAGATCAGATAGATACCCGATTTTGATTCCACAGCGCCGGCGATCAATGCGGTAAACCCCACCGCCAGGCCTATATAGAGTCTGCGATAGTCATGGGTTTGAAACAGCAGCGCCAGATGGGCGAAGCCGATGAAGACCAAGAGTGCTATCAGAGGGCCTTCGAGGACAATTAATGGGACAAAGACGACTATTCCTGTCGCTGCGATCTGTTCCGATATCTTCAGATAGGGACTGTTCTCCTCGTCAGTGCGTCCCACAAGCACCAGGATGAAATGGGTTACCGCCAGCATCAGGATCGAACCGAGAAGTGCTGCCATTACCCCCAGGTAGGCAAATAGCACCGCACCTGCGGCAACCGCCGAGACCAGGCTGTACCAATAGACCACCTTGAGCGATTCGAGCTTCACTGAAACAGCTCCTGCAGTGGTGACAGGGCATTCACGGGATAGATCAACCGGTTGCCTTCACGGTGGTAGTCGTTGCTTGGCTTGTTGCGCAGGGGGAAGAGAAAACTCTCTGCATCCATCTCCATATCCACATGCGTCAGATAGGGTGGCAGGGTTGGCAGCAGCGGGTCATCCTGGAGACGAAAGCCGGTAATCAGATTGGCCTGGGGAAATCTGATTACCGCCTGCTCGATCAATTCGCTGCAACTTTGGCTGCCGTTGCTCTCGAGGGTTGCCAGAAAGGCGTACAGATCGTATAGGTCTGAGGTATAGGCCGGGATGACATAGTCATGCCAGTCACCGTTTTCGACCACCAGAATGCTCTGCATTCCCTCGCGGCTGGCAAAGTGAATCATCGAGGCGGCGATGGTGATGGCATATTCAAAAGTGGATCTCGAGCCCTCACCCTGGTTAAAGGCGGGCCTGCTGTCCAGGGTTACCAACAATACCGGCCGGTCACTGCGCTCATACTCCTTCACCACCAGTTGTTGCTGCCGGGCAGAGGCCCGCCAGTGAATGTGACGAAGGCTGTCCCCCTGGGTATATTCACGCACCGCCGCAAACTCATCCTGGCCCCCTTGCTGAGGTATGTGCAGATCGCCATCGCTGTTGGCATCCGCGATGACGGGGAGAGGGATACGCGTCAGGTTGCATACCCGGGGAAGCACCAGCACCTCGAGGGTATCGGTTGTCAGTTGGCGGCTATGCCTCACCACGCCGAATGGATAGGAGGAGGAGAGTGTCAACTGATCTATCAGGAACCGGCCGCGACGGTCGCAGTAAACGGTGGCGCGTTCACGAAGGGTTTTGTCGCACTGTGAGATGAATAGCTTCTGTTGACCTTCGGTGAATGGAAGCTGATCTGTCAACTGAAGATGATATCTTCGACTCTTGGACGATATCAGGTAGACCAATTCACCCTCGCTGCCGGCTGTCAGATCACCAACCAGGGAGCGTTCCACTTTGACTCCGCGCATTTGCAGCCTGGGCATCAAGTGAGAGATCAGCAATAGGGACAGGCAGAGTGAAGACAGGCCGTAGAGCAGTGCCAGCCCCCGGTTCCAGGCGACAAAAAAGCAGGCCAGGGAGAGCAGCCAGATGACCACGTGCAGGTTGAACCAGCGTTGCAGCCAGGCGATGACTTCAGGGGGCAGTCTGTTGGATAGCAGGGCCTCTTCCTTCATCCCTATCACTCCGCCAGTTCGAGAACAGTCTCCGTTTTCTGCTTGTCACTCCGGCTATCCGGCATGGCGGGGACAGGCGTGGTGTCGACGATCTCCTGCAGGAGGTTTTTGTCATTGTCGCTATTGCTTCTCAACAGCATGCGATGGGCCAGTACGGGTACCACCAACTCCTGTACCCGGCGCGGTGTAACAAAGCTCTCATCATTCAGTAATGCACTCGCCTGGGCGGCCTTCATCAGAGATATCGAACCACGGGGACTCACACCCAAGCGGATCTTTTTATGCTTGCGGGTGGCCTGAATCAGGGCCGCGATATAATCGATGACATTCTGCTCGATCTGGATCTTGGTTACCGCACGCTGCAGCTTGAGCAGTGTGGCGTCGTCGATCCTTGCCGCGATTTGATCGAGGGGATCATCACTGCGGTTCATCTGCATGATGCGGGTTTCGTCCTCCAGTTTGGGGTAGCCCAGGGAGACACGCATGAAAAAACGATCCAGTTGCGCTTCCGGGAGTGGAAAGGTGCCGCTGAATTCGATGGGGTTCTGGGTCGCGATGACCATAAAGGTGGCGGGTAGCTTGCGGGTCTTTCTATCCACCGTCACCGTTCGCTCCGCCATGGCCTCGAGCAGTGCGGATTGGGTGCGTGGCGAGGTGCGGTTGATTTCGTCGGCCAACAGGATATTGGTGAACACCGGGCCGGGAAGAAAGCGGAAGCCCTGTGACTTCTGGTCGAAGATGGATATACCTGTGATATCCGCCGGCAGCAGATCCGGTGTACATTGAATCCGCTTGAAGGTCAGATCCAGACTTTTCGCCAGGGCCTTGGCGAGGGTGGTCTTACCCAGACCGGGTAGATCCTCCAGCAGCAGGTGACCGCGACAGAGCAGGCTGATCATCACCAGGCGCAGGGTTTCCGGCTTGCCGATGATGGCTTTTTGCCACTCTGTTATTAGCGAATGGAGCAGTTTACCTGGTGTTTTTCGATTGGAATCTGACATCAAACCTCCCTGGAATCATGCTGAAGGGTAGTCTATCGGCGTGGTAAATAGCATAAATATTCTACGGAATTAAGCATTTATTAACCTCTTGTAGCGTGCATTTAGATGGCTTCTTGAGCCATTATTTGTGATAAAAAAACGATAGATCTGTATATATCCACCAAAACACAGCTACAATTGCAGCTTTTGTGAAAATCGAACGACCTAAACACAGGAAACATCCATGGCATATGACAAGATTGAGATCCCTTCCGCAGGGGAGAAGATTAGCGTTGACGCAAATGGGGCGTTGAATGTACCGAATAACCCCATCATCCCCTACATAGAAGGTGACGGCATAGGCGTGGATATCACCCCGGTGATGCGAAAAGTGATCGATGCCGCGGTGGATAAGGCGTATGGCGGTGAGAAAAAGATTGCCTGGATGGAGATCTATGCCGGGGAGAAGGCGACCCATGTCTACGACAGCGATACCTGGCTCCCCCAGGAGACCCTGGATGCGGTGAAGGATTTCGTTGTCTCCATCAAAGGTCCCTTGACCACACCTGTGGGAGGCGGTATCCGCTCCCTGAATGTGGCAATACGTCAACAGCTCGACCTCTTCGTCTGTCTCAGGCCGGTACGCTATTTCGATGGGACTCCCAGTCCGCTGAAGGAGCCTGAGAAGACCAATATGGTGATCTTCAGGGAGAATTCAGAAGACATCTATGCCGGGATCGAATGGGAGTCGGGCAGCGAAGAGGCAAAGAAGGTGATCGATTTTCTGCAGGATTCCATGGGGGTCAGCAAGATCCGCTTTCCCGCCACATCCGGTATCGGGATAAAGCCTGTCTCCAGTGAAGGCACCAAACGCCTGGTACGCAAGGCGATTCAGTATGCCATCGACAATGACCGGAGTTCGGTGACCCTGGTGCATAAGGGCAATATCATGAAGTTCACCGAAGGCGCCTTCAAAAACTGGGGCTATGAGCTGGCACAGGAGGAGTTTGGCGCGGTTGAACTGGATGGTGGGCCCTGGTGCAGCTTTAAAAATCCCAAGAGCGGTAAGGAGATCATCGTCAAGGATGTGATCGCCGATGCCTTCCTGCAGCAGATCCTGTTACGGCCCGCCGAATACAGTGTGATTGCGACCCTCAATCTGAACGGTGACTATGTCTCCGACGCCCTGGCCGCACAGGTGGGCGGCATCGGCATAGCCCCGGGGGCCAATCTTTCAGATGATGTGGCCATGTTCGAGGCCACCCACGGTACCGCGCCGAAATATGCCGGTCAGGACAAGGTCAATCCCGGTTCACTGATCCTCTCGGCGGAGATGATGCTGCGGCACATGGGTTGGTTCGAGGCGGCGGACCTGATCATCAAGAGCCTGGGCGATACCATCTCCGCGAAGACAGTGACCTACGATTTCGCCAGACTGATGGATAATCCTCAGGAGCTGAGTTGTTCTGCCTTCGGCGATGCCATGATCAAGATGATGTAGTGGCTTCTATTCTCCCCTGACATGGCTGAAAAATGCGCCGATCACCTGGCTCATTTGTTGTGAGCGTTGTGGATCCCGCAGACTGGCCTGCATTGCCTGCCGGGTAGCGGGCAGATAGAGCAGGTCGCTCAAAATGCCGTTGAAGAACGCCTGGCCCGCCTCGTTGTCCGCCAGTCGTTCCAGATAGCGATGGCGAAGTGCACTATCCTCCAGCGACTCCCAGGCCCTTCCCGCTATAGCCGCCAGCAGATCACTGCGTTGGGAGATGGGATGGTCGAGGAGCTGATAGATGAAATCGTTGCGAATCGATTCCTGCTGGCTCTGGGAGAGTCCACGAACCACCGCCGAGAGAACCTGCGGATCGGGCCTCTCCTGGTGCAGGCTTGAGAGACCCCTTTGAGCCAGCGCATCAGCGATCGAATGGGATATCACCTCATTTTCCAGACAGTGGCAGAGTACCTCCAAGGGGGAGGGCGGCAGGGAGGGAATCGACTTGCGAACACGCTGGGTATTGCCATGCTGATCCAGGCGGGCAGCCACATCGGCGATGCCCTGATAGCCGATGAATGACCACTGTTCCCAACCCAGATCACCGTCAAAATAGGCCTTGGCATGGTCATAGTAACGTGAGGCCGGTTGCCTCAGGGCGTGGGTCAGACGTGCATGAAATATGGCCAGACGCTCCTGCTTGGGCTGAAAGGCGTAGGGATTGTTCTGCAACGCGCCCCGCATCCCATCCCTATCCGGCTCACTACCCAGGCTCTCAACCAGGTGATGCATGAACTCATCCCTGGCGGAGAGCAGCAGCTTACCCTGTTCATCCAGGGGAAAACGGATAAACCAGATCATGGGATCGATCTGTGGCTGCTTTGGGTCGGCAAGGGTCAGGGCGATCCAGGCCTGTTGCTGCAGCGGAAAAGGGTAGGCTGTCTCGGTCCGTTCAAAGGCAATGAACGCCTCTCTAGGAATGGCGACGATCCGTCGTCCCATATCGGAGATCTCGATGGAGAGCCCGCCGGACTCGAGAAATTCGGTCAGTGTCGTTATTGAGTTCATTTAGTGGATCTGATCAATACTTACAGGAAAATTATTAAGCGTCCGCAAATGAACGCAAATGTCTACAGCTTTTGTAAAAAATTACATGATTTGTGTGAACAGGCGACACGCTTGATTGCACCACTCAAATGGATCAGGGAACGATAATGGTTAGGCTTTGGCTAAGCCAATGAAATACCTTAAATAGTCTTAATTTGCGTTTATTAGCGTTCATTTGCGGACTTATAAAATTAATCCTGATACCTGGGTCAATCAATGCTATATCCAATCGACCAGGTGGTGCTCCCAGTCGCCCGCCGCCGATTCCCTTATGACCTTGCCGCGTATGGAGTGGCCCGCTTTTTCCACACTTTCGGGGTCTCCGGATACCAGGGGATGCCAGTCGGGCAGGGATTTCCCCTCCGCCAACAAGCGATAGGCGCATGTCTCTGGCAGCCAATAGGGATCGGCCAGGTCATTTGGTGTGAGGGTAACGCAATTGGGTACCAGTTTTGATCTTTCTTGATAGTGAGTGCAACGGCAGCGTTCCAGGTCGAGCAGGTCACAAACGATATTGGTGAAGAAGATCTCCCGGGTCTCCTCATCCTCGATTTTCTGCAGACAGCATTTACCACAGCCATCGCAGAGAGACTCCCACATTTCCCGGGACATGGCATCCAGGGGCGTGGTATTCCAGAATGGTGATTCGGCAGGTCTCATTAATGGCATAATATCACCATCAGAGCGTCGGTAGATTGGAGAATTAAATGCTTAATTCTTGAATGTAGGGAGACTTGGTCCATAGCTGTGATCAAGCCTGCCCTGAGCATGGATGAATTCGACTGTCAACGCTTTTTATGCACAATCGGGTTTTCAGGAAGCAGAGATTGGCAGGTTATAGGGAACTTCTCTGGTAATAGATTCAATTGATGTACTAACATATTGAATTAAAATGCAATTTATAATTTGTATAGAAATTACACAATTTAAAAAGAGATTAAGAGGATCAAGGGCTGCAGCAGAGTTCCTGCAGCTTACTAACAAAGTTATCCACAGGATCTGTGGACATAATTTGGCGTAGGAGATTGCCAAATTCAGGGGCTCTTCACCCCCGGGCCTACCCAGTAATGGGTATCAAGACAAGCGTAACCTTGGAGCAGAGATCATGACAGCGACCGAACAATCCTATCAGGCTGTACTGAACTTCCCATTCGCCCCGGTCGGCATCGCCATATCCAATGGCAAACTGAGGGCCGTGGACTATTTGACTCCACCCCAGCGGGACTATACCCAACAGGTTCCAGGATTGCGTTGTGTGATAGACGCCATCAAAGTCTATCTGCAGGACCCAAAAAGAGAATTTGATCTGCAACTCATACTCGAAGGAACACCATTTCAAAGACGCGTCTGGGAGGCACTGCGAAAGATACCTTCTGGCTCAACCTTGACCTATGGAGAATTGGCCCAGCAGATCGGCAGTGGAGCCAGGGCGGTGGGAAATGCCTGCCGGGCCAATCCCTGTCCGCTGATCGTGCCCTGTCATCGGGTCGTTGGCGTCCATGGTCTTGGGGGATTCGCGGGTGAACGGGGTGGTGAGAAGCTGGAGATCAAGCGCTGGCTGTTGCAGCATGAGGGTGTCTTGTGAAGGGAGCTGGTGAGGACAGCTCCCTTATTGAATCCTTTTCCGATGCCTTGTGGATGGAGCGGGGCTTGAGCCGTAACACACTCTCCGCCTATCAGTCCGATTTAGCCAAGGTGGCTGACTGGCTGCGCAACAACAGGGGTTATGGGTTGCTGCAGGCACAGCGGGCCGACCTGCAATCCTATTTGGCAGATCTGGTGAGACAGGGTAGGAAGCCGCGCTCGACCGCACGCCTGCTCTCCTGTGTCAGGCAGTTCTATCAATATAGCTTGCGCGAAGGCTGGTTGAGTGCCGATCCCAGTGTGCGCATCGATTCTCCCAAGCTCGGCAGACCCTTGCCAAAATCACTTTCCGAGACTGAGGTTGAGGCGCTGCTGGATGCACCGGATCTTGATGATGCGGAGGGCATGCGTGACCGGACCATGCTGGAGGTGCTCTACGCCTCGGGTCTGAGGGTATCCGAACTCGTCGATCTGCGCCCGGAGCAGGTGAATCTGACACAGGGGGTGATGCGTATTGTTGGGAAAGGTGGCAAGGAACGCCTGGTACCGATGGGTGACGAGGCACAGGGGTGGCTGGAACGCTTCTATGGGGGTGCTCGGAGCGAGCTTCTGGGCGACAGGGTATGCAGCCATCTGTTTCCGACCCGGCGCGGTCATGGTATGACCAGGCAGGCCTTCTGGTATCGCATCAAGAAGCATGCCGCAAGCGCGGGAATCAGCCATACCATCTCGCCCCATACCTTGCGGCATGCCTTTGCCACCCATCTGTTGAACCATGGTGCGGATCTGCGCGTTGTACAACTGCTGTTGGGGCACAGTGATCTATCCACCACTCAGATCTATACCCATGTGGCACGGGAGCGTTTGAAGCAACTGCACGCAACCCATCATCCCCGGGGATGAGCAGTGGAGGTTATCTCGGGTCTGTTATCAGACCCGGATACATGAGAGTAGGGCCAGCTTATGGTAGAGTCCCCTCCCAGTTTCACTTGACCAGGAGCCAATATGCCATCCTTCGATATCGTTTCTGAAGTGGATCTTCAGGAGGTCAGAAATGCAGTCGATCAGGCCAACCGGGAGGTAGGTACTCGATTTGACTTCAAAGGTGTGGATGCCGCATTCGAACAGAATGAGAACGAGATCGTATTACGTGCGGAGCAGGAGTTCCAACTCAATCAAATGATGGATATTCTGCGCCAGAAACTGGTCAAACGTAAGGTTGATGTCGCTGCTATGGATATCAAGGATGCTGAGACCAGTCTAAATGCCGCTCGTCAGCGAGTGATCATTAAACAAGGTATCGACAGCGACGTGGCGAAAAAGATGGTCAAGCAGATCAAGGGCAGCAAGCTCAAGGTACAAGCCCAGATTCAAGGTGAGCAGATTCGTGTGACAGGGAAGAAACGAGACGATTTACAGCAGACTATCGCACTTATTCGGGAGACCGATTACGGTCTTCCCCTTCAATATCAAAATTTTCGGGACTAAACATCGATGAAACAATCACACCGAGCTATCCTGCACAAGGGCGCCAAACTGCTGCCACTTATCACCCTGTTTTTGATCGCACCTGTGACGGCGGAGCCCAGCAAGCAAAATGCAGAGATCATGAAGGTGCGTGAAGGGGTCAATAAAATCCTAAAGAAGGGTTCCATTACCAGCGTCACGCCCGCCAAGATCGATGGTTTGTATGAGGTTATGGTAGGCCCTCAACTCTATTATGTTTCCGCGGATGGCAGGTACCTGTTGAGCGGCAATATGTACGATATCGAAACCCGGGAGGATTTGACCACACCCAAGGTATCTATTGCCAAAGCAGCGGCAATTGAGGCAATTGGGGAAGATAACATGGTGGTTTTCGCCCCAGAAAAAACCCAGCATACCGTCACCGTATTCACGGACATCGATTGTGGCTATTGCCAGAAGCTGCATAGCGAGATGAAAGACTATAACGACTTGGGCATACGGGTGCGTTATCTGATGTTTCCCAGGGCAGGTATAGGTAGTGAATCCTTCGATAAGGCGGTAACCGTGTTGTGTTCCGATGACCGGAATGATGCCATGACCCAGTCCAAGGCGGGTAAAAAGCTGGCTAAGAAGGAGTGCAATAACCCGGTCGAACAGCACTGGGCGCTGGGTAAGACCCTGGGTGTGAATGGCACACCTGCCATATTTCTACAAAGCGGTGATATGCTGCCAGGCTATATTCCGGCGCAGCGTTTGAGCAAAATTTTAACAGAGTTGGATAAGAATCGATCACAGAAGTGAAAAATTACCCATATTTTTGGGTTTGCTTCAGGAATCAATAAGTATTTAATGGTAGTTTAATCCTGGGGCCTGTTAACACAACTACCCTCTACCGCTACATTTCGGGAGTCAGCTTGAAGTTAGACGTGGCAATGCGTACCGACAAAGGGGTGGTACGGGAGCAGAATGAGGATGCTGTTGGCGGGGATCCTGATGCAGGTTTGTTGATACTTGCAGATGGCATGGGAGGCGCCAACGCCGGTGAGGTGGCCAGCAGCCTGACGGTCGAGATGCTGATGAGTCAATTGGCCGGCTTGGGTAAAGCTGATGATGGGGTTTCATGGCGAGAGCATCTGCTGAATGCGATACAGGATGTAAATCAGGCGATACAGGAGCTATCCCAGCAAGTATCGGAGTACCAGGGTATGGGGACGACCCTGGTGGTCGGATTGTTCACCGAGCACAGCCTGCTGTATGCCCATGTTGGTGATTCCAGGCTCTATCGCCTGCGGGCCGGTGTATTTGAGCAGATGACCACAGACCATACAATGATTCAGGAGATGGTCAATCTAGGGGATTTTGCTAGCATTGAACAAGCACTCATGGCGGGTGTGCCGACCAATGTATTGTCACGGGCCATAGGCTCTGAAGAGATAGTGGACATCGACCTGAGTGAGACTGAGCTTGATATCGATGATCTCTACCTGTTTTGCAGCGATGGCCTTACAGGCATGATGACGGATGATGAAATCCAAAGTATCCTTGAGAACAGAAACCTCGATTTAATGCAGCAGGCCGATGAACTTGTGGATTTTGCCTGTAGGATGGGAGGGGTGGACAACATTACCGTGATTCTGGCCCGCACCATGGCGGGCGATAGTTAAGTGAGTATTTAGACAATGGTACTTGGGTAGATAGCTTTATGGAAAAGCTCGTAGTTATGGGTGGCGATGAGTCACCACAAGAGTTTCCACTTTATGGCAAGCGCATGTTGATCGGGCGCGACGAGACTTGTGAGGTCTGTCTCAAGGATCGTTCGGTCAGTCGCCACCATGCCACACTGCTAAAGGTGTTCAGTGGTTATTCCATTGAGGATGAGCAGAGCACCAACGGTACTCGCGTAAACGGCAACACGGTCACTAAACGCTTCTTGAAGCACGGTGATCTGATCGAGGTTGGCAAATATCATCTCAGGTTTATCGCTCAAGCGGCACCGCAAGACATGGATGATCCTGATCGAACCGTGGTATTGCGTCCACGTGTGGCCACACCTGTAGAAGCTGCGACCCCTGAGGTTGCAGTGGCTCCATCGATCAGCGATGGATCAAGTCCACAATTCGCCGTGAATGCAATTTCCTCCCCACAAACCAATGAAAACATTGATACCGAGATCCCGATAGAGGATCGGGCCAGGGTCCGCTACCTTAGTGGTGATAACAAGGGTGAGGTGAAAGTGGTCGATCGGGCCTTTTTCAGTGTCGGCAATCCCGGTGGAGATCTGGTTTTGATCAACCAGCGTCATTCAGGCTATTTTTTACTCAAGGTGGGAGGCGATCACCCACCCATGATCAATGGCCAACCGATCAAAGCGGGTGGTGTGGAACTGCATGACGGTGACCGCATCGATCTGGGCGACCTGTCGCTGGAGTTTCTCAGCTAACCAATCAAAGCTACCACGACTGACTTAGGGAGTGGCTTCGCCGCCCACTGACTAGAGTGCGCGGTTGGTATGCCTATAGTTGCTGCTCAATAGTGATGTCAGCCGCATACAGGCAGCGAAATTGGCGGTGTCTTCAAGCATGCCGTGCATGATCACACCCTCCAGCAGATCTTTACCGTCCCATTTCGGTTGTATCAAGTTGGAGAGTAACCGACTCTTCTGAGGCTCAAGCCGATCGAAGATCAACGCGCTACCCCAATTATCGACACGGATGACCCTGGCTGAAAGCTCCAGGTACTCTCCTGCCCCCGGCCTTTTGATAGAAAGCTGGTAGTTACCATCAATCTTGGCTGAGGTCGGGCATGTTATGAAGAGGCCCGATTCGCTTAGATCCTTGATGATGCACGCCTGTCCAGCACCACCGGCCTTGGATGAGAGCGTCACCGGGAGTGAAGTTTTCCTTCTAGGGCTTCTTCGCGCGTCCAATGTCATGCCCCTGTAATAATTATGTCTTATTAAATGTAGGCAGACGTTCTATCGCTTTGTATTAGGATTGATACCTATATTGTTCAGGGTTTTACCGATTGTTGTGGAGACAGGGCTCAATCCTTGAGTCGAAAACCGATATCGATGGTGACCTGCCAGTGGGCCACCTGGCCGTTATCGATATGCCCACGGGTTTCGACGACCTCAAACCAGTTCATGTTCTCGATGGTCTCACCCGCACGCGCAATGGCATTGCGAATGGCATCGTCGGTGCTGGTCTGGGATGAACCTACCAGCTGAATCTTCTTGTAGACATGATCGGACATAAAAAACCTCCAGGTTTTTTTTAATTTTGAATGTTGAATTTGAATTATGAATTTATGTGTAATTCAAAATTACTCTTCAAGTTTTTCTTTCAATCGATACAACGCCTCCAGCGCCTCACGTGGGGTCAGCTCATCGGGCTCGATTTCAATCAACAGCTGTTCAACTGCTGATGCTTGAGGGCACTCGGGCTCAGTAACGAACAGGGGAAGCTGGCTCTGTTGCTGCTCGGCATGGCGCTGGGCGCTGGCCTCCAACTCCAACAGGCGCTGTCGTGCCCTGATAATCACCGGTTTCGGAACCCCTGCCAGGGTGGCCACCTGAAGACCATAACTCTGGTTGGCCGGTCCCTCCCGCACCGCGTGCAAGAAGACAATGCTATCTCCATGTTCCACCGCATCCAGGTGCAGGTTGCTGATGCCGGGATACTCCTCCGGCAGGGTGGTGAGTTCGAAGTAGTGGGTGGCGAAGAGAGTGTAGGCGCCCAGGCAGGTGGCCAGTTCCACCGCACAGGACCAGGCCAGGGAGAGGCCGTCGAAGGTGGAGGTGCCGCGCCCAATCTCATCCATCAGCACCAGGCTCTGGGCTGTGGCGTTGTGCAGGATATTGGCGGTCTCCTCCATCTCCACCATGAAGGTGGAACGCCCCCCGGCCAGGTCGTCGGAGGCACCGATACGGGAGAAGATGCGGTCGATGGGTCCGATCCGCGCCGATGCGGCGGGCACGAAGCTGCCGCTATATGCGAGCAGGACGATGAGGGCGATCTGGCGCATGAAGGTGGATTTGCCGCCCATGTTGGGGCCGGTGATGATCAGCATCCGCTGCTGGTCATCAAGGCTGACACTGTTGGCGACGAAGGGATCGCTGCTGACCTGTTCCACCACCGGGTGGCGGCCATCGCTGATCTGCAGCCCCGGCTCCTCCGTCATCAGCGGGCAGACCAGGTTCAGGCTTTGGGCCCGCTCCGCCAGGTTGCACAGCACATCCAGTTGGGCCAGCCCTTCGGCGCACTGCTGCAGTGGTGGCAGCTCCTCGCAGAGTTGATCGAGCAGCCTTTCGTAAAGATACTTCTCCCTGGCCAGGGATCGCTCCCGGGCGCTCAGCACCTGATCCTCGAATTTCTTCAACTCCGGGGTGATGAAGCGCTCCGCCCCCTTCAGGGTCTGGCGGCGGATGTAGTCGTCCGGTGCCTTGTCAGACTGGCCGCGACTGATCTCTATGTAGTAACCATGGACCCGGTTGTAGCTCACCTTGAGGGTGGATATGCCGGTGCGCTCCCGTTCGCGGCTCTCCAGATCGAGGAGGAATTGATCCGCATTCTGAGAGAGGGCGCGCAGCTCATCCAGCTCCGTGTCATATCCCTGGGCGATGACCCCGCCGTCGCGGATCAGCATCGGTGGCTGTTCGATGATGGCTCCGTTGAGGAGCTGGTGAATGGTTGGGTGTTCGCCGATCTGTTGTGCCAGGGCGGGTGTCAGGGGACTGTCGAGTTGCGCCAGCAGGGGCTGCAGTTGGGGCAGGGTGCCCAGGGCCTCCCGCAGGGTGGCCAGATCCCGAGGGCGGGCGCTTTTCAAGGCCACGCGGGCGAGGATGCGCTCGATGTCGCCGATGCCCTGCAGGATCTCCTGCAGCTCGTTGTAGAGACGGGAGGCCAGCAGGACCTCGATGGTGGCATGGCGCCGGGCCACCGCCTCCCTTTGCCGCAGCGGCTGGCTGATCCAACGCCGCAGCATGCGGCTGCCCATGGCGGTGACGGTACGGTCCATGATCCCCGCCAGGGTGTATTGAGGTTGATTCGACAGGGAGTGGACCAGCTCCAGGTTGCGCCGGGTCGAGGCATCGATGATCACGCTCTGCTCCCGATATTCCACCCGCATGCCTCGGATGTGGGGCAGGGCGCCGAACTGGGTCTCCTCCACATACTGCAACAGACAACCGGCGGCGGCCACCGCCAGGGGGTGGTCCTGACAACCGAAGCCACCCAGGTCCCGGGTGCCGAACTGCCGGCTTAACAGTTTTTCCGCAGAATCGAGATCAAAATGCCAGGCAGGTCGTCGGGTCACACCCTTGAGCCGGGTGAGGGTCTCAGGGAGGTTGGAGTCCTCGTCGAGCAGGATCTCCGCCGGGCTGAGGCGTTCGAGTTCACCACTCAATGCCTCCAGACCCTTGAGCTGCTGAACGGTGAAGCGGCCGCTGGCCAGATCCAGGGCCGCCAGCCCATAGCCATCGGCCTCGTTGATCGCCAGCAGCAGATTTTCCTGTCGTTCCTCCAGCAGCGCCTCGTCGGTGAGGGTGCCTGGGGTGACGATGCGCACCACCTTGCGCTCCACCGGCCCCTTGCTGGTGGCCGGATCACCGATCTGCTCACAGATCGCCACCGACTCCCCCTGTTTTACCAGGCGCGCCAGGTAGCCCTCGGCAGCGTGGTAGGGGACTCCCGCCATGGGGATCGGCTTGCCCGCCGACTGGCCCCGCTTGGTGAGGGTGATATCGAGCAGTCGCGCCGCCTTTTCCGCATCGGCAAAGAAGAGCTCATAGAAATCCCCCATGCGGTAGAAGACCAGCTTGTCGGGATGCTCCCCCTTGATGCCCAGGTACTGTTGCATCATCGGGGTGTGCTGGGACGATTTTGCGGCTTTGGCCATCAGACAGGGTGGGACTATTCGAAGGTGTAGTGTTTTTCCACGTCTTTGAGGATCTCCCAGGTGCACTTCATGCCCGCCGGGAAGGTGATCAGATCGCCGCGGCCGAATTCCTGGGGCTCGCCCCCCTCCGGGGTGACGATGAACTTACCGCGCAGGATGTAGCAGGTCTCGGTCTGGGTGTACTCCCAGTCGAACTTGGAGACCTCCTTCTCCCAGATCGGCCAGTCGTAGACCCCTTGGATTTCCAGCTTCATGGAGGAGGGGCGGTGTTCGCAGAGTATCTTTTGATCAGTCATGTTGTCCGTTTCGTTATGTTTTGGTGAGATGCCGGCAACAGGTGTGCGGCGAGAAATCAGACAGCAGAGTTTAACCCGAAAGGGTGTGGAGGTTAACACGAGATGTTATCGGTGCGGCGAGCCGCACCCTACGGGACTTACAATCCGTTGCCACGATTCAAGATCGAGATACATTCCGGGTAGGCGTAGATTCTGTCATGCCGTTTCCTGGTGAGTTCATCAATCATTTTCAACTCTGCCAGCTTCTGCAGGCCTGACTGAATGGTGGCTGGGGCCAGACCGGTCTCTTTCTGTAACCAGACAGCTACTGCGATGGGGCGTTGAACCAGTCGTGATCACTATTTCAAGTAGTACGTTAAATTGAAATAGTGCGCAATAAATGAACAATCAATGAAATAGAGTACTTGCTCTACATCCCACGCTCCTGAGCGGAAATAGCTATCACTTACCTACAAACTTAACGATCTGACTGATCTCAATAGGATTTGCGTGTTGTCGATCAATTCATGCAACAAAGCCTCATCTTGCTCTAGATAACCCCCATATTCAGCTCGGTTGCGTCTGTCGTGGCAAAGCGAGAAGGTCCTGATCTGACTTTTACTGATGTTACAAGTGTGAGCCAAACACTGAAAAACCAAATAGCGTTTATCAGTACGGTAGCCGGCGGATCTTAGTGCGGCCAGGGCTAAACCATGGGCGGCGTTGTAGGCTAAATCGAATCGGCTGGCATAGGAGAGATCGGTATTTTCTGCATCGGTGAGTCGATCAACAGCTGATTGCACAAGTCCATTAAACTCAAGCTTGTCTGCTGGTTCCTTATGCAGTGCCTTGGTCTTGTAGAGGTTCTCCAAAGTCATTGATTACTCCTTTAATCATCAGTTTGGGTTGTTTCATAACCCGTTCCAGAAAGCCGCTTCCCTGCAGCAATTTTGAATTGAACTCAGAGAGGGTATAGATCGTCGGATTGATGGTTCGTTGCAGTGAAGACTCTACGGGTAGAAGAAGCTCTACAACATCGCTATAGGTCAGGTCACCCACCAACATCAGATCCAGATCACTGGATTGTGATTCTTCCAGTTTGGCCATTGAACCATAGACGAATGCCAAGCTGATTTGGGAGTCCTGAGGCATTAGTGCCTGCCGAATCACATCTGCCATGCCAAAGGTTTTTCTGACAATATTCAGCAGATCCGGATAGATCGGATTTTCGGCATTCGCTTGGTAGTGAAGCTGATTGCCCGTTCGTGAAGAGAGCAACAAGCCGGCGCCTGTCATACGTTCAAGTTCGCGACGCACAGTCCCGCGTCCCATATCAGCCCAGCGGACGATTTCATTTGCGTAGAAACTCTTGTCAGGTGTGCCGTAGAGCAGGCTAAGTACTCGTTGCTGGGTTTTGGTGAAAAGGGCGTCGCCGATAGAGGTGGGTTGCATGTGAATTCCTAGAAAAGACCCATATGGGGTACTATAGGACCTAATATGGGTCATATCAAGTTCTGGGTGGGAATGTACACCACTCTATTGCTTCCCTATTCTGGTCTATTCAGGCCACTGAATGCGTTGCCATAAATGGCTCAATCGCACACCTTTTGCAGGATTGAGCCAAACAGCATAGGCCACCCGGCCGCCCAGGTGGGCCCTGAAATCGGCAACACCTTCCCGGTTCTGACTTTCCGGGGCATGATGAATGCAATTGTGGAGTATGGCCTTCAATCGATCGAACTCCTTGCGGGGCAGGTTGGGCTTGCTGTTGACCACTGTGCCGGCAAGTCGCTGGGACTGGGCCTGTGTGCGCAGCCGTGTCTTACGCTGGTTGATCTCAAAGCCCTCTTCCAGGGCGATGGCGCCGATCAGGCCCTGCAGAAAAGGGGCAAGCCGCAGCAGACTTCTGTCGCCGGAGAAGGCGAGGTCATCCGCGTAGCGGGAGTAGTCCAGGCCAAACCGATCCGCAACCCCCTGCAGACGGCAATCGAAGCGCCAGGCGCAGAGATTGGCCAGGGCCGGGGAGCTGGGCGCCCCCTGGGGCAGATGCTTGTCGGTCAGGCGCTTGCGTCTCTGCCAGGGAAGGCTTTCGAAGGCATCACCTGCCAGTGCCGCGGAGGTTGTATGGGTGGTCAAGCCCTGCAACAGCCAGGCGACATTGGCGGGATAGCCCACTCGTCGGAAGAGGGCGTCGATGCGGGCCACCGGTACGCTGTGAAAGAAGTCCTTGAGATCCAACCGCAGCAGAACCGGTTTGCCCAGGTGTGATGCAACAAAGCTACGGGTGGAGCGGCCACGGCAGAAGCCATGGGCAGCAGGATGGGGCGGCAGGCGATTGAGAATCTCCCCCAGGATCCGGCGCTGGATCGCCTTGATACGGGGTTTGGGGATCTCGATCAGGCGCAACTCACCGGAGCGTTTCTCGATCCACCGGTAGCGGTAGTGGTGCAGCCTGGACTCCTTGACTTTGCACTGGCGTCGTTCAAGATCGGCGAACCAGGCCAACTCATGATCGAACAGCCCCAGCCATTCGGCCAGATCCTTTCGCGTCTCCAGGGGGGGCAGGGGCAGGGTGACCAGTCTCTCCGGCGGCCGGCCCATGCGCGGGGGATCGAGCACCAGTCTTGGAGGTTTCGCATCCGGACTGGCAAAGCGTTGTTGCAATGACACCTCATTGGCAAGAAACGCCATCAGCCTTTGCCGGCTTGGCGGCTGTCCCGCCTCGAAGTGAAACAGCAGACGCGAAGCCAGTTGAGCGGCATCGGACGAGCTGCACTCGAGCGCTTGTTCGAGTCGCTCAATCAGGCCGGGTTTGTCCCAGGCGCCTGCGAGCACAGAGAGAGCCAACAGACGCAGGTTGGTCGTAAGACTGGACAATCCATTCCCCATCAAATTGTAGGCGTCCCATATCCGGAAGACCTTATTGTTAATGAAGTGCGACCGACCTCCGACCTGCTCGTCGGGCCTGTACTGTACTGCGTGAAGCGCAGTGCCGTACCGGCAATGAAATGTCAGCTGTAACGCCACCCCGGGGTAGCCCCGGAGTCTTCCACGAGTTTGCGTGCAAATCTCGTGGAACCGCTCGGAGCGCCGGCCGCAGGATCATGTTGGAAATAATAAGTACTGAAGTCAAGCCATACCACAGAGACAAGCGTAGGGTGCGGCTTGCCGCACCGTTATCCCTTGACGATCGCTTCAATCCTCTCGATAACCAAACCAACACGTGCCTGGCTGGCCTGATCCCCTGGCATATGACCAGAGAGTGCAGTAATGAATCTGGTATCTCCGAGTAATTGACTGTATCGGTTACGAATATCATCAATCAGTTCTTGATCAGCAGTCTGTACTTCATTGACGATTTCAGGTCTGCCATCCAATACGGCAATCATGTCCTCGATATCATGACTCAACAGATAGTCGCCTTTGCCTCGACCGTCAAAGGCTTCCAATTTAGTGCAAAGAAAATAGGGGGCAGAGACAAGGCGAATCTTTTGTCCAGATGGCAGTGTTCTGAGTTCAGCGTGTTCTACCGCTGATCCGTACCAACGATTACCGAATCCAAGGATACGGCTGTCGGTCGGCATCACATCAAGAATCACTTCATCAACAACCCAGCGACAGAGCGGGGCGCCATCGCTGGTATCTTCGCGAAAACCTTGCTTGCGTAATTTGACAGAGAAAAGTTGATAGGCGGCAAGCGTCGCGGCTTCAACAATTGTATCCACGTCCCTTGTGACCCGAAGCGGAGGAGCCGCCTCATCGGTGATCAACAGACCCGTCGCGCAGCCTCCCAGAAAGACCATCTCATCACTTAGTGCTCCCAGCCGCTCGACGGCCTGAGTGAGAATGTTTAGGTTTGGGTTTTGCTTCCTTTTCATAACGATTGAACCTCCTTGTCAATTCCTTTGCGGCGATACTCCGTTCCCTTGCTTTACCACCTCGTATCGCATCCACCAGTGCCAGCAACTCATAGAGTGCCGGGTCATTCCTTGACGCTACGGGTGCCGAGCGATAGAGGGGTGAAAAAATCATTCCACGTGCCTCACCTTCCGGATCAGGCCACACGGGTGGCGGCTCCTGGTCTGGCACAATCCTGTCCGAAAGGGGAGGGGCCGCGTGGGCGGTCGGCATGCCCCTGGTCATCTCTCCTCGCTCCGGAACAAATGCATAGCGGATACCGTGGATCAGAAACTCTTCCAGATTCCTGAAGTTTGGCTGGATAACCCGGTCGATATGTACAGCGAGTTGTGCCTTAAGTACGCGTTTGACAGCTCCATGGACCTCGGATGGGCTCATGCCCAGTTCGATGGCCAAGCGATTATAAGACCAGGACTGGTCACCGAGGGTGACCAGTTTCAGAAGTACCAGGATGTCTTGTGGTTTGAGTGGCATAATAATCATAATTCGCGAATCGCGAACAAAGAATAACAGAAAATCCAAAAAAAATATAGATTTCTATTTCAGAAGAGTTGTTATTATCGTTTTTTTTTCCACATTAGATTGTGATAACAGTGGTGTGTGGTGGGATGGGTGGATTTTATAGTTGATTGCTGATCAATGCAGACAACACTTCTTATAAATCTTGCCACTACCACAGGGACAGAGATCGTTGCGTCCCACCGGGGGTTGATCGTGGTTTGTGATCAGTTCCTCTTGGGGGACATCATCGCGCCGGGTCAGCCAGTAGGCGTGGATCTCCCGGGCGTTGGGGGCGATGGTCTTTTGGATGGTTTCGACCTCGTCATCGGTGTGGTCGTGGCCCTTCCAGTCGGTGACCGCGGTGAAGGAGAGGATCGGGTTCAGCAGGGTGGCGATCTCTTCGCCGCCGCTCTGCCACTGCTCGGAGGATAGCTGGGTGCCGCGCAGGTAGCCCTCGCACCACTCATCCACGATGACGTAGCTTCGGTCATCGAGGATGCGTTCCAGGTAGAGGGGTTCGAAGTCCTCGGGGTACTCCATCAGGGTCTGCACGATGCCGTTCATGTGGCGTATCAGGAGGGCCAGGACTTCACTGAAGTCCTCCTCGTTATCCCACTCCGGTTCGAAATCGCCCCACACCGAATCGAGCCACACCGATGGCGGGATGGTGACTGGTCCGCTGACGACGGCGGTGAGAAAGCCATCCAGGGTGGAGATGTCGAATATGCCTTCGTCCATCTCTTCCGTTATGAGGTGGTCGTCGATGCGATTCAGCAGGAATTGATCGAGTTGTTCGATCTCTTCCTCGTTCAGGGGGTGGTTTAGATCTTCCATGGTCTTCAGCCGATTGTGGTTTTTTTAGTCATATTGCTATTTTAGAGAACATGGATGGTTCGACTCAACCTCTCTGAAGGGGGGTTGTTCAGATGCAGGGGGGTATAGGTGCGACAAGCCGCACCTTTTGTGTCAAAGACTCTTTTCTGCCGGGGTGGGTTCGGCAACCGGATCGGTGAGATTGATCTTCACCAGGTTGAGGAACTGCTGGGTACAGGCCTCCCAGGAGTAGCCCTCGGCGAACGCACGGCAGCTTTTGCGATCCACCTCCAGGGCGTTGCTGACGGCGCTCTGCAGATCCTCGTCCATCCAGCCGTTGTTGCCGTTCTTGATCACATCCAGGGGGCCCTCCACCGGGTAGGTGGCGACGGGTACGCCGCAGGCCATGGCCTCCAGCATCACCAGGCCGAAGGTGTCGGTACGGCTGGGGAAGACCATCACATCGGCGGAGGCGAGGAGGCGGGCCAGATCGCCGTTTTTCCGATAGCCGAGAAACTGTGCCTGGGGATAGTCCTGCTTGAGGGAATCCAGGGCAGGGCCATCGCCGATCACCACCTTGCTGCCCGGCATCTTCAGGTCGAGAAAATCGGTGATGTTCTTCTCCACCGCCACCCGGCCCAGATACAGGGCGATGGGGTGGGGCAGGTCGAGTACCGGCTTGTCGATAGGAACGAAGTGTTCGATATCCACGCCGCGGGTCCAGTACTCCAGGTTCTTGAAGCCATGGGACTCCAGGGTCGTTTTCATGGAGCTGGTTGCCACCATGGTCAGGGTCGCCTTGCCGTGGAATGCCCTGACGAAGGCGTAGGAGAGGGACAGGGGAATCGGCGCGCGCAGTCTCACATACTCGGGGAAACGGGTGTGGTAGGTGGTGGTGTAGGGGTGGTTATGCTTGAGGCAATAGCGCCGACCCGCCCAACCCAGGGGGCCTTCGGTGGAGAGGTGAATGGCATCCGGTTGAAACTCGTCCAGGAGTTTTTTCACCCGGCCATAGGGGAACAGGGACAGGGGGATATCGGGGTAGGTCGGCATCGGCATGGTGCGGAACAGACCCGGATTGATACAGAGTATTTCATGTCCCCACTGTTTCAGCAGATTGATGGTTTTGTCGAGGGTGCGAACGACGCCGTTAACCTGTGGAAACCAGGCGTCTGTCACGATTGCAATGCGCATAGATTCTCTCTGTTTTTCATTTAACTTCACTAAGCAAGGTCTGATTAATCCGTCATTCCGGCATATGCCGGAATCCATGTGCTTGGTTTTCCTGGATCCCGGCATACGCCGGGATGACGAGAATGAGATTAATCAGAGGTTTTCTAAGCAACTTTACGTGCCTTGATGGGTTCGTTTTCCGCGACAACAGGGGCGGGATCGGGGACAGCGGTAGGTGTCGGTGATGGGGTGGTTTCAAGCAGCTGCATCGATTCCTCGACCCAGCGGATCAGTTTCAATGAACCGTCGGGCTCTTCGGCCAGGGCGGTGCAGCTCTCCACCCAGTCACCGCAGTTGGCGTAGGTGAGACCGTCCATGTCGCTGATCACCGCATGGTGGATATGGCCGCAGATGACCCCGTCCAGGTTGCGCTCGCGTACGGTGTGGATCACGGCCTGTTCGAAATTGCCGATATATTTCACCGCCTCTTTGACCTGGTTCTTGAGATAGGCGGAGAGGGACCAGTAGCCGAATCCCAGACGCCGGCGGGCCAGGTTGAACCAGCGGTTGAGCCACAACAGCAGGTCGTAGGCATCACTGCCGAGATGGGCCAGCCACTTGTTGTTCATCACCACCCCGTCGAACTCGTCGCCGTGGAGGATCAGGTAACGCCGATTGTCCTCGGTGGTGTGGATCACCTCTTTCTGGATCTCGATACCGGTGATATGGAAATTGAGATAATCACGCAACAGTTCATCGTGGTTACCGGGCACATACACCACCCGGGTGCCCCGCTTCGCCTTGGCGATGATCTGGTGAATGATCTCGTTGTTGATTGCGGGCCAATACCAACCGGAGCGCATCTTCCAGAAATCGAGAATATCTCCCACCAGATAGAGGTTGTCGCTATCGGTGTTTTTGAGGAAGTCGAGGAGATATTCGGTGCGGGAGGCGCGGAGGCCGAGGTGGGTATCGGATATGAAGAGACTCTTATAGCGCAGTGTCGTCATATACCTACTCTCATGTGCTTCATTGCCTGCGCACCATAGAGGCAGACTGTTGCATTTTCATTTGCGGAATATGATTTGTTTATTACATGGTCGATTTTTTATGCATAAGCTGTTAGAAATGCCGTCATGGATGAGAAACAACAACAAAATCCAGGCATCAAGCGTTTGGTGAATGCCCTGGGCTGGTCCATGAAGGGGCTGCGGGCCACATTCAAACATGAACAGGCGTTCAGGCAGGAAGTCTATCTGTTGATTGTGCTGGCCCCTTTGGGGCTATGGTTGGGTAACGACGGTGTGGAGCGGGCCCTGTTGCTGGCGCCGTTGTTGATCGTACTGATCGTGGAGCTGCTCAACAGTGCCGTGGAGAGCGTGGTCGACAGGATCAGTGATGAAAAGCATAAGCTGTCGGGGCGGGCCAAGGATCAGGGCTCGGCTTCGGTGTTGATATCCCTGGTGCTGGTGGGCTTGTGTTGGGGGCTGGTATTGATGAGTCATATTTAGACTATGTTCATTGTTAGACCTACCTAGAACGCTGGTAGGCGTCAGAGGATTGTCTTTCGCAGTAGCGGCAGGGATGCCGCGGTAGTTCCGTTAGGGCCTGTTAACACTAATCCAATGCGCCCTGTTGAACCTGAAAAAGCGCCAATCAAGGCGCGAGGAGAGAAGTTTGGTGATTCCAAATGAGCGACGAGCAACGACGAGTGGCGCTTTTTCAGGCTCAACCCGAAGGGCTGGGGCTGTTTTTGCGCCCAGCGGCGTTATCATTCGCTCATGTAGCCGTGCTACACGACGATCATTCTGCCTTGCTGGACACAAAAACAGCCCCAGCAGGACGTATTGGATTAGTGTTAACAGGCCCTAGCACAGGGATGTGCTATCGGAACGTCGGAGAAAGACAATTCTCTGACGCTCGGAGTCAAGCAAGACATGCAACATATTCAATTTGACTCTTATTAGAGAGTCTTGTTGGAGGACTTAGAGAGTCTTGTTGGAGGACACCGGTGGCTGGCACTCCTCTTTCTCCTCCGCCTCAACGGCACTTCCCTGCGCCCAAAGGAAGTGCCCTTGGGGTATGCCGATGAGGCTACCGCGGCATCCCTGCCGCGGTTACGAAAGAGGAGCGCCAGCCACCTACCTGCTTCTCTATAATTATAAGGATTGGCGGTGTTTTTAACTGAATTGTGTATATATTGAAGTATCAAAACAGAGGTAGCTAACCAACTGCCCTATGAACGACCAACCGCAACCAGAGGGGCTTGAGCCCAATATCCGCAATGCGGTGCGGGCGGTGATTGTGCGTGAACAAGCGGTATTGATGCAGAAGAAGTGGGCGGAGCACCGCGGTACCTGGTACACACTCCCGGGCGGGGGGCAGGATGCCAATGAGTCCCTGACCCAGACCCTGACACGTGAATGCGAGGAGGAGATTGGTGCTGTCGTGGAGATCGGTCACCTGCTCGCCATCGCCGATTTCTACAAGCAGCGCGACACAAGCTATCCCTCGGTCAGGCATCTGGTCGAGTTCCTGTTCGGCTGCACCCTGCCGGTGGATTACCAACCCGTGTCGGGACACCATCCGGACAAGCATCAGATCGATGTGGTATGGGTGCCCTTTGCCGATATGGACAAACATGAGATCTTTCCCAAAGGCATCGCCCCCCATCTTCCCGGTTTGACGCAACTGAAGACGCCGACCTATCTGGGAGTCATTGACTGACATGTCTGTTGCAAAAAGCATTCAAGAGAATCTCCATTTTCTGTTGGCTGAAACCGCGACTCACCTGGCGCTGCTGAAAGACTATTTGACCCTGCCCACGGCAACCATTCCCATGCGGCTGCTGGACCGCCAGGGGTATGTGGAAAACCTGAAACTGAGCATCCATAACCACTGTCTGCGGGAGATGTCATCATCCGATCAGGATGATAAGGATTACCAGCTGCTGAGATCCATCGAGGTGATCGCCAGCCAGTTGGAGCGGATAGTGGAACTCTCCCGGGATGCGGTGATGCAAAGCGCCCACATTCAGCATCGGGGCATGATCAAGGTGAAGGGTTTTCTCGCCATGATCAATCGGGTCAATAACGGTCTGGCGTCCATCGAGCCTGCCTTGTCAGCCAAGGATACCCGCCAGGCCCTGAAGATAGGCAAGGTGGAGCGTCACCTGGACACGGCCTACCAGAAACAGCTGAAACACTACTCACGCCTGTTGAAAAAGGAGAAACACCCGGCGGACCGCATCTCTCTGATCATGTTGGCCCACATCATCGAGCAGATGGGCAATGCCATGCTGCGTATCAGCGAGGCGATCATCTCCGCCTCCATGGGACAGCACTTCAGTACCGATCGTTATCATGCCTTCAACGCCTCGGTAACTGAACTCAAGACAGCGAATGACATCGGCAGGCTGGAGTTCACACCCATCGCGGAGACCAAGTCGGGCAGTGCTATCAATGCCCTTAGCAGCGCTGACGAGGGGAGTGGTTATCACGCTATTTTCAAGGATGGCCGTAAGCGCAAGCTGAAGGAGGAGAAGCAGCGGGTCAAGAATTGGCATGATATCTTTCCCGGTCTTGCACCGAAGATACTCGCCTATCAGAAACAGGGCGATTCTGCGGCCCTGTTGATCGAGCACCTGGCCGGCCAGACCTTCGAACAGATCCTGCTGGATGGTTCGGATAAGCTGCTGCAGCAGGCCCTGAATCACCTGACCAGGACCCTGAGCCAGATATGGCTGGAGACAAAGACGAAAAAACCTGTCTCCGCGGCCTATATGAAACAGTTGGCGAAGCGTATGAAGGATGTGTATGCCATCCATCCGGAATTCAGGCAACCCGCGGCTATCATCGGTGGTGTGGCGTTACCTGCATTCGATGATCTCCTGAAACAGATGCAGGGTCTTGAAACTGGCGTGAAGGCGCCGTTTTCCGTCTATATTCATGGAGATTTCAATGTCGATAACATCATCTTCGATCCCCAGGAGAAACGTATCAATTTCATTGATCTGCATCGTTCCAGCCATATGGACTACCTGCAGGATGTGAGTGTCTTCATGGTCTCCAACTACCGTCTGCAGGTATTCGACCCCCGGGTCAGGCAGCGGATTATGGATCTCTGCCATGCCTTCTATCGTTTTGCCAGGGCCTTTGCCCGGGAGCAGGGGGATAAGGGTTTCGAGATCCGTCTGGCTATGGGCCTGATCCGCTCCTTTGCCACATCTCCCCGCTTCATTCTGGATAAATCCCTGTCGGAACGCATGTTCTCTCGAGCCACCTACCTGATGGAGCGGCTGCTCGAGAGTGAATCCAAACCCAAGCATCCTTTTGTGGTGCCCGTGAAGGAGATTTTCATTGGATAAACCGAAAATCGGTGTCGTCGGTATTCCCGGGAAATGGTCCACCGAGGCCCTGGCCGATGCGGTGAACGAGGCCACGGGATTTCGTCTGGTGATCGACATGGCCGAAGTATGCGCCGAACTGGACAGCGGCAGACTCCTGTTTCGGGATCAGGACCTGACCCGTCTCGATGCGGTGGTGGTGAAAAAGATCAGCGAGGAGTACAGCCCACACGTGCTTGACCGGCTCGAGATGTTGCGACAGTTGCAGCGGGCCGGGGTGCGGGTGTTCAGCAAGGTAGAGCGGATCATCCGGCTTATCGACCGCCTTAGCTGTACCCTGTCCCTCTATAATGCAAGGATACCCATGCCACCGACCCGGATCACAGAGAACCCTGCGATTGCCGCCGAAGCTGTCGCTGCATTCGGTTCAGCAGTCTTCAAACCACTCTATTCCACAAAGGCCCGGGGTATGACAGTAATCGATGCCGGGCAGGATCCACAGCAGTTGCTGCAACAGATCGAGGCCTTCCGGGTGGATAATCCGGTAATGTACATCCAGAAAAAACTGGCCTTGCCGGGGCGGGATCTGGGGATGGTCTTTCTCGATGGTGACTACCTGGGCAGTTATGCCAGGGTGGGTCAATCGGGGGCCTGGAACACCACCATCAGGAGTGGCGGTCACTACGAGGGGTATGAGGCCGATGAGGAGCTGGTGGCCTTGGCGCGCAAGGCCCAGGCGATCTTCGGCCTCGATTTCACCACGGTGGATGTGGCGGAGACGGAGCGGGGACCGGTAATCTTCGAGGTCTCCGCATTTGGCGGCTTCCGTGGGGCGCAGGAGGGGATGGGTATAGATGTGCCATCCCGCTATGTGGCCTACATGCTGGAGGAACTGGAGGCATGAACAGCACGACTGACTGGGCCGGGATCGTGGATGCCCGGGATGCGGCCACACGGCTTTTACAAACGGTGCCCCTCTGCGAGAAGCCGCTGCAACTGGCGATAGGTGAATGCAGCCTGGTGATTCGTTCCAACAGCCAATCGTTGCTGGACCGGCTGGGGGACTATTTTCATCACCTACCCAGGAAAACGGGTCTGGCGACAATCGAAGTCACTGCCATTGAGAGTGAAAAGCTCGAGACCGGTCTGCCGTTTATCGACTGGCAGCGGGAAGCGGGTAAGAGTGGACGCAAGGATGCCTATCTCGATCTGACAGATGGGCGTCTGGTGTTCAAGGTGCGCACCGGCATGTTGTTTCTGCAGAGCGAACAGTGGCGTATCGCGGCTGGGCCATGTACGGCCTATGACAACCAGCTAGTCAATTTCATAAACTCACAGGTGATGAACTGGCTGCAGCAGCGGGAGTGGCTGATCTGTCACGCCGCCGCTCTGGTTCTGAAGGGGCATGGGATAGCCATGGCCGGTTTTTCCGGGGGCGGAAAGTCGACCCTGATGCTGCATCTGATGGAGCATCCCAAGAGTCGCTATGTGACCAATGACAGGCTGTTTCTGCGGCGTCAGGGTGTCAGGGTGGAGGCGGTGGGCATCCCCAAGCTTCCCCGCATCAATCCAGGCACTCTGGTGAACAGTCCACGACTCTCACCCCTGCTGGACCAACAGAGAAGGGAACAATTGCTGAGCCTGCCGAAACAGGAACTTTGGGACCTTGAAGAGAAGTACGACGTGGATGTGGAACGGCTCTATGGCCGTGATCGCATCGACACCTCGACCCCCGTGCCTCTGGATGCGATGGTGATCCTGAACTGGAGCAGAGAGGAGAGCGCTCCCCTCAAGCTGACCAAGATCGATATCGCGCAACGCAGTGAACTGCTGAATGCGGTGATGAAATCTCCCGGACCTTTCTTTCAGGACAGTCTCGGTGAGTTTATAAGGGATGATGAAGCGCTTCAGCCTGCGCCCTATCTGGCCCTGTTGAAGAGTGTCCCAATCTATGAGGTGACAGGTAAAATAGACTTTGCCGAATTGAGTGGATTGTGTTTAAAACTGTGGGATTAAACGAATGTATGAGGCGATCAGACTATGGCTAGAGAGTTGATGTTGCTCAGACATGGAAAGTCCGATTGGAGTCAACAGGTGGAGGATTTCAAACGTCCGCTCAAAGATCGTGGCAAACGTGGTGCGCAACGCATGGGGGTGTGGTTGCTGCAACAGCGGTTGCAGCCCGACTATGTCGTCAGTTCTCCCGCGGAGCGCGCTATCGTCACCGCACAGAAGACGATCAAGACCATGGGTGGCGATGCGAAAACCATCCAGGAGGATCGACGCATCTATGCCGCGAATGTGGATGAGTTGTTAAGGGTCCTCGCTGATGTGCCCCCAGAAAGCAAGCGGATCATGCTGGTGGGACACAATCCGGGTTTGGAATTACTGGCAGAGTATCTGCAGGGTGAACGCATCCCCTTACCCAGCGATGGTAAGTTGATACCCACCTCCACCCTGGTAATGATTGAGATGCCGGATGACTGGAGTGAGCTGAAGAGTGGTGACGGCAACCTGATATCCATCGTCCGTCCATCCAGCATGGATAAGAAGTTTCCCTTTCCCGACGAACATGGCACTGAGATGCGGGATCGACCGGCCTACTATTACAAGCAGTCCTCTGTGATCCCCTACAGGATCAAGGACAGCAAGGTTGAAATCCTGGTGGTGATGTCGAGTAAGCGCAAGCATTGGGTATTGCCGAAAGGGATCAGCGAACCCGCATTGAGCCTGCAGGATTCGGCTGCCAAAGAGGCCCTTGAGGAGGCGGGTATCGAGGGAGAGGTGGCGGAAGAGCCGGTGGGCACCTATACCTATGATAAATGGGGTGCCGAATGCACGGTGAAGGTCTACCCGATGCGGGTCACCCGCGAGTTGCCGGAAAGCGAATGGGAAGAGAATCACCGCGGACGCGAGTGGCTGTCGCCAAAGCTGGCGATGAGACGGGTCAAACAGGCGGAATTGAAACCGATGATTCAAGTCCTGGCCAAGCAACTGAAAGGTTAGGTTTTTCAAATGGTGATAAATCGTGGCTAGATTGATAGCCGCTTTGTTGCGTCATGGTGAGTATCAACAACTGCCCGATACCCCGAGTGCCCTGCAACCCTTTCCCTTGACCAGGCCGGGCGCGGAACAGGCGGAGCGGTCGGTAACCCTGATCCAGGGTAGCCTCGAGACGTTCAAATGGTCGTTGCACCCGGTGATCGACAGCTCACGCCTGCTGCGTGGCTGGCAGACCGCAGATGTGTTGCGCAAGGGATTACAGATCGGCAGTCACGACAGGTTGCAAATCGAATCCTTCGACGTCTTGGCTGAACGGTCATTGGGTTCGGCAGCCAATCTTACATTGCAACAGATCGAGTCGGTGCTCAGGGCAGACCCTCGCTTTACGTCACCGCCTAGGGGTTGGAAGTCTGACAGCCACTATCGGCTGCCGCTTCAGGGGGCGGAATCCCTGATGGATGCGGGTGAACGGGTGGCTGAACATATTCAGCGACGCCTGCTGGAGCTGCAAACGCAAGTGGAGGTGGATACCGTGAAGCTGTTCGTGGGTCATGGTGCGGCCTTTCGCCATGCGGCTCACCGCCTGGGTGTATTGCCGTTTGAACGGATCGCGGCAGTGAGTATGTATCATTGCCGGCCGGTTTTTCTCGAACGTCTGTCGGATGGGTCCTGGCAGCATCTTACAGGAGACTGGAAAATCCGTTCCGGTGGAGACTCTTTTGACGACTAAAAACAATAACGACGCTAGACCTCACCACAAGTATCTGCCGGTTTACAAGGGTTTGAAATGGCTTGATGTGGATCTGCCCACAAACGGTGAGCCATGGCTCTCGGGTAGGCGGCTATCGGTGGCCAAGGAGCGGGGGCAGCGTAGCTCTGCCGAGCTGTTATTGAGAGAAGTGGTGAAACAGGGTGAGTGGCAGTGGCCGAAACACAAGCACTATTTTTTTTCCGACCTGCACGCCGATGCGGATGCCTTTGTCGCCTCCCTGGTGGCTTCGGGCGGGGTGAGGAAGACAGGTAACGAAGCCTGTGCATTGAAACTGACATCCCATGGTAAAGATGCCATTTTCGTGATTGGAGGAGACTGTTTCGATAAAGGTCCCAGTAACTTGAAACTGTTGCAGGTGATACGACAGCTTAGAAAACTGGGTGCCAAAGTGTTACTGCTTGCGGGTAATCACGATATACGCATTAAGCTGGGGATTGCATCGGTTGGTATGGATCCCGATCCACGCCATGATCATTTTTTTATCCGTATGGGGAGTAAAGTCGTACCCATGCTGCGCGAGATCGCGGATGAGTACCTGCAGGACAAGAATGCCTTGAAGGGTATACCGCCTACCCGCACCTGTCGCCGCATACTCTACCCACCGAAGCGTTGGTTCAAAGAGTTTCCAAAGATGGCAAGCTGGGTAATGCCTGATAAGCGCATGGCCAGGGAGCTGAAGCGTCTGCAGGAGAAGATCGATGCCTTTGAGTCGGACTGCAAGGCGGTGGGCCTCAGCTTGCGTCATGTCTACGCCGCAGTGATGAAATGGCAGGAGCTGTTTCTCAAACCCGGTGGTGAATTTGCATGGTTCTTCAAACAGATGAGACTGGTCTATCGCCGGGGTTCATTTCTTTTTGTGCATGCGGGTATGGATGACAGAATGGCGAAACTGATCAAGCGTAAAGGCATCAAGTACCTAAACAAGGAGTTCAGGGAGAGTATCGAGGATGAGATCTTTGAGTTCTACTATGGTCCGATGGCCAATCTGATTCGCACCAAGTACAGGGACGTGGATATGCCGCTTACGCGCAAGGGAATCAAGTTGTTGAACGAGGCGGGGATCTACACCATTGTGCATGGCCATGCCAATCGCCATCACGGACAGCGTATCATGCTGCGTAAAGGGATGATCCATTTTGAATGCGATGCCACGCTGGATCGCCACAGTCGCAAGAAAGAGGGACTCAAGGGGGAGGGTGCCGCTGTAACCATCATCCATCCCAAACGCCTGGTCATGGGAGTCAGTACCGACTATCCCCATATCAAGGTATTTGACCAGAAGTCGTTTACTTAGCGAATCCCTGATCCATTCAGACATAAACAGACGCTTCATCGAAGAACACCGGGAAAATAGAGATGAGACAAGGCAAGAAAAATTTCCGTCATGAGTCTTTGCAGGATAAAGATTCCATTCAGGCACTCATGAAAGCGATCTCGCAAGGGATCGCCAAAGGCAAACTGACCTTGAGCGACGAGGACGGTGAGATGGTTATGCAGCCGGATGGGCTGCTGCAGCTGAAGGTCACCGCCACCCAGGATGAGGAGCGGCATCGCATCAATCTGCGGATTACCTGGCAGGTTGAGGCAGAGCGGCCGAAAAAGAGTAAACACTTGAAGGTGAAAGTGAAGTAGATGGAGGCTTTATCGGCGCAGGCCGTTGCAGCGATAACCAAAGGTTGTGCCGAACATCTGCGCCGACACGGCTATCGCCTGGTTGTGGCGGAGTCCTGTACCGGTGGCTGGCTGGCCAAGATATTGACCGATCTGGCGGGTAGCAGCGATTGGTTCGATCGTGGTTTTGTGACCTACAGCAATCAGGCAAAGCAGGCCATGTTGGGGGTCTCTTCCTCCACCCTGCAGCAATTCGGCGCCGTCAGCGAAGCCTGTGTCCTGGAGATGACTGAAGGAGCATTGAGGGAGAGCGGCGCCGAGGTCGCTGTGGCGATCAGCGGAGTCGCAGGACCCGGCGGCGGCAGTGTGGAAAAACCGGTGGGAAGCGTCTACTTTGCCTGGCAGATCAAGGGAGATGAGGGGATAACAGGTCGGCAATCTTTCCCTGGTGATCGCAACCAGGTGCGGTGGCAGGCGGTTGTTCATGCCTTGCAAGAACTTGAGCGTTTATTGAGTGAGTGATCGATTGAGGACGCCGGGATCATGAGTGGTCAGCGTTATTTCTTTGCCCTGTGGCCAGATGAGGCGGTACGTGATCAGCTCGATCTATTGGCCCGCACTTCGCAGCCTGGAGAAGGGCGTCGGCATGCCGCCGATGATCTGCATATGACAGTGGTCTTTCTCGGACAAATAGCGCCATCTCAAAGGCGTTGCATGGAAGATATTGCCGATACCGTCAGGGTACCGACTTTTCAGTTGTCCATCGACCATACCGGTTACTGGTCGAGACCAAGGATCCTCTGGGCTTCACCAGGAGAGACCCCACAAGCACTTAGTCAACTGGTCGCCGATTTAAACAATGGTCTGACCGGTTGTGGTCACGAACCGGAACAACGCGCCTATAAACCTCACGTCACACTCTTCAGAAAGGCGCGCCAGGTTGTTCCGGCACAACTGCCACAACCCATAGTCTGGCAGGTGAAAGAGTTCGTTTTGGCAGCTTCGGCAAACACGGGTTTGTCCGGGACGCGCTATCAGGTTCTACGACGCTGGCCATTGGATTAGACATCGGCAAAACACAATCTATTTACTGATATGAGATGTAGGGTGCGGCTTGCCGCACCGACTACTGACTGTGCTGCTCCTGACGTCCGTAAAGAGAGGTGTAGAGGCCATTGTTTTGCAATAACTCTTCATGGCGACCCTCTTCCACTACCTGGCCATCTTCAAAGACCAATACCCGGTCAGCCTGTTTTACCGCGCTTAGTCTGTGGGCAATGATGACCGTGGTTCGTCCCTGTAGAAAGTTCTGCAGGGCCTCATGCAGGTCGCCTTCCGTTGTGGTATCCAGGGCGGAGGTGGCCTCGTCGAGAATCACCACCTTGGGATCGGTCAATACCATGCGGGCGATGGCGAGGCGTTGCCGCTGTCCTCCGGAGAGACGGACGCCGAAACGGCCGATCAGGGTCTCCAGGCCTTGCTCCATGGCTTGAATGGTCTGCTTAAGTTGAGCAATCTCCAGGGCCTGCCACAGCTTCTCATCTTCGATCTCGCGACCCAGGGTGAGGTTGATCCTGACGCTGTCATTGAGTAGGGCGGGGTGTTGTAGCACGGTGGCCACATGATCCCGCACCACATCCATGCCGATCTCATCTACCGCAACTCCGTCAAACAACACCCGTCCGGTCTTGACCGGATAGAGACCCAGTATGATCTGCACCAAGGTGGTCTTGCCACCGCCGCTGGCGCCGACGAAAGCAACCTTTTCACCGGCCTTGATCTCCAGGTTGACGCCATTCAAGACAGACGAACCATCACCATAGGCAAACTGGATATCCTCAAGACGAAGGCTGACGGTGGACTTGCCGAGAAAGGGGTTGTGCTTGTGTGGGTAGGTCGGTTCAAGATCGACCTTCAGCATATCGTTGATGCGGCTGAGAGCCGCTTGCGCGCCATTATAGGCATACTGGATATTCAATACTTCCTGCACCGGTCCCATCATGAACCAGAGATAGGCGTAGACACCAAGCATCTCGCCGATAGTCAGATCTGACCAGAGCACCATAAACATGCTCACAGCACGAAAGATGTCGAAACCGAACAGGAAGATCATGAAGGAGAGTCGATTGGCGGCATCGCTCTTCCAGGTGAATGCGGCAGAGTGATGGCGGATATGGTCGGCCTTATCGATGATGCGTCGAATGTAGTGGCGCTCCCGGTTACTGGCGCGTATCTGCTGGATCGCATCCAAGGTCTCTTCGAGGGATTCCTGGAACAGTTGAAAGGCGGAGTTTTCCCGCTTCTTGAGGTGCTTGACCTTGCGACCGAAGATGGTGGTGAAGTAGATCACCAGGGGATTGAGCAAGAGGATGAACAGGGCCAGGGCCCAGTTGATCCAGAGCAGCACGATTGCGGTTCCGATGATGCTCAACGAGGCCACCAGAAACTTGCTGGTGGTAACGCTGACAAAGCTGTCCACGGCTTCCAGATCGGTGACCAGGTGGGAGGCGACGGTACCGCTGCCCATGGTCTCGTAGGCGGACATGGAGATGCGTTCAAGCCTGAGGAGCAGATCCCGTCGGATGTGAAAAATGACATCCTTGGCGATCCTGGTGAATTGCCAGGTCTGCCATACCCCGAAGATAAGGGCGAGAAGGCGCAGAATGAGGGTGAGGACCAGGATTGCCATAATGTAGAGCACAGGCCCGTGCCAAGCCTGGGGAAACAGGGCATTCATGGCGGCAATCGCCCGCCCGGGCTGGTTCAGCAGCACTTCGTCCACCAGCAGTGGTATCAACAGGGGAACAGGTACGGCGGCAATGGCGCCCAGCACGGCAATCAGATTCGCGGCGATGAGTTCGCGGCGGTGATGCAGCACCATGTCGATCAGCTCATTCCAGCGATATTCCCCCTCGCGCAAGCCGGATTTGGATAGTGGGTATGTGACATCGCTACTCATGACAACGAAGGTTGGCCTTCATCCGTCGCAGCCCCTCGATACGGCTCTGGGTGTGGTGAAGACGATCATTCTCCTGATATTCCGCGACGGCGGAATAGCCCAGATAACTGAGTGCGCCGGGCACCCACAGGGAACCGATCCAGATGGAAGCACCGGTATAGGGATCTTCGTAGAATCCCGGTTTGGCGCTGTAGGATCGACCTTCGAGCTGAGACAATCGTTGTTCCAATTGCCTGCAATTCAGCTGCTCGTCCCCCGCCTCATTGAGGGGTTCAACAGGTCGGGGATAGGCCCTTTGATCCTCAGTCGACATGACAGGTGCCGAGACCAGCAGCAACAGGAGCAATGACAGGGTATATGGTTGAAGTTTCATTAGGCTACGGCTCCCTATCTCCTCAGCGAGACCTGGCGGCGGCTCGGAATGGGGATCAGAGTACGGACTCGTTAAAATCGTAGATCAGATTGCTTTCCGGACGCTGTACGAAATTCCCCTGCACATAATCGGTACCACTGCTCCATAACACGGCAATGCTGCGTGGGTCCTCAACCTGTGGAGCAATAACTTTGATACCTTTTTCATGGGCAAGTTCTATGAGCTCTTTGAGACCTTGCTCAGGATCCTGCAATAGATTGAAATCGAGTTTGATATAGTGAATCGGAAGATGTTCGATAACTCGTTCGGTTTCCGCTGTATGGGTGACACGGGTCAGCAGGGACGTGATGCCGATCTTGTTCAGCATATCAATGCAGATCTTGGCGGATTTCAGGTTTTTGGCTATCTCATTGATGTTGAACTCGAATGTCAGGCTGTTTTTGTGAATCTGCCCCTGACGGTGTTTGTTGCGCAGCCAGGTAAGACGCTCCATGTTCTCCAGCAGATCCGCGGATTGGGAGACGAACAGATGCAGATCACTGCCCTGGTGTTTATGCTCACTGATGGCATGTACGGCACGTCGGGTGGTCCACTGATCGACCTTGCTGATCAATCCCAACTCCTCAGCCTTGGGAATGAATTCTGCGGCACGATGCAGTTTGCCATCGGGTTCCTGAAGTCGAAGCAGGGTCTGGTAATGGGCCTGGGTGCTGCCCTGGAGGGCAACAATTGGCTGGAAAAAGATGTCTAAATAGTCATGCTCAAGGGCGCTTTCGATCAATGATCCCATATCTACAGCAGCAGCTTCACTCGTCTGATCCTGTGTCGCTACCTCAATTTCAACGAATTTGATTTGATTGCCACCTGCCTCCTGGGCATTACGGCTGGCGATCTGGGCATGGGCGATGATTGAACGGGAATCGTGATTATTCGTCTCAACCGGGTAGATGCCGATGCTGAGGGTAACGCCGACAGTGGTGTTCTCGACTTCGATGATCTGCTTTGATGCGTATTGACACAGGGCTTCACCCAGAGACTGCAATTCCTCCTGGGTAGGACGCAAGGCAAGCAGGCTCAGGCTGTTGTCTCCAAAACGGGTCAATATATCCTGGCTCTGCAACTGCTGTTTGAGGTGGTCGGCCACCACTGCAAGTACCGCATCCAGACCGCCGATACCCACCGTTTGGATAAGATCCTCCGGGCTGTCGATCTGAATGAAGTAGATTCCCGTGATTTCATCGATAGGTGATTCTGATTGCAGCAGGGCATCCAGACGCTCAAGCAGATAGTTGCGAGAGTGTAGCCCCGTCTCTTTTTCACCCCGGGTATGTCCGTGGAGACGGTGACTGAGTTGACGCGCGCGACGAATGCGGTTGGTAACCGTGGTGATGAGATGTTTGGGTGCAATCGGTTTGGAGAGAAAGTCCTCGCCACCAAAACTGAGTGCACTCAACTGCTTGTCGAGATCCTGCTCACCGGAGAGGAACACGATCGGCACATCGAGAAACTCATTATCCTCCCGGATAACGGTTGTCAGTTCGGTACCGCTCGCTTCCGGCATGTAGAGATCCATAAGGATCAAGTCCGGCTTGAATTCCTGCAGGACATCCATCACTTGCAATGGATCGATGACACTCCGGCATTCGAAATTGGCCTTGCTTAAAATGGCGTCGGCAAAGTCCGCCTGGGCCGGGTCGTCCTCGACGATCAGCACACGATATGCGGTATGGGAATGGGTGGATGAGAGTTCGTGGATGCGTTTTGCCGCCAGATAGGGATCGACCGGCTTTACCCAATAGGCACTGGCATCCACGCGCATAGCGGAGAGACGTGTCTTCAGGTCGGAGTTGTCTGCGACAAAGGCCACAGGCATACCAGGGAGTCCATTGTTCTTATTCCACAATCCCCCCTTTTTCGATTCGGGGAAGAGATCATTCAGCATATCCACATGGCTGATCAGTAAGCTTGAATCATCCGGATTGATCTCGTAGTGATGAACAACCTGCTCCACGTCGGTGAGATATTCAACGTCAAATTGGTTGACTTGCAGATGTCGGGTCAGATTCGCTGCCAGGGCTTCATCGACACCTAGAATAAAAACCTTCTGAGCAGTAGCAAGCTTTGGTGCCTCCTCTTCAGTCTCCGCGGGCTTGCTGGCAAGCAGTTCCGCCTGCTGGTTGCAGGCCTGGATGGCCGCATCCTTGAAGGCGTGGACCAAGCCGTCCAACGCGACTACATCGTCGTGCTGTGGCTTCAAACCCGTGCCGTGATAGTCACCGAGATGGGAAATCAGAGATTTTCCACTCTGGGCGATCTGTGGTACACCGAACTTGGTCCCGGATTCATTCAGGGTAGAGATGCGTTCGATCAGCGTATCCAGATGGTTGCCTTTCCAGTCGCTGTGTACCAATTGGTGCCAATTCTCCAGAATTGCGGAGACCCTGCCCGGGACCTGATTCAGGAATGTCTGAACCAAGTCAGGTTTTGCGGCTTGTTTGGCGGCTTTGTCGTTACTCATCAGGAATTTGGGTTTATTTTATACGATTCTAGTTCCTGCATCATGCGCTGCATCCGGCGTGTCAATGCAAGACATTTGCTTCAGCTTCTAACTATTTGTCCAATCAGGGAATGATAGCGGTTTGTTAGGCCAACAGGAAGCACTCATTAAGGAAAAGCAAAGATATCACAACTCTATTTCAGCCAGCAGGATATTCCTCAATCGATTGCAGCTCGGTGACGTGGAAAGCGCCCCCTGTTATTTCCCAGCGAATATTGAAATCATAGAGACGCATGCCGAATTGGCTCCTTTTGGCTTCGTCCAGATATGCCGGGCGAGGGTCATTTTGCAGAATGCCCTGTATCAGCTGTCGCAAGTGCCGGGCCTCCATAGCCGGCAATTGCTCGAGGGCCTTTTCCGCTGCAGCCGAGTAGCTCAACTCAATCCTCTCCCCGGGGGCATCTGGGGCATACCCACTCTCTGCGTCCGGAACCGCATCCACATAGGGTAGATAGGGTTTGATATCGAGCACTGGGGTACCATCCAGGAAGTCGATACCAGCCAGGTGCAGCGTGACACTATTGTTGGACAGATCGAGTTTGACCAGCTCGACAACCGAGAGACCGATGGGATTGGGGCGCATGGGGCTGCGCGATGCAAATACACCCACGCGTTGATTTCCCCCCAATCGGGGTGGGCGAACGGTGGGTTTCCAGGCATCCCTAGGTGACTCGTGAAATACGAACATGACCCATATATGCGAGTAGTCAACCAACTCGCGAAAGGCCTCCGCTCGGTTGTAGGGGGGCACTATCTCCAGCCTGGCTTCGGCTTCCGGTATCAGGCGCGACTGCCTGGGAATGCCGAATTTTTCCTTGAAACAGGAGTGGATGATACCGATGGGTTTGAATTCGAACGGCTGCATCATTAATCTTTAAACTGAATAACCTTTTTCAGTGGGTTGAGGTTGATTTCATCGAAGACCGTACCGGGATGGGCGTGCAGTACCAGCATCACGGTATTTGCAATATCTTCCGCCCGCAATGCGTTTTCCGCCATCTCGCCCGGTTTGAAATTCAGATCGTCGTAAAACCCCGTATCCACCATGCCGGGATTGATGAGGCAGACCCTTACCCCACTGTTGCTGCATTCTGCCCGCAATGACTGGGCGAAACCCCGCAAGGCAAACTTACAGGCCGAGTAGACCGCACCTTTGCGTCCGCCGCTCAGCGCCGATTCTGAACCGATGATAACCAGATCGCCAGCTGCGGATCTCTTGAGCAAGGGCACCAGGGCGCGGGCGACATAGAGATGCTGCAGCAGATTGATTGCCACCAGGTCACTGATCTGCTGGTAAGAGAACTCCTCTATATTGCCGAAGCGTCCGGATCCGGCATTCAAAATCGCACCGTTCAGGTCCGGGTGTTGAACCGTTATCTGCGCCAAGTGCTCTGGCAACCTATCCAATGCGGCAAGGTCGACAATATATTTTTCAAGTCCCTCTGCTTCGGCCCACTGGCTGAAATCCCGGCCAATAGCCAAGACTCGATGACCCTGATTCAGCAAGCGCTTTGTGATCGCAGCGCCAATACCGTCACTGGCACCGGTAACGAGAAATTTCCTTGCGGTGGTATGGGGCTCGTTTGCCATAAATCATTTACCGATAGTGGTCAATCAGGGAACGAATCAATCCGAGCTGTTGGCTAACCAGTGATTGCACGAATTTTCCGCTGATCCCCCGGGATTCATAGTCAGGATTATCCGAGACTATCTTGAATACTGTGGCGGAAGTGATTGAGTCGATCTCGCTTACGGCGCCAATGAATCCGGATGACTCCATATCATAGGCCATGTTATCCGCATATTCAGACTGGGCCCTGGATACGCATGTCAATGCACCGACCGCTTTGGTCATTTGCTGAGGGATGGCAAGTGACCAGGTCTCATCCCTCTGCTGATCGATGATACGATCAATCAAAATTGGTGTGCCGACTTCAAGAGACCCGTGACCGCAGATACCGAGGTTGATCCACTGCATAGCAGAGCCGGGTGTTATTGAATGTATGTAGCGCACGCCTTGGGCAGAGGCAGCTGCGCCAGTCCCGGTTATGACTAACTGAATGCCATTCCCAACATAAACAGGCATACGCATGTTTGCCTGATCCCGCTGTAAGTTCAATTGCTCGATCAAAGGCCTTGCCTCTGCGGGCAACGCAATTACTAGATTGGTTGGAATGCTATCTGTTACCACATCCATTTCATTGTATCCGATACCGTCTCTGTATATCCCGATAATATGCCGCACGTTGGTTATGACCACGCTTCTCCGCGCCCAGGACCAGGATGTTGCATTTAGCAATTAACATATCGATGGTTGCAACCCGGTCATCCCCGTCAAGGCATTGATTCTCGAGTAGATTAATTAAGCTATGAACACGAAATCTATCCATGCCCCAATGCCGCTGGGACAACTGGTCGGTGTGCCCTCCATACTTCTCTATCAGTGGTTCGTCGATGAACAGCACCTCTTCCCTGGCACAGATCCTCAGCCATAAATCGTAGTCTTCGCAAGCGGGTAGTTCGGTATCGAATAGACCGTACTCTTCAAACAATGTCCGATGCAGCATGACCGAGGAGGGGGAAATGACACACAGGGGCAGGCAGCGCTGGAATATCCTGCCGCCACTTTTGGCATGCTTATGCATTTGGTTGACTCTGACTCCATTGCGTATCCACACTTCGTTACTATGGCAGAGACGATATTGTGGTGACTCGGTCAATGCCCCGATCTGTAACTGGAGTTTATTCGGTAACCAGCGATCGTCGGAGTCGAGAAAGGCAATCCACTCGCCCCGCGCATGCGCTATTCCCAGGTTGCGTGCACTGCTGACACCAAGATTGGATTGATGAAGGTAGTCACACTGGCTATATCGCTCTTTCATCAACCTATCTGTGCCGTCTTCAGAACCATCATCTACAACAATGATCTCCAGTGGCGCATGGGTCTGTGACAATACCGAGTCAACTGCTCTCGGCAAGCTATGGATACGATTGTAGGTTGGGATAATAACTGAGATCGACATACAACTTTTTTATATCACATTGCTGCTATTCAAAATATGGAGAGCTTGACTGAATAGCCTAATAAACCCTTAAAAATTATGGTTTTTTGTGAAATTGTTTGAGCTGTTTTGCAAAAAGCGGGCAAAAAAACCCATATACTTTATAATTGAACAATCAAACTGTGCGCTGAAACCTATGGATGGATTCTCAACAATGCGTGTCTGGCAAGGGATATTGCACATTCCAGCAACCTACCTGAGAGGAGGGTTTCTCCTCGGAGCCTATGCTGAAGTGAAATCGAGAAGATTTGATACAGATGCTGTGCTTGAGAAAATATTACAGCACGACAAAGAGGGGTTCGTCTCTTTCTATGAACGCTACAGGGGGCGTGTCTACCGCTTTATCGTCAGGCAATATGGCACTGGAGAGTATGGCAAAGCCGCCTACTATTCGGCCTGGCGACATCTGGTGATTTCAGGACTTACGAATAAAACGCCCAAGGATCTCAAGCTCTCTTTCTATCAATACCTCGGAAAGTCGGTACAAACGCCAGGGGTAGCGCAAAGCGCGGATATGCAGAGTAACTATCTACCCCGTGATATCGAACAGGATGGCAACTGGAGTTTGGTGCTGATGGAGCACTTCAAACACCTGCCTGACGATAAAAAGCGCTACTTTCTTTTCAAGCATGAGCTGGGTATCAGTGAAACGGCCATTTCCAAGGTATTGCATGTCAGCAGAAAGAGGGTAGAAAAGGGATTGAGAATTGCAGAGTCGCAACTTCATGAGGCAATGATAGATTCCGGCTGTCCGAAAAGGCGTTCCCTGGAGAGGCTCTATCGTGAAAGTCGCGTAGTGAAACCACCTGCATCCTGGGACCGGGAGATTATCGACTCCTACAATATGTGGCTCAAACAGACCGAGCAACCAGGTCAGCCTAAGCAGGCTCCTGCTGAACCTGCCGCTTCCCCTGGTTTGGTCGGTAAACTGGGTCTCATCAAAGATCAGGTCAGATCCAAAATTTCCACACTTGGCAAACGCTCCAGCCCAAAGGGAGCTCGGGTGCGTAAAGTTACCTAGGGCCTATTGGCTCAGTGTTTACGGGCTCTAATACCATGTTTGTGCGATCAAGGTAGGGAAAGTGGTTCCTGCACTCATACAGGTAGTGTAGAATTCCCGCTTTTTCCCAAGCCGGTACTGCTATGCAAGATATTAATCCGATTAGCCAATCCATCGCGGATTTGAAGGGACGGGTCACCTCCCTGAGGGGGTATCTTTGACTATGAAGGCAAACAGGAGCGTTTGACCGAGGTTCTGCGTGAATTGGAAGATCCCAACGTTTGGAACGATCAGGAGCGCGCCCAGGCCCTGGGTCGGGAACGCGCCACGCTGGAAGCTGTAGTACTCACCGTCGATGAACTCACCAACGGGCTGGCTGACGCGGGCGAATTGTTGGAAATGGCGGTGGAGGAGGGAGACGAGGCTGCTGTCGATGCTATTCAGGAAGAGCTTGCGGATTTTACCAGGAAGGTTTCGGTGCTGGAGTTTCGTCGCATGTTCTCCGGTGAGACCGACCATTGCAATGCATTTCTCGATATTCAGGCGGGCTCAGGGGGTACGGAGGCGCAGGATTGGGCGGAGATGCTACTGCGCATGTATCTGCGATGGGGTGAACATCGTGGTTTCAAGACCGAACTTATCGAGGTCTCCGCAGGAGAAGTGGCAGGCATCAAGAGCGCCACGGTACGCTACGAGGGGGAGTATGCCTTTGGTTGGCTACGCACTGAAATCGGGGTTCATCGCCTGGTGCGAAAATCGCCCTTCGATTCTGGAAATCGGCGCCATACCTCGTTTGCGGCAGTCTTCGTCTCCCCGGAAATCGACGATTCCATACAGGTAGAGATCAATCCCGCTGACCTGCGAATCGATGTCTACCGCGCCAGCGGTGCGGGGGGGCAGCATGTCAACCGGACCGAATCGGCGGTGAGAATCACCCACAATCCCACAGGTATCGTGGTGCAGTGCCAGAACGATCGTTCCCAGCATAAGAACAAGGCCACGGCGATGAAGCAGCTGAAGGCCAAGTTATACGAATTCGAGATGCAGAAACGAAATGCCTCGCAACAGGAGCTGGAGGAGAGCAAATCAGATATCGGCTGGGGCAGCCAGATTCGCAGTTATGTCCTCGATGCTTCCCGGATCAAGGATCTGCGCACCGGCGTTGAGACAGGTAATACCCAGGCGGTGCTCGATGGTGGACTCGACATGTTTATCGAGGCGAGCCTCAAAAGCGGGGTGTAACCACTTGACCACCGCCACTTGAAAATGTCCGCAGACCGATCTTAAGAAAGTTTGAAATCAGTAAATATTTGAGTTGATTAGACCATGAATGACGAGACCCAGGACGAAAACAAGCTGATTGCCCAGCGTCGTGACAAGCTGCAACAGATGCGCGACAGCGGGAATGCCTTTCCCAACGATTTCCGCCGCAACAGCATGGCCGGAGAGTTACATGCCGAGTATGGGGAGAAGTCGGGTGAGGAGCTGGAGGGTTCGGGACTGCGGGTCAAATTAGCCGGTCGCATGATGAGCCGGCGGGTCATGGGCAAGGCGAGCTTTGCCCATCTTCAGGATATGTCGGGACGCATGCAGCTCTTCGTGCAGCGAGACTCACTCGAAGAAGGTGTCTATAACAGCCAATTCAAGAAGTGGGATATCGGTGACATCATCGGTGCCGAAGGGGTGCTGTTCAAGACCAAAACCGGTGAGCTTTCGGTGAAGGTCGACAATCTGCGCTTGTTGACCAAGGCGCTGCGCCCACTGCCGGAAAAGTTTCACGGCCTCTCCGATCAGGAGCTTCGCTATCGTCAGCGCTATGTCGACCTGATCATGAACGAGGCGTCGCGGAATACCTTTCAGTTACGCACCCGTATCGTGCAGTTCATTCGCAACTTTCTCGATCAGCGCGGTTTCCTGGAAGTGGAGACACCGATGATGCAGGTGATACCCGGCGGCGCCACCGCAAGACCTTTTGCTACCCGTCACAACGCCCTGGATATGGATATGTTTCTGCGTATCGCCCCGGAGCTCTATCTGAAACGCTTGGTGGTGGGGGGATTCGAAAGGGTCTACGAGATCAACCGCAACTTCCGTAACGAAGGGCTCTCCACCCGCCACAATCCCGAATTCACCATGCTGGAGTTCTACGAAGCCTATGCCGACTACAACGATCTGATGGATTTGACCGAGGCGATGCTGCGGGGGCTATGTCAGGAGGTATTGGGAAGCGCCGAGGTCTCCTACCAGGGAGAGCGTTACGATTTTGCCAGCCCCTTCCAGCGCATGACGGTCAAGGAGTCAATCTGCCATTTCAACCAGGAGATCACTACGCAGATGCTGGATGATGAGGCCCAGGCCCGGGGCATAGCCGAGAGGATGGAGATCCCCCTCAAGCCCAGCTATGGGCTTGGCAAGATACAGATCGAGATATTCGAAAAGAGTGTGGAACATCGCTTGATGAATCCCACCTTCATCACCGCCTATCCCACCGAGGTCTCACCCCTGGCGAGACGCAACGACGACGATCCTTTCGTCACCGACCGGTTCGAGTTTTTCGTCGGTGGCCGCGAGATCGCTAACGGCTTTTCCGAGCTCAACGATGCGGAGGATCAGGCCGAGCGTTTTCGCCAACAGGTGGAGGAGAAGGAGGCCGGGGACGATGAAGCGATGCACTACGATGCCGACTATGTGCGGGCCCTTGAGCACGGCATGCCCCCTACCGCCGGCGAGGGGATAGGCATAGACCGGCTGGTGATGCTGCTCACCGACTCCCCCTCGATCCGTGATGTACTGCTGTTTCCGCACATGCGGCCGGAGTAGCGATCAACGCAACTAGAGGCCATATAAAAGCAGCCCCTCCGCATGCTCCAAATGGTGTGGGGTACCGGCCAGCACCAGCACATCCCCTGCCTGCAGTCGTGTCTCGGGTTCCGGTGCCTCGCCCCTGATGCCGCCGCGGCGTACCGCGGTGACACTTACATCCCAATCCCACAGGTGCAGGTCCTGTATGGTGTGGCCCACCGCGAAGGCGCGTTCAGGCAGGGTGACGGTATGCAGGCGTTCCTGAAAGCCCTCGTCGTGCTCGATATCGATGGCCTCTTCGCCGTGGTAGAAATCCCGCAGCAGTTTGTAGTGGTTTTCACGGATCTCACGCATGATCTTGAGGATGCGGGAACCCGGCACCTTCAGCAGCAGCAGGAGCTGCCCGCCCATCATCAGGCTGGCCTCCACCGCCTCCGGCATAACCTCGGCTGCGCCTGCTGCTTCCAGTTCCTCCAAATGGGTGTCGTCTTTGGTACGTACCAGGACGGGTAGTTCAGGGATCAGTTTACGGATGTGATGCAGGATCTGTAGTGCTGTGGCGTGGTCCTCAATGGTGATCACCACTACACCGGCCCGTTCAATACCGGCCGCGTGCATGATCTCATGACGGGTGGCGTCTCCGAAATGGACCGGTTCACCCGCCTCATGGGCCTCTCTGACTACTGTGGGATCCAGGTCCAGGGCCACATAGGGGAAACCCTCGTGATCCAGGAGTCGGCCGAGATTCTGACCGATGCGACCATAGCCGCAGATGATGACATGCTGATCCATTCCTTCGGCTTCATGCTCCAGGTCCTGGGTGATGACAAAATCCTGGTCAGAGGGGTGTAAATTACAGAATTTCTCAGTCAGCTTGCCGTTATAGCGAATCAGAAACGGTGAGATCGCCATGCTGATGATGATGGCGGCAAACAACATCTGTCCCGCTTCTCCAGGGATCAGAGAGGATTGCAGGGACAGATCCAGCAGTACGAATCCGAATTCACCACCTTGTGCCAATAACAGTCCTGAGCGGAATGCGGTTGCCAGGGAACGCTTGGTTTGACGCACCAGCAGCAGGATTATGCTGGCTTTGGCTGCGATCAAGGCAGCAGCGATAATGAATACCCAGTGAAGTTGGGGTAACAGGGACATGAGATCGACCCGCATCCCCACGGTGACGAAGAAGAGCCCCAGCAGGACATCCTGAAATGGGCGGATATCGGCCTCGATCTGATGACGATACTCGGTCTCACCCAACATCATGCCAGCCAGGAAGGCGCCCAGGGCAAGAGAGAGCCCGGCCTCATGGGTCAACCAGGCAGCGGCCAGGGATACCAGGAGAACTGTCAGGGTGAAGAGTTCGGCTGAACGGGCGCGGGCGATCTCATGAAACAGGGGGCGCAAGGCCCAGTGACCAATCGCCATGATCACGGCAAATACCACTGAGGCCTTGAATAGGGCCCAGGAGAGGGGTATCAGCAAACCCTGCTCCGCATCGCTGACCAGGATCGGAATGACAACCAGCAACGGGATTACCGCCAGATCCTGGAACAGCAGGATACTGACCCCCACCCGACCATGCCCGGTATTCAGCTCAACCTGCTCTGAGAGCTGTTTGATGACGATGGCGGTTGAGGAGAGGGCCAGGATTGCGCCGGTAATCACCGCGGCTGCCAATTCGAGTCCCAGCAGCCAGGCTATGCCGCCGGCAATCAGTGCCGTGAGCAATACCTGACTGCCACCGAGACCGAATACAGCACCTTTCATGGCGATCATCTGTGGCAGGGAAAATTCCAGTCCGATGGCAAACAACAGAAACACAACCCCGAACTCTGCCAGAAACTGGGTCTCCTCATTGGAAGCGATCACACCTGAGCCGAAGGGACCGACCAGGATCCCGACTATTAGATAGCCGAGTATGGGTGGTAGGTGCAGACGCTTGAACAGGGTCACTGTTATTACCGCGACCCCGAGTAATATGAGGATGATCTGCAGCGTGTGGATATTCATTTAGGGGCAAGTTTGCTGGTATTGATGGAATAAATCCAATCACACTGTAGATTAGGTGAGATAAGCCATGGGGGTTTAAACGGTTAAATGTTAAAATCCGATTTTCAATGCAATCAGAATAGATAATTAAGTGGCAAACAAAAAAAGCAGCAGACGATCCAGCGGGAAAGATCCCCATCGTGCCCGCGAGGCACGTAAGTACGAGAATCCGATCCCAAGTCGTGAGTTCATCATGGAGACCCTGGAAACAGAGGGTGTCCCGATGGATATGTCATCCCTTGCCGATCGCCTTGACCTTGCGTCGGAAGAGCAGCTGGAAGCGCTGCGCCGTCGCTTGCGCGCAATGCAGCGGGACGGGCAGCTGGTGTGTAACCGGAATGACAACTACTGCCTGGTCAACAAGCGCGACCTGATCGTCGGGCGGGTTATCGGGCATGCGGATGGATTCGGTTTTCTCAGGCCTGATGATGGCGGTGACGATCTCTATCTCTCCTTCAAGGAGATGCGTTCTGTATTTCACGACGACCGGGCCGTGGTCAGGGTGACCGGCATGGATCGTCGCAATCGTCTGGAAGGGGCGGTGGTAGAGGTATTGGAACGTAACACCCGCAATGTCGCTGGTCGCCTCTATATGGAGACAGGTGTGGGTTTCGTGGTGCCCGATTCCAAACGCCTGAGCAAGGATGTGGTCATCCCGAGCAACGAGATCGGTAACGCCAGGCAGGGACAGATGGTGGTGGCCGAGATTCTGGATCAACCCACCAAACGTACTCCCCCCATTGGCCGCATCACAGAGGTTCTGGGCGATCATCTGGGGCCGGGCATGGAGACCGATATCGCCATTCGCACCCACAGCATACCGATCGATTGGCCGGATGAGGTGGAACAACAGATCGGTACTATCAAATCTGAAGTGGCAGAGACGGATAAGAAGGACAGGGTCGATTTACGTAAGCTACCGCTGGTGACCATCGATGGCGCAGATGCCAGGGATTTCGACGACGCGGTCTACTGCGAACCAAAACCGAAAGGGTGGCGCCTGCTTGTCTGCATCGCTGATGTCTCTCACTACGTGGAACCGGGCAGTGCCCTGGACAGTGAGGCGCGAATCAGGGGAAATTCGGTCTATTTTCCTGATCGGGTCATCCCCATGCTGCCGGAATTGTTGTCGAATGGCCTCTGCTCCATCAATCCACAGGTAGACCGGCTGTGTATGACCTGCGAGCTGTTCATCGATACCAGCGGAAAAGTGACAAGGTCGAAGTTTTATCCGGCTGTGATGCGCTCCCATGCGCGACTGATCTACGATGATGTGGCGGCAATGCTCGAGGGTGATGCCAGGCTGGGTAAGCAACACGCGAAAATACTGCCTCATCTGCAGCATCTGAATCAACTCTACCAGGTGCTTCTGGAACAGCGGGCCATGCGAGGCGCCATCGATTTCGATACCACCGAGACACGGATTGAATTCAATGAGATGAAGCGTGTCGAGAGAATCGTGCCGGTAGTGCGCAACGATGCACACCGCATCATCGAGGAGTGTATGCTGGCGGCGAACGTGGCGGCGGCGCGTTTCCTGTTACGTAAAAAGCAGCCGGCGCTGTATCGTATCCATGAAGGTCCTGCGGATGAGAAGCTGACCGATCTGAGGGAGTTTCTGGGTGAACTGGGGTTGAGTCTCCCCGGGGGCAAGAAACCCAAGGCAGCCGACTATGCGATTCTGCTCGATCAGATCAAAGGGCGGGCGGACAGGCATCTTATCCAGACAGTATTGCTGCGCTCTCTCTCACAAGCACTCTACAGTTCGGATAACGTGGGTCATTTCGGTCTCTCTTACCAGGCCTACACCCACTTTACCTCGCCGATACGACGTTACCCCGATCTGATTGTCCACCGTGCGCTTAAACATGCCATAAACCGGGGTAGCGCGGACGACTTCGACTACACCAAGGCGGAGCTTCAAGCCCTGGGTGAACACTGCTCGAGCACGGAACGCAAAGCGGATGAGGCGACCCGGGACGCCCTCGATTGGCTGAAGTGCGAATATATGCAGGACAAGGTTGGCGAGACCTTCAATGGGATTATCACCAGCGTCAACTCGTTTGGTGTCTTCGTGGAGCTGGAAGAGATCTATGTTGACGGCCTGGTGCATATTACAGCACTCCAAAATGACTACTATCACTACGACCCGGTGGGGCACCGTCTGACCGGTGAGCGTACCGGCAGGGTATTGCGATTGGGTGATCCCCTGACCATCGTCGTGGCCAAGGTCAACCTGGATGACCGCAAGATCGACTTCGTGCCCGCCGATGGAGGGGGCCAGACCACTGGCAAGAAAAGAAAATCACGTCGTTCCGAGAGCGGTCCAGGCAGCTCAAAGGCGAGTAAAGCCAAGGCGTCCGGCAAGGAGAAAAGGTCTGGTAAAAAGAAGCAACGGAGAAAACGATCTAAATCCACTTCGAAGAAACACTGATGTCTGATGATCAGACATGGGTGCTGGGTCTGCATGCCGTAAAATCAGCACTCCAGCGTAAGGATGGGGCGGAAGAGCTGCTGGTGGACAGCAAACGACAGGATGGTCGAATTAAAGAGATCCTTGGGCTGGCCGAAACAGCCGGTATCCCATGTCAACGCATTCCAGGCAGGGTGTTGGATGAACGGGTGCATGGAGAGAAGCATCAGGGTGTGGCGTTGCGTGTTCGGCAACGGCAGACACAGGATGAGCCCTACCTGAAGGCGTTACTGAAAAGGTTAGAGAAACAGCCATTTCTGCTGATCCTAGACGGGGTCCAGGATCCGCACAATTTAGGGGCCTGTCTAAGGAGTGCCGATGGCGCAGGCGTGGATGCGATTGTCGCTCCCAGGGATCGCTCAGTGGCACTGACGGCTACGGTCAGAAAGGTGGCGAGCGGGGCCGCGGAAACGGTTCCCTTCATCCAGGTGGCCAACCTGGCCCGCACCCTGAAGTGGCTCAAGGCCGAGGGTGTCTGGCTGATCGGTACCGCGGGCGAGGCCACCCAAACGCTGTATGAGATCGATCTGTGTGGTGCCTTGGCGATCGTCATGGGAGGCGAGGGCAAGGGATTACGCAGACTGACCAGGGAGCAGTGTGATCTGCTGGTTAAGCTGCCAATGGCGGGAAGTGTGGAGAGCCTCAATGTTTCCGTAGCCTGTGGCATCTCTCTCTATGAAGCGGTTCGTCAGCGTGGTAACGTTTGAATCAATCCGAAGGATTGCCTGTTTAAGGTATTGAGGAGACTATCGTGATCAGAAAATTAGCCTGCGTGTCACTGCTGACCGGTTTGATGAACATGCCTCTCCATGCCGATAGCGTATTAGGCATGACTGCTGATGTGGATTTCTGGAACATGGATTCCTCCGGTTCCTTTGCAGATAGCAGCGATCAGCAGTCATTCGATCTCGATAGTGAACGCAATGCCATCCTGACCCTGGCATTTGAACACCCCTTGCCATTGGTTCCCAACTTCAAGGTCAGGACCAATGATCTCAGCTCTTCCGGTGATCAGCGCCTGTCGGAGAATTTCGACTACTCGGATACTACATTTCCCGCCGGCATCGATGTGAATGTTGATTTCGAGGCGCAAAACACAGATTTTATTTTCTATTACGAGATCTTTGACAACGATACGGTATCTTTCGATCTGGGATTGAATGTCAAATACCTGGATGGCGACATCGAGGTTGAGAGCAATGGTCTGCGTGCCAGCGAGACCTTTGACGGTTATGTGCCGATGTTTCACGGGGCGCTCCAGGTGGGGATTCCTGCCAGCCGCGTCTCCCTGTTCGGTGATCTGAGCCTCTTGAGTCTGGGTGATCATACCTTGCAAGACTATACGGCGGGGATCGCCTTCAAACTGGTCGAGAGTCTGGCGGTGGATATCAGCCTCAAGGGAGGCTATCACCGTATCTCCCTGGAACTGGATGATCTGGACGGAATCTACACCGATTGGGATTTCGACGGCGCCTTTCTCGGTGTGCAGGCAGATTTTTAGGGCTATTTTTCCGCCAGTTGCAGATTTCCCCTCAAATCGGTAGAATCCGCCGCTTCCCGGTGCCCGACTGCCGCTGTTGACGTCAGCAACGACGACCTAGCGAATCGACCGGGCATCACTCCTTGCCTTACCGCAGATGCGGGAGGCTGCCTAACCCGAAAGGAGAGACAATGAGGCACTATGAAGTTGTGTTCCTGGTTCATCCGGACCAGAGTGAACAGGTACCCGCTATGATCGAGCGTTATCGTTCGGGTATCGAGACCAAGGGTGGTACGATCCACCGTCTGGAAGATTGGGGCCGCCGTCAGCTGGCCTATCCCATCAATAAAATCCACAAGGCACACTATGTGCTGATGAACATCGAGTGTAACGCCGAGGCACTGGCCGAACTGGAGAGCGCCTTTCGTTTCAACGATGCCGTGATTCGCAACTTGGTCATCCGCCGCGATGAGGCGCTTACCGAAGTCTCTCAACTGGCCAAGTCCCAGGAAGAGGAAGAGAGAGAGCGCGGATCATCCCGAGACCGGGATGATGCAATGGATGCTGATGCTAATGCTGATGCGGAAGAGGAAGATGAAGTGGGTGTGGAAGAGGAAGAGATTCCCGCAGCAGCCACGGAAGCAAGCGAATCTTCGGACGATGTTAATCGAGTGGATTGAGAGGTATACAAATGGCACGTTTTTTCCGACGTAAGAAATATTGCCGCTTTACTGCGGAGGGCATCAGCGAGATCGATTACAAGGATTTGAATCTTCTCAAGGCCTATGTCAGTGAGAGTGGCAAGATCGTTCCCAGCCGGATTACCGGTACCAAGGCAAAGTATCAACGACAGCTTGCGACTGCTATCAAGCGGGCACGCTATCTGGCACTACTGCCCTATACCGATCAGCACTAAGGGGGACTCATACCTGCCGGAGTAGCGGAACATGAAAGCATTGGCATCCTTTGTGATGCGTGGGCCGTCCCAGTCAGCAATGGCTACCACTGCCCTGACTATGCTGTCTCTGATATTTCCGTTGATCGGCATTGTAGGCAGCGCCTGCGTAGGATTGGTGTTCCTGCGTCAGGGGGCATCAGCCGGGATTAAAACATTACTTCTATCCACATTGGCCATAGCCTTGTTGATGGTGGTGATTGTCTCTAATCCGTTACCGGCAGTGGGTGTCTTGCTGGTGCTTTGGATGCCGATCGCCATGCTTGGCATGGCGTTACGCAACACCAAGTCACTGGCGTTAACGACACAGCTGGCAATTGGATTTGGCCTGTTGGTGGTGTTGATACAGTACATGGTCCTGAGTGAGCCTGCGTTGTTTTGGCAGGAGTATCTGCAGCCCCTTGGAAAACGCTTTGTGGACAGCGGGTTGTTGGATCAGTCTCAGGGAGATCAACTGGTTGCGCAGCTATCGGTGGTGATGTGCGGGGCAGTCTCTGTGGTCTATATGCTGCAGTTGACAGCCAGCCTCTATCTCGCTCGCTGGTGGCAGGCAAGATTGTACAACCCGGGTGGATTCTCCAAGGAGTTCCATCAACTGCGGGTACATTGGATGGTCGGCGCGGTTGGGGCATTGGCCTTATCGCTCTTGCTCATGCCCGCCGGGAATGTACCAGCCCTGCTCAACTGCGTGGGTGCGGTGTTCCTGGGGGTGCTGTTTTTACAGGGCTTGGCGGTTGCTCACGGTGTGTTCAAGGGAATGAAATCGGCGCAACTCTGGTTGGTATTGGTCTACATAATGCTGATTATGTTCATGCCACAGATGGTGATGGTTTTAACCAGTATCGGTCTGATGGATGTTTGGATAAATTTTCGAGCCCGCTTCAAACAGCGCGGGTAAGAACAGGTTGCTGGTGTGGCATTGAAGGCACCCGGCAACCGATGATTTGACCTATAGAAAGGTGGTTACAATGGAAATTATTCTATTGCAGAAAGTGGATAACCTGGGTGATCTGGGTGAAAAGGTGAACGTGAAGAGTGGCTATGGCCGCAACTTCCTGATTCCTTCAGGTAAAGCTGTGCCGGCGACAGAAGATAATGTGAAGATCTTCGAGGAACGCCGGGCTGAACTGGAGAAAGATGCGGCTGAAAAGCTGAAGGTTGCGGAGGCGCGTCAAGCCAAGCTGGATGGGTTAGAGGTCTCAATTACCTGTAAGGCAGGTGAGGAAGGGCGTCTGTTCGGTTCGGTAGGTACTGCTGATATCTCTAAGATCGTTGCTGAAGCCGGTGTTGAGCTGGCTAAAAAAGAGGTGTTATTGCCAAACGGTGCATTCCGTGTTGCAGGTGAGTATGAGGTCGATCTGCATCTACACGCCGACGTGAATGCCAAAATCAAACTGACGATTGTTCCTGAAGCTTAAACAGCAGCAGGTCAACTTCGCTTGAGTTGTAGGGTGCGGCTTGCCGCACCCTGACAGCTTTTTTACGTTCATTTACTGTCGTTGGCGTCCGTTAGCGACTAATTTTCCCATTTTTGCAGTTTTTGCTCAGAGCGGCTTTGTTGCTGCATCAGCTTTCCTAGGTCAGCGCAATCCCGTATCCTTACAGGTCGATTCGGCAAATTCGCACCACCTCATCCGTAGATCAAAATTGATGTCAGAAACCGCCTATCCTGAAGAGCTACCACCCTATCCGGATCACGATACTCGTGCCATCAAGGTACCGCCGCACTCGATTCAAGCGGAACAGTCGGTATTGGGTGGACTAATGCTGGATAATGCCAGTTGGGACAAGGTGGCGGACCAGGTTGTGGAGAGTGATTTCTACCGCAAGGAGCACCGCCTGATTTTTAACGCCATCTCCGCCCAGGCCGAAGAGAGTCAGCCATTCGACGTGGTGACCCTGGCAGAGCACCTGGAACGTAAAGAGGCCCTTGAAGACGGCGGCGGACTCCCCTATCTGGTTCGCCTGGTGGAAGAGACTCCCAGCGCGGCCAACATCAAATCCTACGCCAGTATAGTCCGCGAGTATTCCGTGATGCGGCAACTGATCTCTGTGGGTACGGATATCTCGGACAGCGCGTTTCATCCACTGGGCAGGAAAGCGGAAGAGCTACTCGACAATGCCGAGCGCAAGGTCTTCGAGATCGCCGAGCAGACCACAAAAGGGAAGGGTGGATTCGCCCCGATCAAGTCCCTCCTGACCAAGGCGGTGGACAGGATAGAGACACTCTTCCAGCAGGATGAACCGATCACCGGACTCGGCACCGGTTTCACCGATTTCGACCAGATGACCTCCGGTCTGCAGCATGCTGATCTGATCATCGTCGCGGGACGTCCCTCCATGGGTAAAACCACCTTTGCAATGAATATTGCAGAGAATGTGGCCATTCAAGGGGGCAAACCGGTGGCGGTATTCAGCATGGAGATGCCGGGGGATGCATTGGCGATGCGTATGATGTCTTCCCTGGGACGTATCGATCAGCTCCGGGTACGCACGGGAAAACTCGATGATGATGAGTGGCCGCGGCTCTCATCGGCGGTTAGCATGTTGGCGGAGACTTCTCTCTTCATCGATGATACACCGGCCTTGTCTCCAACGGAGGTGCGTGCCCGTGCACGGCGCCTCAAGCGTGAGCATAGCGATCTGGGTCTGATCGTCATCGACTATCTGCAATTGATGCAGGCCCCGGGTGAAGGGGAGAATCGTACCAATGAGATATCCGCCATATCCCGCTCACTCAAGGCCTTGGCCAAAGAGTTGGATGTGCCGGTGATTGCACTCTCCCAGCTCAATCGAAGTCTCGAGCAACGCACCAATAAACGCCCCATCATGTCCGATCTGCGTGAATCAGGTGCCATCGAGCAGGATGCGGATCTCATCGTCTTTATCTATCGGGATGAGGTATATAACGAGGATAGCCCGGATAAGGGCATCGCCGAGATTATTATCGGTAAGCAGCGTAACGGACCGATTGGCACCACCCGTCTGACCTTTCTTGGCAAATACACCAAATTTGAAAATTACACTGACGATATTTATGCAGACGAGGGTTATTGATGGGGTATGCCCCTCAGGCCAGAATCGACCACGCGGCCCTTGGTCATAACCTGAAGCGGGCAAAAGCAGCCGCGAAGGATCGCAAGGTATGGGCCGTGATCAAGGCGGATGGTTATGGCCATGGCATGCTGCGTGTCGCCCCCACCCTTGCCCAGGCCGATGGCTTGGCTGTGGCGCGACTCGGTGAGGCCATGGCGCTGCGTAGTGCGGTGATCACCCAACCCATCCTGGTGCTGGGTGGTTGTTATAGCGAGGCTGAATACAAGCAGGCTGCCGAGGCGAGACTTGAGATCGTGCTGCATCATATTTCGCAGCTGAAGATCCTGGAGAAGACAGGGCTAAAGCGACAATCCTTGAAGCTTTGGATCAAGCTCGATACCGGCATGCACAGGTTGGGTTTCACGGCGCAAGAAATCGGCGCTGTGGTTACTGCATTGCAGGCGAATCCTGCAGTTGCCGGGATTAACCTGATGACCCATCTGGCAAACGCGGATGACAGAAATGATCCCGCCACCGGGGCCCAGTGCAGCCTGTTCGAGTCACTCGATCTTAGTTGCTTCAATGCCTGTTCCATTGCCAATTCAGCTGGTCTTTTGGGTCATCCCGGATCACTGATGGATTGGGTGCGTCCGGGGATCATGCTGTACGGCGTATCGCCATTCATCGATTCAACAGCCGGTGATGAAGATCTGCTGCCGGTGATGACCCTGCAGAGCCGTGTGATTGCTGTCAAACACTGCCAGGCCGGTGAGCGTGTCGGCTACGGCGGTACCTTCACTTGCCCGACGGCAATGCCCTTGGCGGTAATCGCAATTGGCTATGGTGATGGCTATCCCCGCCATGCCCCCGCTGGCACCCCCGTACTGGTGTCGGGAAAGCGCCTGCCCCTGATAGGTCGGGTATCCATGGATATGATCTGTGTCGATGCACGGGATCTGCCCAGCGTGAAGGTGGGAGACAGGGCCGTACTCTGGGGCAGGGGACTGCCGGTTGAAGAGATTGCCGCCGCCGCGGGAACCATTGCTTACGAATTGCTGTGTGGTGTCAAACGGCGGGTTGAGTTCGTCGACATAAACATAGACGCAGATGAGGTGGGCTGATGGCTCAAGGTAGCAAGCGTCAGGCGAAATCATTCTATGTCTGCCGGGATTGTGGCGCGAGCTTTCCAAAGTGGGCTGGGCAGTGTTCAGAGTGTCAAGCCTGGAACTCCCTGGAAGAGAGTCTTGCCGCACCTGTCTCAGCTGCGAACAGTCGCTATAGCGGTTACACCGGAGAGACATCGACACAGATCCTGAGCCTGACCGATGTGGAGGGTGAGCAGGAGCTGCGATCGTCCACCGGGAGTTCGGAACTCGACCGGGTTTTGGGGGGTGGACTTGTCGAAGGCTCCGTGGTCCTGATTGGTGGCGATCCAGGTATCGGGAAATCGACCCTGTTGATTCAGACCCTGGCACGTCTGTCCGAATCCATGTGCACCCTCTATGTTTCGGGGGAGGAGTCGCCGCGTCAGCTTTCGTTGCGTGCCAAGCGCCTGGGGCTGTCCGCGGAAAAGTTGCGGCTGTTACCCGAGACCTGTGTCGAAAGGATCATCGCCGCTGCGCAGCGGGAGCGTCCTCAGGTGTTGGTGGTGGACTCGATCCAGACCATGTATACCGAGTTATTGCAATCGGCGCCCGGGTCTGTCTCGCAAGTGAGGGAGGCGGCTGCGCAACTGGTGCATTTCGCCAAGCGCTGTGGGACGGCGGTATTTCTGGTCGGACATGTCACCAAGGAGGGTAACCTGGCGGGTCCCCGGGTGTTGGAACATATGGTGGATAGCGTACTCTATTTCGAGGGCGAGGCGGGCAGTCAGTTTCGTCTTATCCGCACCATAAAAAACCGTTACGGCGCAGTCAATGAGCTGGGCGTCTTCGCCATGACAGATAAGGGCTTGAAGGAGGTCAGCAATCCTTCGGCGATCTTCCTCTCACGCCAGGCGGAAACGGTGCCGGGGAGTATCATCCTGGTCACCCGCGAGGGTACGCGTCCACTGCTGGTGGAAGTTCAGGTTCTGGTTGATGAGAGTCCGTTGGCTAATCCACGCCGGGTAACCCTGGGTTTGGAACAGAACAGGCTCTCCATGTTGTTGGCGGTGCTGCATCGCCACTGCGGCATTGGGATGTTCGATCAGGACGTCTATGTGAATGTGGTTGGTGGGGTGCGCATCACTGAGACCGCTTCAGACCTGGCCGTTTTGATGGCGGCCCTCTCCAGTTTTCGCAATCGTCCCATCGACCTGGGATTGGTCGTTTTTGGCGAAGTGGGTTTGACGGGAGAGATCAGGCCGGTACCCAATGGTCAGGAACGCCTGCGCGAGGCGGCCAAACACGGCTTCAAGCATGCGGTCGTGCCACGCCTGAATCTACCCAAGCAGCCAATCCCGGGACTGCAAGTGACAGGGGTTGATAAATTATCCGATGTATTGGAGCTTGGTTAACATTCTTAGGTGCATGGGGTACTCTTACCCCATCTCAGGATAATTGAGACGTGATGTCTGGATTAGCAAACAAAAAGATCCTGTTAGGGGTGACCGGTGGTATTGCCTGCTATAAGAGTGCGGTGCTGCTGCGGGCCTTACAATCTGCGGGGGCTGAAGTGCGTGTGGTCATGACCCCGGCAGCACAGGCGTTTGTCACCCCGCTCACCTTCCAGGCCCTTTCAGGGCATCCAGTCTATACCGAACTTCTCGATCCAGCCCAGGAAGCGGCAATGGATCATATCTCACTTGCACGCTGGGCCGACCTGGTAATGATTGCACCGGCCACTGCGGATTTTATGGCCCGTGTTGCGACAGGACAGGCAAATGACCTGTTGGCAACTCTCTGCCTGGCTACCGAGACTCAGATAGTGTTGGCGCCTGCGATGAACCGGCAGATGTGGCTGAATTCGGCAACCCAGGATAATCTGCAACGTCTGATTCAACGGGGTTATCTCTGCTGGGGACCGGATGATGGGGCGCAGGCCTGTGGTGAAACTGGACCGGGGCGAATGTTGGAACCCGAGGCATTATGCCAACTTGTAGAGAACTATTTCAGTCCGGGTACGCTGCAGGGTGTCAAGGTGCTGATCACGGCAGGCGCAACCAGGGAACCGATCGATCCCGTGCGCTATGTGGGAAATCGCAGTTCGGGGAAGATGGGGTACGCAGTGGCGGAATCGATGCGTGATTTAGGTGCTGAAGTTACCCTTGTGAGCGGTCCGACAGCACTTACCTCACCATCTAAAATCACCACTATTCAGGTTGAAACGGCAGCTGAAATGTATTCCTCGGTCATGGCGCATGTTGATAATTGTGATATTTTTATCGCTGTTGCTGCAGTCGCCGATTATCGTCCGAACCACATTGCCTCCAATAAGATCAAGAAAAATAAAGAGATACTAGCACTGGAACTTGTGAAGAATCCCGATATACTCGCTGAAGTGGCGGCTAAAAATGATCCACCATTCACAGTGGGCTTTGCTGCTGAGACAGACCAGGTTGAGCAGTATGCCGATGAAAAACGTCGTCGCAAACAGTTGGATATGATAGCTGCGAATAGGGTTGGTAGCAGGGTAGGTGGATTTGAGTCTGACCAGAATGCACTACTCTTGTTATGGCAGGATGGTCGAGAGGAGTTGCCGATGATGGAGAAATCCTACTTGGCTCAACGACTCGCCGAAAGGATTGCAAAGCAATTCCATGCGCGCAACTGAAGTATCAATATTCAATCAGTACCAGGGAGAGCGCTGATTATAGGTTTGGGGTTATGCTGGATTGATGCACAAAACTAGCGCGCTATGGAACTGAAGTGCCTGCTATTCGAATCAATCGGATGTTGAGTAGACTTTTACCAGCTGTCCTGGAATAAGTGGAATTTTTTAAAGCAGTTTATAATTTGTATTCAACATGGTTGTTACTGAATGGATTTTCAGAACACCTAGCCTGATCCAGGAAATATTATGGGGTTTCTAAAACGTGGTGGGGAGAAGGATAATCTACAGAGCGGTGGTCGCACCATACGCGGCTATTGGCTACTGGGGGTTCTAGCGCTTCTGGTATTGACGGCAATTGCCTGGTCCTACCTGGTGTATCAGAATCTGACCTCCACTCAGACAAGCGACAAGCAACAGGTAAAGTCTACAGCTCAGTTACTCGCCGGATCCATCTCGTCCAACCTGCAACAACGCTTGGCACTGATCCAGGGTTTGGCTCGTCAACCCGGCCTGGCGGACTCTTTCAATGCTTTCGATGAGGGCGGATTACCCGCCCAGCAAGCCAGACTTGCGCGACTGGTTCCCGATGCGTTGCAGCTAAGGCTACTGCCCGTAGATTACAATGAGCCTGATACGAGCGAGATGCCAAATATGGGCTATGCATCCTTGCTGCTTTTAAGAAAGGCAGAGAAGAGTGATGTTGTACTGCCTGCAGAGTTGCATCAGTCTGGTACGCCGCATCAGCATATCGCAATTGCCAGTGCTATTACCTCCGATCAGGTCGGCGATGTTGCCGGGGTACTTCATGTCGCATATTCATTGGATATGTTGAAAAATCTCATCCGCAGGGTTGAGAATCTCCCTGGCCGTATAGAGGTGCAACAGGCGCTTTCTGACAAAGACCCGCTGGTCATTGTCGGAAAGGGGGACGAGTCTGCCACCGGCACCAAAGCGGATGGTGTGGTACCAGTCAAAGGATCAATCTGGCAGGTTGCCTATTGGGGTGGAACAGGTGTTCAGTTCAATCTGATGGACAACCTGTTATTGGTTGCACCCGGCCTGCTTCTGTTTTTAATCACAGCGCTTTTTCTGCTTCGTTTCAGCCAACAGATGACGAATGCCCTCAAGCGCGACCAGCAGACGATACTGTCCTTAGTGGAGGCATTGGTCGTTGGTCGCCCACCCAGAGTTCAACCCGCGCAATTGGGCGATCTACAATCTACCTTGGAGGTGATGGAGCATCAGATCAAGGAGTTTCGTTCATCTCAGGTTGAGAAGAGTAAATCGAAGCGGGTCATGGCTGCCAGCGATAATGGTTTGGGTATCAATATCGACGAAGTGGTGGCAAAAACACCAGTGGATATACCATTGGATGGCAGTGCCCATGTAGATATTCCCGCTGCGATATTCAGGGCCTACGATATTCGTGGCATTGTAGGTGAAACCCTGACCGAAGAGATTGTTTCCCTGCTGGGTCAAGGGTATGGCAGTGAGATCTTTGAGAAAGGGTATCAGTCGGTAGTGGTCGCCCGCGACACGCGAAATTCCAGTGAGCGCCTGCAGAGTGCCTTGATACAGGGATTGCAAGCGAGCGGTCGCGATGTGATCGATATCGGTATGGTGCCTACACCGCTGCTTTACTACGCCGTGCACGAGTTGGATGCAGAGTGTGGTGTGATGGTGACCGGCAGTCATAATCCCCTGCAATATAACGGGCTCAAAATGGTGACCGGCGGTAACAGCCCTAGCCAGGATGAGATTCAGGATCTGCGGCGGCATATCGATGCCGGCCAACTGCTGCAAGGTGAAGGTTCCTTCGATTCCCAAGAGGTTGTCAACGACTATATCGAGCGGGTGATTTCCGATACCCGGCTCGGGCAGCCGCTCAAGGTCGTGGTTGATTGCGGTAATGGCGCTGCATCTGTAGTAGCCCCCGAACTCTATCGGCAGTTGGGGTGTGAGGTTGTTGAACTCTATTGCTCACCCGCTGGTGATTTTCCCAATCATCACCCGGATCCCGGCGATCCAAAAAATATGCAGGATCTGCAACGGGCAGTCGTCGAGCATCAAGCGGCGCTAGGTATCGCCTTCGATGGTGACGGCGATCGTATCGGCGTGGTTGACTCATCCGGCAAATTGATTTGGCCGGATCGACTGCTGATGTATCTGGCTATTGACATACTGACCCGCGAACCGGGTGGCGACATCATCTACGACGTTAAATGTACCCGCCATCTCGCCAACATCGTTCTCTCCAATGGTGGGCGCCCGCTGATGTGGAAGAGCGGGCATTCGATGATGAAAGCGAAGATGCAAGAGACTCATGCGCTGCTGGCGGGTGAGTTCAGTGGTCATATACTGTTTGCCGAGCGATGGTATGGTTTCGATGACGGTATCTACGTAGGTGCGCGCCTGCTTGAAATACTCTCACTCGATTACCGCACCAGTGCAGAGGTGTTCGCCGAGCTTCCTGAAAGCCTTTCAACCCCCGAGTACACCTTGGCGATGGAAGAGGGGGAGGCACAAGAGGTGATGGCAGTGATCGAAAAGTTACCTGATCTGCCTGGTGCTAGAATGGTTAAGATCGATGGTCTTCGGGCGGAGTTCGAGCAGGGATGGGGATTGGTGCGTGCATCCAATACCTCTCCTGCGCTGTTATTTCGCTTCGAAGCGAATAGCGAAGAGGATTTGGAACAAGTTCAGTCGATCTTTCGTGATATGCTTACCAAGGTCGACCCCAAACTGCAACCACCTTTCTGAACTGCCAGGAGTGGTACCCGGTGGACTGACCTGTCTTAAATTGTTAGCGGTCTGATAGTACAAACATGAGTTTATCCCCTGAGCAGGCACATAACGTTGCCGACGTATTGACATCCGCATTGCCCTATATCCAGCGTTTTAGGGGTAAAACGCTGGTGATCAAATATGGTGGCAACGCGATGGTTGATGAAGGATTGAAGAACAGTTTCGCCATGGATGTGGTATTGATGAAACTGGTAGGGATCAATCCCGTGGTTGTGCATGGTGGCGGTCCGCAAATCGGCAACTTACTGCAGAGGTTGGGTAAGGATTCAGAATTTGTTCAAGGTATGCGGGTGACCGATAGTGAAACCATGGATGTGGTTGAGATGGTGCTTGGGGGATTGGTAAACAAGGATATTGTCAGCCTGATTAACCGGGCCGGTGGTTCAGCCGTTGGACTTACCGGGAAGGACGGTGATCTGATCCACGCCAAAAAAATGGTGATCAGTCGTAGGGGGCCGGAACTTGATGTCCCTGAAATCATCGATATCGGCCACGTCGGCGAGGTTGAAAGTATCGATGTCAGTGTAGTGGATATGCTGGTGCACGGGGATTTTATCCCGGTTATTGCTCCGATCGGTATTGGTAAGGACGGCCACTCATACAATATCAATGCAGACCTGGTTGCCGGCAAGATAGCTGAGGTGATGCAGGCAGAAAAGCTTATACTTCTTACCAATACTCGTGGACTGCTGGATAAGGATGGCGGTCTGTTGACCGGTCTCACCGCGGAACGGGTCGATGAGTTGATAGGGGATGGTACGATTCACGGCGGCATGTTGCCTAAGATATCCACCGCATTGGAGGCGGTCAAAACAGGTGTCAGCGCCTCGCACATCATTGATGGCAGGGTACCCCATGCCGTACTACTGGAACTCTTCACGGATGAAGGTGTAGGTACATTGATACGGCGGCGCTAATGGCAACAGAAAAGCGATCTCGTCGGCAGTTGATACTGGAAGCGCTTGCAAGCGAACTGGAACAGAACCCGGGCAGTCGCATCACCACGGCATCCCTGGGTAGAGCGGTAGGTGTCTCTGAGGCTGCGTTGTATCGTCATTTTGCCAGCAAGGCCAAGATGTTTGAGGGCTTGATCGACTTTGCGGAAGAGAGTGTCTTTGCCCGAGTGAATCAGATCCTAAAGGAACAATCCCAAGCCGAACCCCGTTGTGCCCAGTTGCTCTATCTATTGTTAGCCTTTTCAGAGAGAAATCCCGGTATTACACGGGTGTTGCTGGGTGACGCCCTGGTGGGTGAGACGGAACGGCTAATGGTACGTGTCGGACAGTTTTTTGACCGGGTTGAGACCCAGCTCAAACAGATTCTCAGAGAGGCGGAGATGCGCCGGGATATCGTATTGACTGCTGACAGTACGGTATCGGCAAACATGATGATCAGTTTCGTGGAGGGATTGATGCATCAATATCTTCGCAGTCGGTTTAAGATATCACCGCTGCAGCGGTGGGACGATCAATGGCAACTGTTGTCGAGCGCACTCTTCAGCGTGCCTGACTCGCCGATGTGACCCTATCTCCACTGCCTTCTCAAGGCAGGGATTGGGATAGTTTTCCTTCCTTCGCAAGCTCATTGCGAAATCCATGTTTGATGCTTTTGATCAATTCAACGTTATTACACAGACGTTTTTGCAGTGAAATGATCTTGCACTGAAGATCCATAAATATTACCAAGGTACCTTTCTTGCGATCGTTGATGCGAGAAACCGAAATACTGATATCGTCATCTTCTACTGGTTCACCAGTAATGACGATATTTTCGCCTTCAATTTTTATTGGGGTGGTGGAGTGTGCTTTTAGATAGGCCTTGGCCCTTTTCCAGGGCCCTTCGCAAGTATCCCCGCTTTGACAGTGGTAGACATTCTGTAAGGCTGTGCTGAACGACGCTCTGGCCTCCTGAATCGGATCATTGGATTGTTCGAGTTTTTTCAGCTCTCGGAATCGCTTCAGATCGCGGGCAAAGGATTGACGTATACGGTTTTTGTCATGCTCCCGATCGATAATGGAGCGATAGGCATCTTCCAGGGCCTGGCGCTTTGTTTCGATATCCTGAAGCATCTTTTTCGAGACTTTACGGCCACTCAACTCCCTTTTTGCCGCATCTTGCTGCATCTCCTCAAGGGTCAATTTAAGGCGCTTTATGTTTGCCTGGGTGACACGTATGGAAGTGTCCACCGATTGCAGCTGACCGTCACGGGTCATCTGAATATCATCCTCGCTGCGGAAGGAGCGTAACAGGACACGATCCTGCGCCAGCTGTTTTTCAACCAGGCGCTGCTGTTCCTGGCGCAACCTCTCCTGCTCCGCTTCCTGTCGCAGTTCCTCTTCTGTCTTGGCTGCATCCACCTCGTTGACAATAATTCCCTGTTCGTCCAGTTGGGAACGGGCGCGGTGGGCATCGGAGGGGGGGAGAGTCTGGGTATAGTGGGTTTGACCTTTATCATCAACCCATTTGTAAAGCTTCCCAGCCTGGCTGGAGAGTGGCAGGAAAAGTGTGATAACGGCTATCAGTGTTACGATTCTCAGACGCATACCGGCAGAATTCTCTGTTTATAAGTCAAATGGTACCAGAGATAGATTATACTTCGTGGCTTACCTCATAAGATAGCTGCTTTGTGGAACAGTTCACCCTTTTTGTGATTTCTCTTCTGGCTAACCTCTTTTCAGCCTTCTCTGGAGGGGGGGCGGGACTGGTTCAGTTGCCGGCACTGATCTTTCTGGGACTGCCCTTTGGGGTGGCACTCGCAACCCATAAAGTGGCCTCTGTGGCCCTCGGTATAGGGGCTACGGTGCGCCATCTGCGCGAGGGAGGATTGGAACGCCAGTTTGTGATCTATATGCTGCTCGCGGGACTACCCGGCGTGGTGATAGGCGCCAGCCTGATACTCCAGGTGGCGGACAGACATGCAGAAGTCGCCTTGGGGGTGTTGACACTGGGTCTGGGTATCTACTCCTTCCTGAGCCCGAAACTCGGTATCGAGTATCAAGCGATCCATAGGGACAAAAGCGGGTTTCTGATCGGGGGGGGCGGGCTTTTCCTGATTGGTGTCCTGAATGGTTCCCTCACCTCGGGTACAGGCCTCTTCGTCACCCTTTGGCTGGTCCGATGGTTCGGTCTCGACTACCGGCGGGCAGTGGCCCACACCCTGGTACTGGTGGGTGTGTTTTGGAACGGAAGCGGCGCCATCACGCTGGGTATTCTGGGGGATATCTATTGGGCCTGGATACCGGTGCTGCTGATCGGTTCGCTGCTCGGCGGTTACCTGGGGGCGCATCTCTCCATCGCCAAGGGCAATCGCTGGATCAAACGGGGATTCGAGGTGGTTACCCTGTTGATTGGCACCAAATTGGTTGTAGGATGATATTTGGGTATTTATCTTGTCCTAGGCGCCTACCAACTTTAATCAATAGCCGATCGCGCCGCTGAAGCTAAACCACACCATATTGGTCTCTATAGGATTGGATACGCTTGAGGGATTCTCCGCTATCGTCACTCTCTTGCAGGTATTCGATCAGCTGTTCCAGACGTACGATGGCGCTGACAGGCATGCCGTAGTCGCTCTCCACTTCCTGAATTGCCGAGCGCTCTCCCTGGCCCCGCTCCTGGCGGTCGAGGGCGATGACAACACCAGCGGGTATGGCCTGGAGTGATTGAATGATATCCACCGATTCCCGCACCGAGGTGCCGGCGGATATGACATCGTCGATAATCAAGACGCGTCCTTCCAGGGCATGGCCGACGATGACGCCCCCCTCACCATGATCCTTTGCCTCTTTACGGTTGAAGGCATAGGGGATGTCGATACCATGCTGGTCGTAGAGTGCGGCGGCAGTCACGGCGGCCAAGGGGATACCCTTGTAAGCCGGGCCGTAGAGTACATCGAAATCAATGCCTGAATCGACGATTGCCTGGGCATAGTAGCGCCCGAGGCGGGCCAGGCTGGCGCCACTGTTGAACAGTCCGGCATTGAAGAAATAGGGGCTGACCCGTCCCGATTTCAGGGTGAACTCACCGAATCTCAATACACCCACATCGAGGGCAAAGTCTAAAAATTCCCGTTGATAATCCTGCATGAATTGATACCAGTAGAAAGCGATCGTGCATTGTACTTTTTTTTGTTGGATTTGACTAAGAAGTAACAGTGAAACCGCAAAAGGACGCGAATCACCGCCAATGGTGATACTGAGGCAATTGGCAGTTCAAGCCGTTGGCAATGATATGATTCTGAGAATCGCTTTTTTATCATTTGCGCTTTTTTGTGGTGATTCGCGTCCATTTGCAGCCTGAATTGCTTTGTTCCGCAATAATTACCTGATTTAGCCCAGACCTTTTTTTGTAAGGGGCAGGGGACTTGGGTCCTATTGCCCCTTATAATGGCGATTTTTACTTCCGAGGTGCGGGTGAATTCAACCAACAGGTCAACCAATTGGTTCAACACGCTTGCAGTCTATTGGCAGCCTGGGACACGCAGCATGCTTTTCCTCGGCTTTTCCGCGGGACTGCCCCTGCTGCTTGTCTTCGGTACCCTCTCGTACTGGCTGAGAGAGGCGGCCATCGATCGATCCACGATCGGATTTCTCAGTTGGGTGGCACTTGCGTACGGTTTCAAATGGGCTTGGGCGCCACTGGTCGATCGTCTGAAAATCCCCTGGCTTACTGCCAGTTTGGGACGTCGTCGAGCCTGGATGCTGTTGGCCCAAATCTCGGTCATTTTCGGGCTCTGCGGGCTGGCCTTCTCCGATCCCCTTCAGGGATTGCATCGCTTTGCCTGGCTGGCGCTGTTGGTGGCCTTTTCATCGGCCACCCAGGATATCGCTATCGACGCCTATCGAATTGAAAGAGCGGCAGTCAGATTGCAAGGGGTCATGGCTGCCAACTACATGATTGGATACCGTATCGCGATGATTGTCAGTGGTGGTGGTGCACTGGCGATTGCACAATGGGCGAGTCCGAATGAAACCGGCTACTACCTCAATGCCTGGATGTTCGCCTATCTTGCCATGGCCACCTTGATGTTGGTTGGTGTGATCACTGTTTTACTGATAAAGGAGCCAGATGTTCACCCAAACCCGGACACCCTGGAACAGGAAGATGTGGTGGACCGGATCATTGAACAGCAAGATTGGCTGCCGGGAGTAGTGCGTAGCTTCAGCGAGTGGTTCTACGGGGCAGTAATAAGCCCGTTCGCCGATTTTATCCGTCGCTATGGCTGGCATGCGATCCTGATATTGGCCCTGATCGCCACTTACCGTATCTCGGATGTGGTGTTGGGGGTGATATCCAACGTCTTTTATGTGGATCTGGGTTTCACCAAGCGTGAGGTTGCCATTGTCGCCAATGTACTTGGGGTGATCATGACCCTGTTGGGAGCTGTTCTGGGAGGGATGATGGTAACCCGTGTGGGAGTCATGCGTATCCTGTTATTGGGGGGTATTTTAGCGGCATCCACCAATCTGCTGTTCGCCTGGTTGGCCGGTATCGGGCATAATCTGGCTATGCTGACACTGGTGATCTCCGCGGACAACCTCAGCGCAGGACTCGCCACTTCGGCGTTTATTGCCTATCTTTCAAGCCTTACCAATGTCTCCTATTCGGCGACTCAATATGCACTTTTCAGTTCGGTAATGCTCCTGCTGCCTAAGTTTGTCGGTGGTTTTTCCGGTGTCATGGTGGATGGCTTGGGTTATGTGAATTTCTTTCTTATCACTGCCTCCATGGGCATTCCCGTGTTGATCCTGATTCTTATGGCCATGCGTTATCTGCCACCTAGCCGCACGCCAAACCAAGAAGCTGCGACTGAGGGTGCATGAATGATAGAACAAAGCAGTTATCTGGCCGCTTTTGTCGTGGGATTGCTCGGCGGTGGCCACTGTGTCGGGATGTGTGGAGGCATTGTCGGCGCGCTGACCTTTGGTCTTCCCAGCTCGGTGCAAAGTCGCCTGATCAACACCTTTCCCTATCAGTTAGGCTATAACCTGGGACGTGTCACCAGTTACGTGGTCGCCGGCGCGATCATGGGTGGCCTGGGTGTTTTGTTGACCCATGCAGTGCCAATCTATGTCGCTCAGCAAGGGTTGTTGGTGATTGCCGGTGTTTTTATGATTCTGCTCGGCCTCTACCTGGGCGGATGGTGGACCGGATTAGCCAAAATCGAGCGCATGGGCAATCTGCTCTGGAGCAAGATTGAACCCTTTGCCCGCAAGTTACTGCCGGTAAAGACACCCGCCCAGGCCTGGGCTCTGGGATTGGTTTGGGGTTGGATTCCGTGCGGATTGGTTTACAGCATGCTGGTGTGGACGGTGTCCGCGGGGAGTGTGGCAAAGGGGGCAGGGCTGATGCTCGCCTTCGGTCTCGGTACCTTACCCAATCTGTTCGCGATGGGTATATTGGCTGGCAGTCTTGCACGCTGGCTGAAGGATATACGCGTCAGGCGAGCCGCAGGATTGGTTGTCATTCTGTTTGGAATAGTGACCCTGGCGAGGGCCATGTAACAGCTCTAACCAGTTTCCTGCTATGGGCTGAGTTTACCCAGCCCATAGCAGTAGAATGTGGTGTACGAAGCGAATCAAAAAAAAATTAGTCGATAAAAAATTCCTGGGATAACTTGGCTGTGTAGTAACGGGTTTCACCCTTAGGTTGAACCTGAAGCTCGAAGTTGAGTTTCTCCTGATCGGCGATACGAAACTCTCCAATGTAGTAGATGGCATCGCCTTCGATGATTTTTCGCATCGGAATACTGATCAGCTGACCGCGTATATTGTTGGCCTTGGCCAATATAACAGCTTCGGCGGATTTACCGATTGTTCCCGCTACAGACTTGATCACGCTTACGTTCAGCATGCCCCGGTATTTGCTGCGTTGAATACCGTACTGCCTGGCTACCGAGGGCTCCAGTGAGGCACTGGGGATGGCATTGTGGTGAATGGTGAAGCCGGGTATCGCAGTGCTGTTTTCCGCCCAACCTGTGGTGCTCAGCAAGAATAGAGATATGAAGATAAAAAAGTGTTTGGTAAAAGTCATGAACAAACCCCTCCTGATTAATTTAGTCGCCGATCTGCATGACCGGTCTTTGTTGTAGCTTCAGTGTAGTCGATCCGTGAGATTGGGTGAAGTGGTTGAAGACGGCTGAGCAGCAAGCGGTGATCCACAGCTTAAAGATATCAGTGGATATGATAAGGGAAAATCATCGCTCTTGAAGGTGCAGGGGAACTGCTGGCCAGAGGTTATTTGGTGGTTATAAAAAACCAATAAAAACAGTTATATAACCATTAATCATAAGAAAATACCTTACGATTGATGGCCGCGGCTGACCTCAGGAGACGCCCTGCTTCACCAGCTTGGGTTTCTGACGCTGACTCTGATGAAGTGGACGGTTGTTACTGATCCGGTTGGACATGTTCCGCAGTGAGGTCAACTGGCGCGCCAGTTCCGTATACTGCTCCTGCAATTCAAGGATGCGGTATTGCAAGGTGTTGCGTGATTGACCAATCTTCTGCAGGTTGTTAAGCCGCTTCTCCATCATCTCCTTGTGATCCTTGATCTGTATCACCAGGGGCTCAAGGGCGCTAACGATCCACTGATTGATCTCCACGTCAGCACGCTGGAAGATATCCCGCGCACGTTTCACAAGTGCAGAGAAGAAGCGCTTTACCACAAAATTCTGTTCCATCATCGCGGTAACCGGACTATTGCGAAAGATCTCCGCCTCCTGATGCAACAGCTCGAGTTCTACCCGGTACTTAACAATGGAGAACATCTTCGGCTGCACAACGGCAAAGCCATGCTCATTTTGAAACTTACGATAGATGGAACGGATCAGCTTACGCGTCTGCTCGCTCTGATTGACGACTTGAAGCATGGTGCGGCGTGTCTCCTCAAACAGATTTTTCATTGAGGATTTCATTCCGCTCGTGGTCCAGCTGTTGGTCATCTCCTTTCTGCATTTGGTGATGGTTTCATCCAGCAGACTCAGGCTGAGGATCTCTGACAAAAGATCCGCTTGCTGTTTAAGCTGTTTGCGGCTCTGTTGGAATGTCTCCACATCGCGAAGGTATTGGGCCTGTTCGCTGCGGGTTTTCTCCATCAGATTGTTGATGACATCGTCGCTTTTATCGCTTAACTCCTCCAGTTCCTCGAGCTGGTACTTGGTCTCATTGAGCTTGCCGGAGAGCATACTGCGGCTATTGTCCAGCATCTGACCAACATCGGAACTGATGGTGTCGAGAACAATCTGTTGTTTGATATTCAGAACGTCCTGTCCCAGATAGTTTTCAAGATCCAGCAGACCGCTCTTGTCCAGCAGATCAGGCTCGTTCTTGATCTTGGCCAGCAAACCCTTCTGTGCTGAGATGGGGAAGACAGCCTTCGGCTCCACACCCAACATTTCAGCCGTATCACTTAGCTGACCACGGATGGCCTCATGTATATCCTCATGCTCGCGCAGGTCGTCCCACAAGGTATCAATCTTGT